>JAQUSN010000003.1 GCA_028715115.1 Patescibacteria group bacterium | reverse complement strand
GGTTGTGGCTGCAGCTGTAGTTGTGGTTCCAAAAATAATCAAGACATTTCAAAAAGCATCGGTTATTCCGAAGAGGATCTTCAGTTAGCCAAAGGAGCTAATCTTGGCCTTGGTTGCGGCAATCCGGTGGCTTTTAGTATGATCAAAAAAGGTGATACGGTTTTAGATTTGGGGTGCGGAGCGGGCATAGACTGTCTTTTAGCCGCCAAAAGAGTCGGAGAAAATGGTCGCGTTATCGGTGTTGATATGACCGAGGAAATGATTAATAAGGCAAAATTAAATACGCAAAAAATGGGGTTTAAAAATACAGAATTTATTCTAGCCGAAATAGAAAATTTGCCGATCAAGGACAATAGCATCGATATTATTATTACCAATTGCGTTATTAATCTTACGCCGAATAAAACAAAAGCATTTCAAGAGGCTTATCGAGTTTTAAGGGCGGGTGGAAAGACATATCTTTCCGACATTGTTTTATTGAAAGAGCTTTCAGAAGAACAAAGAAATAATGAAGATTTGTTAACTGGCTGTGTCGCCGGAGCATTATTAAAAGAAGATTATTTAAAAAAAATAAAAGACGTAGGCTTTAAGGTTAATATTTTACACGAGAATAAAGAAATTAGTAAAAAGCAATATAACGGAATTGCCTTAGAGAGTCTAATGATCGAGGCAATAAAGTAGAATCATGAAATACGATATAGCAATAATCGGCGGGGGGCCGGCCGGGATGATGGCGGCTGGCCGGGCGGGCGAGTTGGGAGCCCGCGTTGTTTTAATTGAAAAAAATAAAAATTTAGGCGTTAAACTTTTAACTACCGGGGGCGGTCGGTGCAATCTTACCAATAAAATAAGCGACCCCAAACAAATGGCGGTTAAGTTCGAGCAAAAAGGAAAATTTTTAATCTCGCCGCTTTATAAATTTGGTCCGGAAGAAATGATTGCTTTTTTGGAAAAGAGGGGGCTAAAAACAAAAACCGAAGCTAATCAAAGGGTTTTTCCTGCCAGCAATAAAGCCACCGATGTATTAAAAATATTGATTAATTATTTAAAAGAATTCAAGGTAAACATCAAAACTAACGCTAAGGTTAAAAAAATAATTAAAAATAAAAACAAAATCGAAAAGATTATCTTAGAAAATAGGGAAGAAATAGAAGCCGATAAATTTATTTTTAGCGTGGGGGGTAAATCATATCCTCAAACCGGCTCAACCGGTGATGGCTATGATTGGCTTAGAGCGCTGGGTCACACAATCGTAAGTCCCAAACCGTCACTGACTCCGATTGTTCTTAAAGAAAAATTTATTAAGGATTTAGAGGGCCTGAGTTTAAAAGACGTTGAGATTAAGTTATATAAAAATAATAAAAAAATTGAGATCAAGAGAGGAGAGGCGATTTTTACCAGCGATGGCATGAGTGGGCCGGTTATACTTGATTTAAGCAGAAAAATCAGCGGAGGAAATAATGAAATAATAAAAATCGATTTCATACCCGATTTAGATCCAAGTGATTTTGAGAAAAATATTTTACAATCTTTTCAAAGAGGCAACAATAAATTATTTAAAAATATTTTGCTTAATTTTGCGCCGTCTAAATTAATTCCGATTATCATTAATTTATTAAAAATTGGTCCGGACAAAAAGGCGAATATGATTACCAAAGAAGAAAGAAAAAGCTTGATAAATTTATTAAAAAATTTCATCCTGGAAGTTAAGGAGCTAGCAGGATATAATCGAGCGATGATCACTTCCGGCGGTCCCGTATTAACGGAGATTGATTCCAGAACAATGAAATCAAAAATAGTTGATAATTTATATTTTGCCGGAGAAATCCTCGGCCTTAATGGTCCGACCGGCGGATATAATCTGCAGGTTTGTTGGACCACCGGCTATGTGGCAGGGGAGAGCGCAGCAAAAATGCGCGATAATTAAAAATTAAACTTTTACATGACTTCCGTAATTAAATATATTCACTAACAATTAGAAATTTTTTTATGAACGAAAAATCTCCATTAATAACCTTCGGGTTTCAAGGGTTGGGAATCTCGCCCAAAATATTAGAAATATTAGATCAGCTTCATTTTAAACAACCCACGCCCATTCAACACCAAGTTATCCCAGTGGCCATGGAGGGAAAGGATATTGTCGGCGTGGCGCAAACCGGAACCGGGAAAACGTTGGCCTTTGGTATTCCTATGATTCAGCGTATTGCCATTAATCATTGTCAAGGATTAGTTGTTTTGCCAACCAGGGAATTAGCCTTACAAGTTGACGAGATGCTGCAAAAAATTGGCAGAAGCCTGGGGCTAAGAACCGCGGTTTTAATTGGTGGAGCATCGATGAATTTACAGATACAATCTTTGCGTCGCAATCCAAATATTATTATTGCTACTCCGGGCCGATTGGCCGATCATCTTCAGCAGGGGACAGTAAAATTAGATAACGTTAAGATTGTCGTTATTGACGAGGCCGACCGAATGTTTGACGTTGGTTTTGCGCCGCAAATTAATAAAATTTTATCTCGAGCGCCGAAAAATCGCCAGACCATGCTTTTTTCGGCGACCCTATCTCCCGACGTAGTGCATTTAGCTAGAGCGCACTTATCTATTCCGTTGCGCATCGAGGTGGCTCCTTCCGGCACGGCGCCAACTAAAGTTGAGCAAGAATTTTTTATTGTCAGCAAAGACCAAAAATTACAATTATTGGAAAAAATGTTGACTGATTATAATGGCATTGTGCTTGTTTTTGCTAGGACCAAGCATGGAGTTAGAAAAATTACGACTGCGATTAAACACATGGGCCATACTTCGGCTGAGATTCATTCGAATCGATCGCTACCTCAAAGACGAGAGGCCTTGGCTGGCTTTAAATTAGGCAGGTATCGTGTTTTAGTGGCGACGGATATTGCTGCTCGAGGCATTGATGTAGTCGGCATAGAATTGGTGATTAATTTTGATTTGCCGGATAATACCGATGATTATGTCCATCGGATCGGACGAACCGGACGAGCCGGCTATGCCGGGCGAGCAATATCTTTTGCTACACCTGATCAGCGCGGTGATATTCGCAGTATTGAGAAATTAATCCGCCGATCAGTGCCAATTAAAGCTTTGCCGACTTTGCCGCCAAAGAGGACGCCCCCGGTGGCACATAATCTATCGTCAAATTATCACCGTCCAAGACGCTCGTTTATTTCAGGTCGCAGCAATTATCGGTCACGAAGATAAAATATATGGTTAGGCTATGGAAGATAATAAAATAAAAAATTGGCTGGGTAAAAAAGTAAAGGTTGTAATGGACCGGCCTTTAGGCTCGAAGCATCCGGATAAAAAATTCGATACTATTTATCCGATAAATTATGGTTTTATTCCTAATACTCTTTCCCTGGCCGACAATGAGCCGATTGATGCTTATGTTCTGGGTCCAACTGAACCGCTAAAAGAATTTAAAGGCGTGGTTATCGCCGGTATTTTGAGAGAAGATGATGGCGAAATAAAGTTAGTAGTTTCCGACGGCCAGGATTATAGCAGGGAAGAGATAGAAAAATTGACGTACTTTCAGGAAAAGTACCATAAGTCCGGGGTTTATAAATTAGAATAAAATAAAATTTTAACCCTTTCGCTTTACTTTAAAATTTACCCTTAGTATAATTCTAGTATAACCATTTTTATAGGCTTATTTATTTTACTGCTAAATGCTTAAATTATTTAAAATAAAATTATGAAAAAAATCGTATTGATAGTGGTAATAGTCGTTATTATTATTCTTGGTGGCTTGACGTATTGGCAATATAAAAGCGCTTCTTTAATAAGCGCTAAGCCGTCCATAAAACTTATTTATCCTAATGGGGGAGAATCATTGGAACGGGGCTCTACATACAAAATAAAATGGGAGACGCGCGGCATACCGGCTACTGACAAAATATCAATTACTATTAGGAGAGTTCCGCCGCCACCGTTAGCCACTGAAGGTCAGGAATTTGATCCCATTATTTTCGTTAATTTGGCAAATACCGGAAGCATAGATTGGACGGTTTCTGATATGTATCCAGACGGTAATTATATCTTAGGTATAAATAGCTATACTTCATTGCCAATAATCGATGCTATATCTGATGAAAGCGATGGGGTTTTTCATATAGAAAAATCCAATATCGCGGCTCAAACAAAATATATTTGCGAGGGCAATAAAACCATCGAGGCAACCCTTTATAAAGGTGAGACAATGCCGGTTAGGCCAGGTGAACCGCCGATTCCTTCGGGAAGTGCAAAAATTATTTTAAGCGATAGCCGAAATTTCGAATTACCTCAAACTATTTCTGCCGATGGAACACGTTATGCCAACGCCGATGAATCTTTGGTTTTTTGGAGCAAGGGCGATGGCGCCATTGTGCTAGAAAACGGCGCTGAAAAAAATTATATTAATTGTGTAATTGCTCCCTCGCTGTAAAATATTAAAACATAATAAATATTAAAAAGGCGGCTATTAAGTCCGTCTTTTTATATAACAAAAGGTTCGCGATAGCCGAAGTGATCGGCTTAGTCGCGAACCCGAGAATCCTCCTTTGGTTAGACGCCGGTGATATTGGCGATCGGCTGCCAGCCACGTCCATTGCTTTCCTCGATGATAGCGCTGGTGACGCACGAGTCGGCGCTTTTTGCCTCGGCAATTCTGTCTCGAGCGCGGGATCTGGCTTCGTCGATTGTGCCCGGATGACCCAGTATGCAGACATGGTGGGCTTTAGCGCCACCATTTCTGGGCTTAATATCGAAAACGACTCGTATTGTTGGATTGGCCACGCTGCCTCCTTTGTTTACACAATAACATTATTATTTCATTTTTATATTGTTCGTCAAGGCGGTAAATTTTATTATTGACAGACGTTGGTCGTTTTATTATAATATATTTAGATCTGGTCCAGGAGGAGAACAGAAGTTCTAATTCGGAGGGCCGGATTTTTTGTTAGGGAGGACGATCGTTCCTTACAATCATACAAGAAGGAGAATCACTATGCCTAAAATTCCATCACAGGTGTGGTGGGACCATAGTCCACTAATGCGGATGGGCCTCAAGCACATCCACACCGGAAAAGTGAGAGAGACCTACGAGATACCAGGACATCCCGACCTGCTGCTGGTTATAACGACCGACCGGCTGAGCATCTTCGATTTCGTGCTCAACACCTTGGTGCCGGATAAGGGCGCAGTCTTAACCGCCCTGACGGCGTTTTGGGTGAAAACGCTGGAAAGCGTCATGCCGCACGCAATCGTTGCCTACGGTAACAAGGTTAACGACTATTTGTCTCAACCCTTGCCGCCCGAGCTCTTGACGCGCGCAATAATCATGAGGCGGATCAGAATTCTGCCGCATGAGTTCATTGCCCGCGGCTATCTGACTGGTTCGGCTTTAAAGCCGTATCTTGCCGGACAGCCGGTTTGCGGACATGTTTTGCCGCCGGGCTATCATGATGGCTCGCAACTCTTGCCCGCTCTGTGTACGCCAACCACCAAAGCTGACTCCGGTCACGATGAAGCCGTGGACGTCAAGATTGTTCGTCCGGACGCCAGACTGGCTACGCTGGCACTTTATCAGGAAGCGGCAAGTATTGCCCGTCGAGCTGGCATCATCATCGCTGACACCAAGTTCGAATTCGGTCTCGACTCCGACGACCGCTTAACTCTGGGTGACGAGATTCTGACCCCGGATTCGTCCCGATTCTGGTTGTTGGTCGATTGGCTCTCGGCGCAAAAGAAGAAGAAGTCGCCGTTAGGCCTCGATAAGCAGCCGGTTCGCGATTTCGGCAAGACCAGAGGTATCGACCAGTTCAACCCAGAGTCGGATGCAGATCTGGCAACGGTAACAGACATCAGGATACCAGAAGAAGTGGTCGCTGCCACTACCAACAGGTACCGTTACATCCTCTGGCTGTTGACCGGCGAGAAGCTGGAATCCTTCCAGCGCCGGTACGGCATCGAAGTCTCGGAGCCGCGGTTGCAGATCGACGTGGTTTTCGGCAGCGAAAACGATGTGCTTGGGCAAAAAGGTGTGCTGGAGATTTATGCCAAGGCGCATCCGGAGACAGATCTTCATATTCACGTGCTTTCGTGCCATCGAAATCCGGATCAACTGCGGAACTTCGCAAGCGGCTATCCGAAGGGCCCGAATCAGGTTCTCGTGGCCGGCGCCGGCAAGGCTGCGGCTCTGCCCGGCGTACTCAAGGCCTGGATGAGTTTTTTCGGTAATCCAACGCCGGTTGTTGGCGTGGGATTACCGGGTACCACCATGGACGCGAGTATGGCTGCGACCTTATCCATCGAAGAACTACCGGGTCAACCGGTCGAGTTGAACTCTGACGGTAGGGCCTTTGCTTCGTTGATTGAAGCTCTTAATCGAGCGCGCGGAGAGTTCTTGACCAGGACCGTAGAGAGCAAACCGGCCAAGCTCAACGTCGATTGG
This sequence comes from Patescibacteria group bacterium, assembly GCA_028715115.1. Taxonomy (NCBI): domain Bacteria; species Patescibacteria group bacterium. The sequence goes on along the minus strand of JAQUSN010000003.1, from coordinate 12,701 downwards.
CGAAGCATGCAAGGGCCGCGCATACCAACAGCCGTGTAGTAAGGACAAACCAGGGGGCGAGCGCAAGCTCGCCCTCTTATCATATAAAAAATTAAAAAAACATTTTTTAGTTAATATTTTTTTAACCCGAATAAGATATAATTTTTTGGTTAAATAATTTTTTCATTAAAATTTATGACTAGGAAAAATAAAATAAATTTAGAGATGGTTCCTGATCTCGGGTGGGAAACAGAATTGCCCACTGACGCAAGACACAAGAGCTTTGGTCACGGTTTCGATAGTTGCTGGCAATTTGGTTCACAGATGCCCCTTGATAGGGAAGAACAGATGCTAAGAAAAGAAGCTAAATTTTTAGAAGAAGAGTTAGAAAGCATCAAAAAACGTTTAGTTAAATTAAATCTACGGCCCAAAATTAAAACGTAAAATTATGACAGGGGCTAAAAAAGACGGGAATATCTCGTCTTTTGTTATATTTAAACTTTTTCACTGCTACTTGGCCACCTCGTGGCCAACGGTTTTTCCTTTGGGTTATAAATTATTATATAGATAGGACTCCGACCTTTCGGTCGGAGTCCTGTTTGATTTCACGCCTCCTTGGGTGAGTTTAGTTCTTGGCTACCTCTTCAGGGAAGAAGCGCTCGAAGATGGTTTCGACGCCGTCCTTGATATAGCTCTGGGGGTCGAAGAGATTGCGATATGCAGCTCCGTGGATGATGTCGCCAGGCCTGCGCTGGTCAGATTCCGAGAGAGGCATGGCCCAGAGCACTTTAGCCAGCGGTTTTCGTTGGCTAACGGCTTCAAAGCTTGCCCTTTGGACCAGCTCGTAGGCAACGGCATCGGGTACGCCGACTTCAACCAGAGCATAACGGACTCGTTGTCCGGCCCAGGTGCCTTGACTCATGTCGAGATTTTCGCGCATACGCTCCGGGAAGACCTTCATCCTGGAGACGATGCTGGTTATCTTCTGGGTCATGTACAGGGCGAGTGTAGTGGCGTCGGGCAGGATAATGCGCTCCGGTCCGGACTGGGAGATCTCCCGGTCTTCGTGGGTCGCAATATTCTCCAGCGCTGTCTGGAGATAGCCACGCATGACGCGAGCTAAGCCGATCAGTCGTTCGGTCAAGATCGGATTTTTCTTGTGCGGCATAGCCGATGAACCCTTTTGCTTGGGTCGGCGCGGTTCTTGCAGCTCCATGACTTCAAAGCGCATTCTGACCCAGAACGTCCTGGCTATTTGTTCGATCGTCGAAGTGGCGATGACCAAGTTAGCCAAGAAAGCGGCATGACGATCCCGTTGCAGGATTTGTGTGGACACCAAAGCCGGTTTGAGCCCTAGCCTTTGGCAGGCCAGTGTTTCCAACTCCGGGTTCATGCCAGCGTAGGTGCCGACTGCGCCGGACATCTTGCCGTAGCGTAGATCGTGTTCGATGGACCACTCGAGGCGTTCTTTGGCGCGCCGGACAGCGTAGGCGAAGACTAGCAGCTCTTTACCAAACGTAGTTGGTTCGGCTGCCTGGCCATGAGTGCGGGCTGTGACCAGCGTCCATTTGTACTCCTGGGCTTTTACGAGCAGGGCGTCTTCGAGTTTCTGGAGTGCTTCGACGATGAGCCGGCCCACCTTGATGAGCATCAGCATCAAAGCCGGATCTTCAGTGTCGTAGCTGGTCAGTCTCTTGTGGACTTCTTCAGCTCGTTGTCTTTTGACGCCTTTTTGGCAAAGCGTCTCGCGAACGCAGTCAACGAAGGCCGCCAGATCATGATCTGATATCGCTTCGAGTTCTCCGATGCGCTTAAGAGTGAAGCCGGCGTGCCGACAGATAGCCTTGTAGCATTCGGCAGAGATTTCATCCAGCTTCATCCTGGCCCAGAGAGCTGCTAGCTCTACTTTAAGCCAGTACTTGAGTTTGGTCCGGTCGGTCCAAAAACCGCGGACTTCTTTCGGTGTGTATCTAGGGATCATTACAGCTCCTTTTGGTTTCTAGAAAAGAGCAACCTCCTTAACGAAAAAATCTAGTCAGGAAAGACAAGCCTCCTCTAACTAGATTATCTTAAGTATATCTTAAATAGGCGATGGCGTCAAGTATGCGCCAAATTTTAATATCCACCCGTATTAATTAATATGAATTTCGACCCTAAACAGCAGTATCTTTTCTTTGGTGGCGTTGGCATGACGAGGGGTCATTGGGGCTTAGGTGGGGAGGTAAAATAAATATCCTACATTTCCTTGAGTTTGCCTAAAATAAAGATTTTTTAGTCGATTTTAATTAAAGAAAACAAAAACGGGCCTTAAAAACCCGTTTTTGTTGACAAATATTGGACAAAAGAGTCGTGGTCATGCATTAAAATCGATTTTTAGTAGACAAATTTATAAATTATATTATAATTAAGTTATGCAAGAGACAATTAATTTAATAAAAAACAATAAATCGGTGGCATTTTTAGCGCCGACCTTTGCCATTGATTTTAAATATCCGGCTATTATCGGCATGTTAAGAAAGATTGGCTTTGATGAAGTAACAGAATTGACTTACGGAGCTCGCATGGTTAATTGGGCTTATGTAGATTATATTAAGGCTCATTCCGAACAAAAATTATTCATTTCTACGCCTTGTCCCACGGTCGTGGCTTTTATTCGGGCCAAGTATCCGGAAATGGTAAAATTTTTAATTCCAATCGTTTCGCCGATGGTGGCCATGGCAAAAATTTATAAAGCTTATCATCCCGATTATAGGGTCGTTTTTATTTCGCCGTGTTTTGCCAAAAGAGACATCGAAGCGCCCAAATATAAAGATTTAATCGATGCAGTCATTCCACTAAGAGACTTAAAAAATATTTTTGATTTTACTGGAACAAAGGAATCCGATTTTAATCGCGATTATTATTTTGATTCGTTTATTAGAGAGTATACAAAAATTTATCCAGTTTCCGGCGGATTGGCTTCGACTTCGCATATTAAACAATTATTCAAAGACGAAGAAATATTAATAACCGATGGCGTAGTAAATATTCAGAAAGCTTTTGAGGAAATAAAAACCGGACAGAGAAATTATCGATTTTTAGATTTATTAAATTGTCCTGGCGGTTGCATCGGCGGTCCAGCTATCAACAATAAGGATTTGAGCACGGAGCAAAAAAGAGAAATCATTAAAGAATATGTGACCAAGTCGTCGCAGCGCGATATGGGATCTCATAAAGGAAAAGTTGTTGATGCAAAAAACGTTGATTTAACTACGGTTTATTAAAATAATTTAATCTTAATTTTTATGAAAAAAATCATAACTATTCAATTTGTAGTTTTATTAATTGGAACATTGTTTTCTTGGATTAATTTTATTATAGAATTTGTCCGTTGGCAGAAAAAATTAGCCTGTACGACCGGTTGCGCCATAGGGCTGGTTAATCCCCTTTTAACTCCATGTTTTTATGGCGCTATATTTTTCGCCGTAGCTTTTATTTTAAGCGTCATTATTTTCAAAAAAAGCAGAGGCTGATAAATTTATAATCTGAAGATCTGGACTTTTTTAAAAAAACGGCTATATTTTAACATTAAGTTAAATAATATTTTTATGATGCGTAAAATTTGGATGGCATTAAAGGCCAGAAAGAAGTATATTGGAGTCCACCTTATAATCCTGATTCTATCTTTTGGTCTTTTTTTTGTAGCGGATGCGGTTTATTCGACTGTTCTTTCCAAGAACGTAAATAAAAAATCGGAAATATTATTGCAAACTATAGAAATGGATAAGCAAAAAATTTCAATAAATCTTAAAAATGTCGCCAGTTCTGAGTCGCTAATTCAATATCTCAAAAATAAAGATACGGCAAATATTCAAAAATTCATTAGTGATCAAAAAGAAAAGATTGATTTATCGAGTCTTTTAGTAACAGACGAAAACGGAGTTGTTTTAACCAGGGCCAGCACGACTGATTCTGCCGGAGACTATATTTTTAATACCAGTCTTTTAGGTAGTTTTGTTGTTAGGGGCCGAGATATAACCGCCATATTTGCTACTAAAAATTTTCCTCTCGTTATTTCCGGCGGCACGCGCATTTTATATAATGGTAAAATGATTGGCGCCGTTTTTGGTGGTATAAGATTGGATGATGATTATGCGCATAAATTACAAGAATATTTGGGAAAAAATGTACAAATCGTTTTTTATTCAGATAAAGACGGGTTGACTGGGGCCACATTTAATAATAAAACCAAAAGCTCCTTAGAAATTTATTTCGCCGATGGTAATAATTGGTTTAATTTGAAAAATGGGAGCAGTCGCCCGCTGGTTAACGGTCAATATTATTTTATTAAAACTATAAATTTCCCCAACCCAGCTTATCCGCAAGAGAATTTCGGCGGTGCGGTTATTTTTCTTCCTTGTTTATGCACTCTTCATGTCGTCCTTTCCTCTTTGGCCATTGTTTTAATATTTTTGATCGCGGCGATTTTACTGCATAGACGATATTGTAGGGGAGAGAAACTGAAAAGAAGAGTTTTTCTTGTCGGAGCCGTCATAATAGCCCTTTTATTGTTGATTGCCGTTTATGCCTTTGGTCAGTATTATAGTAATCGCAAAAATATTATTTTAAACTTTTCTCCGCCCTATCTTATTTATAATTCTATCTTGCAGTTTCATCCTGATAGCGATTTTTTTAATATCAATTATGACCAAAAAATCGGCATTCGTCTATCTACAGGTGGCGAGCATATTAATTTGGTTAAGATTAAAATTAGTTTTGACCCTACCATGATTAGGGTCAAAGATGTCTTAACCAATAGCTCTATATGTCCGTCCGAGTTTTTCTTTGAAAAAAAAATTAACAACGAGAAGGGAGAAATAAATATTAGTTGCGGCGTGGCCAGCCCTGGGTTTAAGGGGGAAAATGGCACGTTGGCCGAGCTTTTGATCCAACCGATTCATACCGGAGAAGTGGTTTTAAAATTCGATCCTGAATCGGAGATTTTAGCCAATGACGGACTAGGAACGAACGTTTTAAGGTTTGCGCCCAATGCCGATTATCGCATTTTTTCTTCGACTGATAATATAGAAGATTTGGCCACTAAAATCATTCCATATTCTTCGACGCATCCTAATAGCGAGCAATGGTATAATAAAAATTTAGTGCGATTTTCTTGGATTGGCCAAGAGGGACTTACTTATGAATATAAATTAGATAAAAACCTCGCTTCGGTTTTGACTAAACCAAAAATAACGCAAAATAATTTCGTTAGCGTCACGGCCCCCGATGATGGTGTTTATTATTTTTATTTAGCGGCGCAAAAGGACAATATGATTGGGCCAATTTCTACATATCAATTGCGCATAGATACTACACCACCATCTTCGCCAATAATTCGTGCCAGTTCATTGAATGTTAGGGTTGGCGATCTGGTTAGGTTTATTTTCGAAAGCAGCGATATGACCAGCGGTTTACAACAAAATTATTACGTGAAAATAGATAATAATATTTTTATGCCGTGCTCTGCGCAATTATTTCTTCCATTTTATAAAAGCGGTATTCACACGGTAACAGTGAGAGTTTTTGATAATGCTAATAATCATAGTGATGCTCATGTTAATGTTATTGTTAAAAAATAAAAGGTTTCATTAATTTCATATATGTCGATTCATATTTTATTAGAAAGTATTGATCAGCATCTTAATAAGACCGTGAGTTTGCGCGGTTGGGTTTTTAATTTTCGCTCTTCGGGCAGTATTTATTTTATTCAATTTCGCGATGGCACCGGACAAATCCAGGGCGTTATTTCTAAGAAAGAAGTCGGCACTGGCGTTTGGGATGCTTGCCAAAAATTAACCATTGAGTCGAGCGTAGAAATGACCGGCAAGGCTTATAAAGATGAACGTTCGCCCTATGGCTATGAAATGGCCGTTACAGATTTAAAAATTATCCAAGTTGCCGAGGAATATCCGATTGCCAAAAAAGAGCATGGCGTTGATTTTTTGATGGATAATCGCCATCTGTGGCTTCGCTCTTCCCGTCAAGCCGCTATTTTAAAAGTTCGCGATGAAGTTATTTGGGCTATCAGATCTTTCTTTCATCAAGAAGGCTTTGTCTTGACAGATTCACCGATTTTAACTCCGACGGCTTGTGAGGGTTCAACAACTCTTTTCAGCACTGATTATTTCGGCGAGAAAGCATATTTGTCTCAGTCGGGCCAATTATATTTAGAAGCGACCATTTATTCGCTTAATAAAGTTTACGATTTTGGCCCTACATTTCGCGCGGAAAAATCAAAAACGCGCCGGCATTTAATAGAATTTTGGATGATGGACGCTGAAGCGGCTTTTGTGGAGCACGACGAGAATATGAAGATTCAAGAAAATTTAGTTAGTTATGTAGTAGAACAGGTTTTGAAAAATAGACAAAAAGAATTAGCTCTTTTAGGGCGCGATACTAAAGCTTTAGAAAAAATAAAAGCGCCTTTTTATCATTTAACCTATGACGAGGCTATCAAATTCTTGGATAAGAAGGGGGTGGCGATAAAATGGGGCGATGATTTTGGCGGCGACGAGGAAACGATTATTTCTAAAAGTTTTGATAAGCCGGTTTTTATCGAAAAATATCCGGCTCAAATCAAAGCGTTTTATATGCAACCAGACCCGGGCGATTCACGCTTGGTATTAAACAACGATTTAATTGCGCCTGAGGGCTATGGAGAAATCATCGGCGGCTCGCAACGCATTCACGATTTAAAAATTTTGGAAGATAAAATAAAGCAATGTAAAATGAAGCGCGAGCCCCTCAAGTGGTATATTGATTTGCGACGCTATGGCTCGGTGCCGCATTCCGGTTTTGGCATTGGTCTTGAGCGAACCGTGGGCTGGCTCTGTGGTCTGGAGCATGTGCGTGAAACAATCCCGTTTCCCAGAATGATTAATCGTTTAAAACCATAATATTTTTTAAAACAAAAGACAGGCCGAATCGGCCTGTCTTTTGTTATTTTATAATTTAGTTTACCCCCACACCAAAATTAAAGAGAGAGGGATTGTCGTTGTTATTATTTGATTTTTCGTTTATTTATGTATCTTCATTTTTTACCTTAACTTTGGTGTGGGGGTTTAGTAAATATAACCGACAATTCTACGATCGTTTAGGTTTAAAGTTCGCGTGTCAATAATCCAAGGACCAACGTGATTCATTTCGGTAAATGTCACGGTTGTGTCCGTAAAGCTTTCAACATAAGCAACGTGACCATACCATGATTCATTAAGGGCGATAACTGCGCCCACGGCCGGAGTTTTTCCGATAGTGAAGCCGGCGTGGCGAGCATTAGAGATCCAATATTTAGCATGGCCGGCCCAGGGGATACATCTTTTGCGGCCGACATACCAAGTACATTGTCCGGGGACGAAAACATGACAGCTTTCTCCTTCTGGTGCGGCCATTTGAGTGGTTTTTTGTGCCAGAGTGGTTTGATCTTTTGGCGTAACTGTGCGGCGAGGAGCTGGCGGAGGAGGCAATTGGCCTTCAGGAATCATTAGTATGTCTCCCTTATGGATGTCGGTAGCATCGGCTAAATTATTAAAATCAACGATATCTTCAGTTGAAGCTTTATAATATTTAGCGATTTTGTCGATAGTTTCGCCGGTAAGCACCTTATGGGTTACGCCGTCAACCGGTAAAATAGTTAATTTTTGTCCCGGCCTGATGACAGAAGTGGCGGTTAATTTATTTTCCCAAAGAACACTTTTAATGCTGATAGCGAATTTAAGGGCGATTGATTCGATAGTATCGCCGGGTTGAACCACGTATGTTTCAATGTCGGTTCTCATAACCGGGGTGTCTTCTAGAATAATATCCGGGCTGACGAGGGCGGCTCCGCCTAAAGCAGTGGCCGGATCATTAAGGTAATCGACATTATCGTCGGTTGCGGCGATAGTATAGTCGTTGTTAATCGTTCTTTGGTCGGTAATTTTATCTTCGGAAATAAGCCTTTCTTCTGGTTGAGTAATTTTAGCCAATAAAATAGGAGATCTCATTGGTTCTCCTTGAAAAGCAAATAAAGTTTCAGAAAGCGCCAAAAAAATAACAATAGCAGATAGGGTTGGTAAAATAAGGTATTTTTTTTGACTAATTATTTTTTGAACTAAAGTGCGCTTAACCAAATAATAATAAACATAAAAAGCTAGATGGGAAACAGTTTTCCCCAGCCAGCGTAGCATATGGCTAAAGATTAATTTGAGCAAACCGATAATTTTGGCCATAAATAGGGCATATTTCAGCCCTAGAGAATATTATAGCACAAAAATTGACAAAAGTCAAAGTAATAATTATAATATCCACATGTCTTACGATCATAAAAAAATTGAGCAAAAATGGCAGGCGACTTGGGACAAAAACAAGGATTATATGGCCCAAGACTTTTCTGATAAGCCAAAAATGTATTATCTAATAGAGTTTCCATATCCGTCGGGCGATGGACTCCATGTTGGCCATGTTCGCAGCTATACGGCTTTTGATGCTTTGACTCGCAAGAGGCGCATGCAGGGATTTAACGTTCTTTATCCGATTGGTTGGGATGCGTTTGGTTTGCCGACTGAAAATTATGCTTTAAAAACCGGCGTTCATCCGAGCGAGGTAACAAAAAAGAATGTAGACAATTTTAGGCGTCAATTAAAATCACTAGGATTGTCTTTTGATTGGTCGCGCGAAGTTAATACCACTGACCCCAAATATTATAAATGGACTCAATGGATATTTTTAAAACTTTTCGAGCACGGTTTGGCTTATCAGGCCAAGATGCCGATTAATTGGTGCCCGTCATGTAAAATTGGCTTAGCCAATGAAGAAGTGGTTGACGGAAGGTGCGAACGTTGCAAGACCGGAACCGAACGCAGAGAAATTAAACAGTGGGTTTTGAAAATTACTAAATATGCCGACCGACTTATTGATGATTTGGAAAACATAAATTTTTTACCGAAAATAAATGCGCAACAAATAAATTGGATTGGTAAAAGTTTTGGTACGAACATTCATCTGCCGGTGGTTGGTGTAAATGATGTCGTTAAGGTTTTTACCACTAGAGTTGATACGATTTTCGGTGTTACGGCCATTATCTTAGCGCCGGAGCATGAATTGATTTTGAAGCTAAGAGATAAAATAAAAAATTGGCCTGAAGTAGAAAAATATTTGGATGCGGCCCGCAGAAAATCAGATTTAGAAAGAACAGATTTGTCAAAAATTAAAACAGGTGTTGAGTTAAAAGGCATCAAAGTCATTAACCCGATTAATCAAAAAGAAATTCCGGTTTGGGTGGGCGATTATGTGATTGCCACTTATGGCGGCGGTGCGGTTATTATGGTTGCGGCTCATGATGAACGAGACTTTGCCTTTGCGCAAAAATACGGATTGCCGATTTTAGAGGTAGTTAAATCGACCAAAAAAGATGCTGAACGCGGACCCAATAAAGAATTACTAGAAGCGTTTTGCAGTGACGGAGTTTTGGTTAATTCCGATCAATTTAATGGTTTGACTTCTGAAGAGGCCAGAAAACAAATTACTGAATGGCTTATAAAAAATAAAGCTAGCGATTGGCAAATAAATTATAAATTGCGTGATTGGATTTTTTCCCGCCAGCATTATTGGGGCGAGCCGATTCCTTTAGTCTATTGCGAAAAATGTGCCTGCGTAAAGCCAAAAATACTTTTAACTCATGGCATCTATGGTCATTCCAGAGAGAATTGGTTTCCTTGGTTTAAACGAGAGATGGAGGGCCGTGGTCATGAAGTTTTGATTCCCGATCTGCCCAATAACGAACATCCGACCTTAGAAGAATGGCTTGAGGCTCTGAAAAAACTAGACATTCAAGACAACGATCGATTAATCGTAGTTGGTCATAGTTTGGGGGCAGTCTTGGCTTGCCAGTTTATCCTGAAGCGAGACGTTTCCGTAGAAAAATTAATTTTAGTCGGTCCAACCGGAGTCTCTCAGGGAGAAAAAAATTGGAAGAATTTATTAGCCGCCGGCTGTGACGAAGAAAGCCTAGAGTGCATTAAAAAATTTAATACGGCTAATAAGAATTTAGATAAAATTAAAAAATTAGTTAAAGAATCAATAATTTATTTGTCGGATAACGATCCTTATATTCCTTTGGAAGTTAAAGATGATTATAGGGAATTGGACGCCAAGGTAAAAATATTTAATAGCAAAGGTCATTTTAATGAAGCTGTCGGAATTTTAGAGTTGCCGGAGATTTTACAGGAATTTCCCGAAGATTCCAATTCAGGTTGGGTGCCAATCCCAGAAAAAGATTTACCGGTTGAGTTGCCTAAAATAGAAAAGTATGAACCGTCAGGAACAGGCGAGTCGCCTTTAGCTAAAATTACCTCTTGGGTTAACACTAAGTGCCCGCGTTGTGGCGGTCCGGCCAAGCGCGAGACCGACACTATGCCGAATTGGGCTGGTTCAAATTGGTATTTTATCCGCTACTGCGATCCGCATAACGATAAATGTCTGGCTGATCTGAAGAATATTCAGTATTGGTTGCCGGTTGATTGGTATAATGGCGGTATGGAGCATACGACATTACATTTATTGTATTCTCGTTTTATTTATAAATTTTTATACGACATTGGCGTGGTGCCACAACCAGAACCTTATCAAAAAAGAACTTCGCATGGCATGGTTTTGGCCGAAGATGGCAAGAAAATGAGTAAGAGCTTCGGTAATGTGATTAATCCGGACGAAATTGTCGTTAAATACGGAGCTGATACTTTGAGATTATATGAAATGTTCATGGGGCCATTTGACGAGGCGATTAGCTGGAGCACGCAAAGCTTGGTTGGCTGCTATAGATTTATTAATCGGATTTGGGATTTAAAAGAAAAAGTCAATCCGCCAGCTGGCGGAGAAAATCAGGAACTGCTAAAAATTTTGCACAAAACTATCAAAAAAGTTTCTGAAGATATGGAAAACTTGAAATTTAATACAGCTATTTCGAGCTTAATGATTCTAGTCAATGAAATGGAAGCGCAGAAAGAAATTAATGAAGACATTTTCAGACAATTTTTGATAATTCTTGCTCCGTTTGCCCCGCACTTGTCCGAAGAATTATGGCAGATGCTGGGAAACAAAAAATCAATTTTTAACGAAAAATGGCCGGAATATGACGCGGAATTAATCCAAGATGAGGAAATAGAATTAATCGTTCAAGTTAACGGTAAGGTCAGGGACAAAATAAAAGTTAAAGCCAATATTAACGAAGATGAAGCCAGAAAAATAGTTTTAGCTAGTCCAAAAGTAAAAAATTTCATCAAAGACCAGCCGGTGAAAAAAATAATTTTTGTCGCTGGTCGGTTGATTAATATAGTGATTTAGATTTATAAAAACCCGCTCTCATATATTTCCCCAAGTCGTCACTTGGTTGAATCTATATTTGGCTTCATATGAAACCAGCCGAGGCAAACGTTTTTGTCCTTCCACTCTAAAATTCAACTGGGACCTTGAAATTAATATTTCTACTCTTCAGCAAAGATTATCTAACCAAACCTATTACCCTGGTCCATATCATCCTTTTATGGTTTACGATTCCAAAAAGCGCGAGATTTTAGCCCCAACTTTTCCCGACCGCGTAGTTCACAGTGCTTTGCATCGTATCATTGAACCCATTTTCGACCCCTCCTTTATTTTCGATTCCTATGCTTGTCGTAAGGGCAAAGGCACGCATCGAGCCATTAAAAGATTACAGAGTTTTTTAAAGAGCGCCTTTATGACCAATAGCCGACCGAGCGTAGCGAGTGCAGAGAGAGAGAGAGAGAGAGAGAGAGAGAGAGAGACAAATCGTTCGGGCAAATTTACCCCGTTAATCAAAAATTTTCGGTCCTTGGACGGGGGAACAAATAAACTTAATATTCAAATTAAAAACCGTCCCTCCCTTAGAGCGGGAGTTAACGGGGTTTATGCCCTACAAGGCGATATCAGCCGCTATTTTCAGAATATCAATCACGATATTCTTTTTAATTTAATCCAAAAGAAAATCAGGGATAAATTCGTCCTTAACTTAATTAAAATCATTATTGATAGCCACGCCCCCGGTCTTCCTATTGGTAATTTGACCAGCCAACTATTTGCCAATATTTACCTCAATGAATTGGATAAATTTGTCAAACACACCCTGCATTTAAGATATTACCTTCGTTATATGGACGACTTTTTAATTTTGGCCTATACTAAACAAGAGGCTTGGCGATTAAAAACAGAGATCGAACAGTTTTTAAAATATCGGTTAAAGTTGAGCTTAAACTCCAAGAGATCGACAGTTACTCCGGTCTTCAAGGGTTTGAATTTTCTTGGTTATGTTGTTTTTCCCGACCATTGTCTCTTGCGCCCAGCTACTGTTAAGCGATATACTAAAAAAGCCAGAGCAAGGCTTCGTAAATTCGGTGAGCGATTTTTAATCAGCCCGGAATTTAAAAAATCTTGGGCCTCCTGGGATGGCTACGCCAAATTTGCCAGCTCGTGGCATTTACGTAAAAAAATCATCGTTAATTTGAAAAAATACGCTCAACAATTAAATTAAAATATCAAAAACATTTTCGGATTTTTTAACTCCTGATTTTTATGTCCATTAATAGTGTTGGTAGATTTAAGGCCGATTTTTCTCGACGGTCTTTTACTCTCGTCGAACTTTTGATTGTGGTTGCCATCATTGGCCTCTTGACTACCATTGCCATTTTCGCCGT
>JAQUSN010000002.1:203999-308640 GCA_028715115.1 Patescibacteria group bacterium | reverse complement strand
TGGACCAGCCAGACGATGACGATGTTTCAGGTTGGAACTACTATGAATTTACTGCCCTGAACAACAATGGCGCCAACACTTTTACCACCGGCTACACTGACGGCAAGGCCGTCTTTCGTCCTTCTGACGATACTTGGAGCTCGGCTAACGGAGTGGGCAAGATTTACGACAATTCTAACTCGGCTGCTACCACCGCTCACGTGTTCATTCGTGGCGGCAGCTGGAGCAATACGTCGAATGCCGGGGTCTTCGACTTGGACTTGACTTGGAGCGCGTCGAATTCGGGCGGCAGTGTTGGTTTTCGCTGCGCCCGGTAGTCCCCGTAGATATTTGGTATTTGGCCCGCCAGCGGGCGGGTTGGATTGAGACTTTGTCTTAGCCCCTCAAAATTCAAAAATTTCTATAAATTATAATTTATGTTGACCCATTATTTTGTCGACGAATCAGGCGATCCAGTTTTTTACGATAAAGTAGGTAGGGTGATCGTGGGACGTCCTGGCTGTTCGCCAATCTTATTAATTGGTTTAATGCGCACAGACGATCCGAAACCAATCAGGGTGGCCTTAGAAAAATTAAGAAGCGAAATTGCCGCTGATAAATATTTTCAAGAGATTCCTTCATTACAAAAGTCTTTACTTTATTTTCACGCCAAAGATGATTGTCCAGAGATAAGAGAAAAGGTTTTTAAACAATTGATCAATTTAAATTTTAAGGCTGAATTTATTGTTGCTCGTAAAAAAGAAGATATTTTTATTAAACGCCACCATCGCAAGATACAAGAATTTTATGATGATATGATAATAAAATTATTTGAAAATAAACTGCACAAGCAAGATAGCAAAATTTATTTCGCGCAGCGAGGGGACAGGAAGAGACAAGAGCCTATAGAGAATGCAGTTATAAAAGCAAGGTTAAAATTTGAGAAAAAGTGGGATAAAAAAATTAATACTGATTATGATATTAAAGTGCAAACACCCATTGGTGAACCTTGTCTACAGGTTATAGATTATATGAATTGGGCGGTTCAGCGGGCATTTATAAAAAAGGAAACAAGGTTTTTAAACTTCATGATGGAGAAGATATCTTATTTAGTGGACATTTATGACTTTAATAAATACCCAAAAAATTTTTATAATCAGAAAAATAAATTTGATCTAAATAAAATAAGCCCTTTGTAGCTAGTTCCGATTACTCGGAAGCACGGCGTGAAGCCGACTTTCGCTAGCAAAGGACTTGTTTATCTATAGTTTAGTATAACACAGGGCGAAACCTAATCAATAAAGTTATCCACAGATTTTATTTTTTAAGAAATACTAAAATAATGCTTCAAAGTTTGCCTATTTTTCAAAAAATTTACGATTTAATTCTCTGGTTGCATCCGGTAATTAACAAATTCCCCAAATCGCAGCGATTTGTGCTGGGTCAGCAGATAGAGAATACGATTTTGGAAGTTTTGAAAACCATTATCCAGGCCAACGCGGAAAGAAACAAGACGGCTTATCTTAAGCAAGCTAGTATTGACTTGGATAAATTAAGAATTTTAATTCGTTTAAGCAAGGACTTGAAATTTGTCAGTCTCAAACAATATAGCCTGACCGCGGAGAAAATTAATGAAATCGGCAAAATGCTCGGCGGTTGGCTGAAGAGCAGCTGTTAATCAAAGGGACAAAGTCAAAGCGCTCACGTGTTCATTCGTGGCGGTAACTGGAACAATGGGTCCAATGCCGGAGCGTTCAACTTGAACTTGAACTATAACACGTCGAATTCGAACAACAACATTGGGTTGCGATGCGCCCGGTACTCTTTTTTCTGGCCAGAGCAAAATGCCTACGGGCATGAGCCAGCGTCAGAAGACTACGGATTTCGTTCCTCTCCTTAGTAGATCAAAAATAATGGCAGCTAGAGGTTTGACCGAACAGGGAAATCAAAAAGCCCGCATCCTTAAGGGATCAAAGTAATCCCTCACCCAGAAATTTTAGCCAGACCATGGATTGATTTTATTGCTTTTTAAATTAGTTAGAATAGCAGACAGATTCGCCTAGAAATTATGGTTATTAATGGTCTGTCTGAAAAATCAATCAAAATTTCTGGGTGAGGGACTAAATTTTTCCTTAGGGCCAATGGGCTTTTGAAAGTATTAATTATGTGAGCCAATTAAAAAAATTATTTTTGTGGCTGGAAAATTAATCAACATTGTCATTTAATTATGCGCGGAAAATTTATCGTCATTGAAGGCACGGATGGTTCGGGTAAGGGGACGCAGACCGCTCTTTTGGCGCAACGTATAAAAAAATCAGGCCATGACATAGAAACCATTGCTTTTCCCAGACACGGAGAGCTATCGGCTAAATTAGTTGATTTATATTTGAATGGATTTTTTGGAGATGCGACTAAAGTTGACCCCCGTTTTGTTTCTTCTTTTTACGCCATTGATCGTTTATTAAATAAAGAGAGAATCGAAGATTGGCTGAATTATGGCCGAGTAGTTATTGGCGATCGCTATACGACTTCAAATATTGGCCACCAGGGCGCCAAGGTAGATGATCCGGAAGAGCGGGAAAGACTTTTTAATTGGGTTTATAAAATGGAATTTGAAGAAATGGGCTTGCCTCAACCGGATTTAATGTTGTTTTTACATATTCCTACGCCCATTGCAATGCAGTTGATCGAAAAGAAAAAACAGCGCGAATATATTAAATCGAGCAATAAAGACGCCCATGAAGGCAGTGAATCGCACCTTAGAGGCGCTGAAACGTCGTATCTTCACGCGGCTAAATTGTTTAAGTGGGAAGTAATAGAGTGCGTCAAAGATGATAAGCTATTAAGCATAGAAGAAGTTAACGATAAAATTTGGGACAAGGTTTCACAGATTTTGCCTTTTAAAAAGCAATCAAAAATAAAAATGTAATTTTAGATAATAAAAAACGGGTCATGATGGCCCGTTTTTTATTTTAGCTATTTATTTTTCATTATTATTTGGCCGCGTCCAGGTAGCGTATCCGCCATTCGCCAACTGGCGAAGGCGGAACAGTCAGGCCTGCTTGCCTGCCGTAGATTCCTTATATTGTAATATTTATTAATCATCTTCTGTTCCGTTAGGTCTTGTCCAGGTTGCGTAGTCACAGTCGGGCCAGCGATTGCAACCGTAAAACACCCGTCCCTTTTTGGTTCGTCGGGGCAAGATCTGTCCTTCTTTACACTTCGGGCATTTTCCTAATGGTCCGGAACTATCGATATGATTGCTAATAGACTTGGTATGGCGGCATTCCGGGAATCCGGTGCAGGCCAAAAATTTGCCATAGCGGCTCATTTTAATCACTAACGGTTTTCCGCATTTTGGGCAGACTTCATCGGTTTTTTCATCGTTAAATGTTTTGGTAATTTCTTTCTCTTTAACCATAAGATTTTTTTTAAATTTATCATAAAATTCTTTAATCATGGGCAGCCATTCCATTTGGCCGTTAGCGATTTCATCCAAATCATCTTCCAGGCGAGCGGTAAATTGATAGTCAACAATGTCGCTAAAATGTTCGACTAATAACTTATTGACCATCAGACCGATTTCTGTCGGCTTCAGCGCTCGTTGTTCGCGATAAATATAATTTCTGGCCTGAAGCGTAGCAATAATCGGCGCATAGGTTGACGGTCGGCCGATGCCCAGGGCTTCGAGCGCTTTAACCAAACTGGCGTCATTGAAGCGCGCCGGAGGTTCGGTAAAATGTTGGGCGGGAATTAATTTTATTAGATTAATTTTATCATTAATTTTTAAATCAGGTAAGAGCGTCTCATTTTGTTTCTCTGGAAATATTTTCATCCAACCATCGAACTTTATCCTTAGGCCGTTAGCGCGGAAAATATATTCTTTAGCTTTAATGTCAGCAGCAGTATTGATAAATATAGTGGTTGACATTTGCGAAGCCAATGTCCGGCGCCAAATTAAATCATATAATTTAAATTGGTCGGGCGTCAGATATTCTTTGATTTTTTCCGGTTCACGATAACAAGAAGTTGGTCTGATGGCTTCATGGGCTTCTTGGGCGACTTTTGACTTGGTCTTAAACCGCTTAATATCTAAATAATTTTTCGTGTAATTTTGCGTGATGAATTCTTCAGCTTCTTTCAGGAATTTTTCTGACAAGTTGAGCGAGTCGGTGCGCATATAAGTAATCAAACCGACTGCCTCTTTGGCGCCCAGCTCAAGACCTTCGTATAATTGTTGGGCGACCATCATGGTTTTTTTGGAAGAGAATCCTAGTTTTTTATATGATTCTTGTTGTAAAGAGCTGGTAGTTAAGGGCGCAGAAGAAGATTTTTTGCTTTCTTTTTGTTCAACGCTCGTGACAACATAATCGGCATTTTCTAAATTTTTTAAAATATCATCGGCTCCTGTTTTTGATTTAATGGCTAATTTATCTAGCGCTTTATCATTAATTCTAATTAGCTTTGCTTCAAATTTATCGTTGGATTTTTTTAATTCAGCGGACAATGTCCAGTATTCTTCAGGTTTAAATTTATTTATTTCTTCTTCGCGTTCGACGATTAGGCGCAGAGCAGGGGATTGCACTCGGCCGGCTGATAGGCCCTTGGCGATTTTTTGCCAAAGTAAAGGTGATAGTTCATAACCGACCAAACGATCTAGGGTGCGGCGCGTTTGTTGGGCATTAACTAAATTTAAATCAATGGCACGAGGATTTTTGAGCGCCTCAGAAACTGCTTCTTCGGTGATTTCATGGAAGGCAATGCGTTTATTTCGCTCCGGATTTTTTTCATCGCCTAAAAGATATTGTAAATGCCAAGCAATAGCTTCGCCTTCGCGGTCCTCATCGGAGGCATAATAGATTAAGTCGGCCGTGGCAGCTTTTTTCTTTAGTTGGTTGACAAGCTTTCTTTTTTTGGTAGGAATGACGTATTGGGGCTGGAAGTCGTACTCAATATCAATACCCATTTTACCGCGCGGCAAATCACGGACATGGCCTTGCGATGACTCTACGATAAAATCATCACCGACAAAGCGGGAGATGGTTTTGGCCTTAGTTGGTGATTCGACGATGATTAAATGCATGCTAAAATTTATATTAAATTTATTTTATACTATATTTACCTCCGCCGAGGTTTTTTATTTTACCCATCATTTCCATAACAGTTAAAGTGGCGCTGATAACCGGTGCTTCTAATTTACTAATTTTTATAATTTCGTCAATATGTATCGGCTCAAGACTTATAATTTCTAAGATTATTTTTTCTTCCTCATTGGCCGGAATAATTTCTCTTTTTACCTCCGGATTAAGCTCTAAATTAAGCGCGTCGAGGATATCGCTGGCCCGGGTAATTACCTTAGCACCCGATTTTATTAGTTGGTTAGTGCCGAAAGAATTTTGGCTGTAAATATTACCTGGTACGGCAAAAATTTCCCGTCCTAAATCAAGCGCGCACGAAGCGGTGATAAGCGATCCAGAACCCTCTGGCGCTTCGACAACCAAAACGCCTAGCGACATGCCAGCAACAATACGATTACGCACCGGAAAAGTCCATTTAGCCGGACCTTGATCTGGTTCGTATTCGCTGATAACTGCGCCGCCGCTAGCCACAATTTTTTCGGCCAATTTTTTGTGTTCGGCCGGATAGATTTTTTTTAGTCCTGAACCCAAGACGGCAATAGTGCGGCCGCCGACATCAAGACACGCTTGATGAGCCAAGCCATCAACGCCCAGCGCTAAACCGCTAATGATTGTTAGGCCAGCCTTGGTTAAATTGCGTGTTAGTTCAATGGTCGCTTGCCGTCCGTAAGAAGTCACTTTGCGCGTGCCGACTACGGCGAGTGGATAGTTTTCTTCGGCCTGTAATTCGCCCCAAACGTATAGTTGTTTGGGTGGATCATAAATTTCTTTCAAAAGCCGGGGATAATTTGGGTGGGCGATATCTATCTTTTGAATGTCCATATAATATGAATATATTGTATTAATTCCGATTTTAAAAGTCAATTAAAATCGTAAATTAACTTTGGCAACTTTTTTTAATAAGTTAGAGTTGAAGCAAAAACCCTTTAAGTAAGGGTTTTGCTTTTAGGGTGGGGTTCTTTACTAATTTTAGAAAAAAACTATAATATTACTATATTAATTATGAGAATAATCTTAGCTGGCGGTGGGAGTTCAGGCCCGGTTTCGCCACTTTTAGCCATAGTTGAAAAATTACAGCAAGATGAGCCGAATGCTCATGATTTTTTATTTATTGGGACTAAAAATGGCCATCCAGAAAAAATAATGGCCGAACATGCCGGACTTAAATATCAAGGAATTTTTTGTGGAAAATTACGCCGTTATTTTAGCTGGAAAAATTTTATAGATTTATTTTATTTAAAAATAGGTTTTTTCCAATCAATCGGCATCATTAAAAAATTTAAACCAGATGTCATTTTTTCGGCCGGCGGATTTGTGGCCGTGCCCATGACTATTGCCGGTTATGTTTGTGGTGTGCCAAGTTTAATCCATCAGCAGGATGTTTTACCGGGGTTGGCAAATAAAATTATGATTCCCTTCGCTAAGCGTATTACTGTTAATTTCAAGTCATCTTTAGCTGGTTTCCCAGCCAAAAAAAGTTATTTAACCGGCAATCCGGTGCGGCAATTTGTTTTATCCGGGAATGCCGAAAAAGCGAGAGTAAAATTTAATTTAAATAAAGATTTGCCGGTTTTGTTGGTTTATGGCGGAGGATTGGGAGCGGAAAAAATAAACGAACTTATTTGGGATAATTTGGATGATTTAACCTTGGTTTGCCAGATTGTTCACTTAACCGGTAAAAACAAAATAAATGAAAACATCGGGCAAGACAATAAAAATTACCACCGTTTTGAATTTTTGACCGACGGCTGGCCTAAGGCATTGGCAGTTGCCGATTTGATCATTTCTCGGGCCGGTTTAGGCGCTTTGACAGAATTGTCTATTTTAGGCAAGCCGACAATTTTAATCCCTATGCCTGATTCACACCAAGAAATCAATGCTAAGATTTATGCTGATCAAGGAGCGGTGGTATTAATGAGTCAAAAAAATATTTCTTATAATAATTTTTTCAAAACAATAAAAAATTTATTAACTGACCAAGAAGAACGAACGCGCTTGGGCGAGCGGATGAAGAAAATGGCCGACCCAAGGGCAGCGGAGAAAATAATTGATCATTTAAAGCAAATTTGCTACAATAAGTAATTAATAAAATAGTTTAATCAAAGCCCATGCCCTCTAAAGCCAAGAAAAAAAAGAAAGTTTCAGGCAAGAAATCAACGACAAAAATTAAAATTGTTGGTGTGGGCGGTGCTGGTTGTGCGGTTATTGATCGTTTAGTAAAAGCAAAGATTCCAAAAATAGAATTCATCGCCATTAATACCGACAGCCAATCTTTAGCTAAAAGTTTAGCGCATAAAAAAATTCGCATTGGTAGAAAAATAACTAAAGGCTTTGGCACGGGAATGGACCCAAGAATTGGCGCTCAGGCAATTGAAGAGAGTGGTAAAAAAATTAAAGAGACATTAAAAGATGCAGAGATAATTTTTTTCATTGCCGGTTTGGGTGGCGGTACGGGCAGTGGCGCTTTGCCAGCTATCGCTGACTTGATAAAAGATTTAAATATTTTAACCATTGCTTTAGTAACTAAACCGTTTACTTTTGAGGGTTCACGCCGAATTAATATCGCCGAACAAAGTTATAATTCTTTGGCCCAACGCGTTGATTCTTTAATCTCTTTGTCGAACGAAAATATTTTATCTTTAATTGACCGAAAAACTTCTTTAACCGACGCCTTTCGCGCCGTTGACGCTATTTTAGAAGACACAATTCGCAGCATTACTGAGATTATAAATTTTTCCGGATTGATTAATCTTGACTTGGCCGATCTAAAAACAATTTTATCAAAAGCTGGCCGAACGCTACTGGGCATTGGAGAGGCCGAGGGTGAGGGGCGGGCTATTAGGGCGGTACGATCGGCTATTGAAAGCCCGTTTTTCAGCCTATCCTTTAAGGCCGCCAAGGGTATTATTTTTATTGTGAGTGGCGCTGAGAATGTCAGCATTTATGAAATTAACGAGGCAGCTAAATATATCATCGGATCGGTTGACTCTGACTGTCGGGTTGTTTTCGGGGTTTCAGCTAATAAGGCTATGGGCAATAAATTAAAAATAATTGTTATTGCCACTGGATTTAATAGTGGATCGATACCAAAGCTAGAAACCAGGGCTAGTATTAGGCCTCAATTAGAAATAGAGCGAGACGAAACCAGTATTTCTGTTAATCAGCCGACAACAAAAAAAGAGATAGAATTTGAGTCCAAAGAAACATTTAAAGATGGGCACTTGATTCCGGAACCGGCTGACGAATTGGAAATCCCAGCTTTTTTGCGCAAGAAAAAGATTATTTAATATTTTCCGCCATAGGCGGGTCAGCCTGCCTGTCCGTTAGACGGGCTTCGGGTTGATAATTCCCCCGACGTAAAGTCGGGGGTCCCGACTTCTTTTATATTTATTAAATGAAGCGTCGGGATAATTATTATTTTTTTATGGCCATTGATTTAAAAAATTTTCAAGAGAACGTACAAAAGACCTTAGAAGCTCTGAAAAAAGACGTTCAAACCATAAGAACCGGTAGAGCTACTGCTGATTTAATCAGTCATATTTTGGTTGAAGCTTATGGGGTTAGAACGCCGATTGATCAACTGGCGAGTATTACTATACCGGAACCGAGGTTGATTATTATTCAACCATGGGACAGAAATCTCGTTAAAGAAATAGAAATAGCTTTAACACAAGCTAATTTAGGCACTTTGCCGTCGGTCAGGGAATCTTTAATTCATGTTAATTTACCTCCATTAAACGAAGAAACAAGAAAAAATTTGGTCAAAATTTTAAATCAGAAACTTGAACATTGGCGTAATGAAATTCGGTCAGAGCGCGATGAATTCAGGTCGAAAATAAATAAAGCCGCTAAGGACAAAGAAATTACCGAAGACGATAAGTTTGAATTTTTCGAAGATCTGGATAAATCATCGTCTAAAATTATGGAAGAAATTGATCAGATTGGCGTTAAAAAAGAAAAAGAAATCACAACCATTTAATTATGCTTAACTTAAGATCTAGAAACTCAAAGAAAATATATTTACGACTTTTAATTTTAATTTCATGTTGTCCTACGATAAGCTAAAAGCAGAGCAGAATAAAGATAATAATTTTTATTACTCCTTTACGCTCATCGAACTCCTGGTCGTCGTCGCCATTATTGGTATTTTTGTCGCCGTCGCCTTAATCTCGGTTTCTACGGCTTCTGCCAAAGCCAGGGATATACGTAGAATAGGCGATTTAGTCCAATTCTCTAAAACACTTGACGTCTATCTTACTGCCAATGGAATTTACCCCATTTGGCCCTCTGGAGGATGCACTTCAGATCCCTACAATCCTTTAAGCACTGCCCTAATTAACTCTACCTACCTTAATTCTTTGCCTATTGATCCTAATTCTTCTCGTTATTGTTATTACTATATCACTGATTCAACCGGCACTAACTACAAAATAGCTGCTTATTTAGAACGAGACACCACTTCTGCTTCAAATGACAGCGGCACTGCTTCTAATTATTATGAAATTTATAGATCTGCTGGGCAGCAAATAAGCCAAGTGTCTTTGACCGATGCGAGCCTTAATAACGCCATGACCAGTTGGCAGACATATCAGGATACGTCGTTACTTGGTTGGTGGAAGATGGACGAAGACAGTTGGACTAACAACTGTTCTACTTATAACGTTCTTGATTCTTCTTCTTATAGTAATAATGGCAAGTCATGCCCAAATATTACGGGGCCGGTGGGCGGAGAAACTGATTGCACGGCAGGTAAATGCGGATTGTTTGACGGAACGGATGATTATATTTCTATTCCTCATAATGCGATATTCAATGTTACCCGTGCAATTACTCTTGAAGCCTGGATTAAAAAAACCGGAGCACAGGGATCATATTCTCGTGTTATTGCTAAAAGGTGGCAGTATTATATAGCTGTTGACAATAGTATCGGTAAAGTTACGTTGGGTTTTCAGAATGGAGTTCCAAATATCGGTTAAGTTCAATCTACGGCAGGATTATCAGATGATGTGTGGTATCATGTTGCTGGGACTTACGATGTTGATGGAGGGGCTAATAATGGTTGCCTTTATCTTAATGGAATGTTGAATAACACATTAACCTCGACTCAACTTATTCAAACAAATAGCGATGCAATTTTATTAGGTACTCATGCTAGTGGATTAGCCGGATATAGCGGTTGGATGGACAATGTCAGGATTTATAATCGAGCCCTTCAGTCTTGTGAGGTTTGTGAACATTGTAGAATATATTGGACCCAGGCTCAATGCAGCAATTGTACAAATTGTTCGGGAAATTAAATTTTATTAAATTTAGTATTTTAGTTTTTTATTAATTTTACATGCTCATAGCTTTAGCTATAATTATCTCTCTGAGTTTAATTGTCTTTATCCACGAATTAGGTCATTTTATCGTTGGCAGATTATTCAAAGTACGAGTTGAAGAATTTGGCTTTGGTTATCCACCCAGACTTTTTGGCCTTACTAAAGTCGGCAATAAAAATAAATTCTTCTTTGGACGTCGAGAACCCAAAGAAGAACACGGGACAATTTATTCTTTTAACTGGATTCCTTTTGGTGGATTTAACCGATTAAAAGGGGAAGAGGCGGGCGGCAAAAAGGAGTCAGATAGTTTTTCGTTTAAACCATGGTGGCAGCGCTTACTCATTACCTTAAGCGGCGCTGGAATGAATATAATTTTAGCCGCGATCCTATTGGCCATTACATCCGGTCTTGGTTCTTATCAAGAAATTACTCCGGAAATTTTAAATAGCCGTTTAGTCATTAAAGATATTAGAATTCAGTTAATAGCAATTAGCCCGAATTCACCGGCTTCTATATCAGGACTCAAGGTAAATGATAAAATAATCAACATTGATAGCCAAGCGCCTAAAGAGGTCGTTGATATTCAGAATTATTTCAAGGACAAAGTTGGCAAAACTATAAAAATAATCGTTGAACGTAATAATCAACAAATTGAATTATCGGTTCAGCCAAAACCAGCTAATCAGGTTTTTCCTGATGAGACCAGCACTGGCGGAGTAATCGGCGTGGCCATTAGTAAGGTTGGTCGAGTTTATTATCCAATTCACTTGGCTGTTTGGAGCGGCATTAGTAAAACCTTTCTTTTGCTCGGTTCGATTGTTCAGGGATTTTATCTATTTTTTAAGGAATTAATTTTTCACCACAAAATGATCGCCGAAGCGGCCGGCGTAGTCGGCCTTGCTGCCATGACTGCCGATGCGGCTAAAATGGGCATTGTTTATTTAATGCAATTCGTAGCCGTGGTTTCTTTACTTATTGCCGTTACTCAACTTATTCCTTTTCCGGCGCTTGACGGTGGGCGAGGAGTGTTCTTTGTTATTGAAGGCATATTTCGCAAACCGGTTAAGCCGAGTATAGAAAATGCTATTAATGGGATTGGCTTTACTCTTCTTTTAATTTTAATCATTTATGTAACCTACAATGACATCATGAAACTAATTGTGCATTAGTTTAAGTTAATTTTAGATAATTTATTTTATTAGGTTTAAAATTTTGACCATAATTAAGGTTATCCCGTAAAAGTCCGACCATGATCGGACTCACGGGATGCTTTCTCCTTCGCCGCCGCGCTTTCGGCGGACGGGCAAAATTATGCCTGCCGGCAGGCAGAAAACCTACTAATTTCGTTCTAAATTTTTAATAATTTTGGCATGTTGCAAGATTACGCTCAAGCGTGTTGTCATAAGTTATGAATCATTTCATGAAGTTTTTTTATTTTCAAAAATCATCTCATCGACGGTCTTTTACTCTCGTCGAACTTTTGATTGTGGTTGCCATCATTGGTCTCTTGACTGCTTTTGCCGTTTTCAGTATTACGCCGGCTTTGGCCAAAGCCAGAGACGCCAAACGGGCCCAAGCCCTAAAATCTCTTTCTACTACTCTGGAACTTTACCTGGCTGACAGCGGTTCCTATCCTAATGGTGCCATTGGTCCCAGTAGTAGCGATTCAAGCTATGGTTTTTGCCTTGAGCAATCAACTGACTTTGCCACTTTGATGAGTTCATATATGGCCCAAATCCCCAAAGACCCACTCTTCCAAGATACAGTTTACCCTGATCACTGCTATTGGTATCGTACGGCTAATTCAGGCTCCCAATACCATATCTCGACATATATTGAATCAAGCAACTATGCCCCGGCTATTAATGACGGTGGCCAGGAAACTACTTCTTACGAGGTCTATGGCGGTAACAATGCCAACCAATTAACCAGAGGAGATATTTTAGTCTCTAGAAACAATAACAACGCTTACTATTTTGATCGCGCTGGGTCAGTCCTCAATGGCAAAACCGGTTTCTATGTTTTTCAGTATGAGGCTAAATATGATTCTGATGGAGACGGCATAGGCAATGACGCAGATGCAGACCACAGAGTAGATGTACTTTACGATACTTATGATTGGAATAAAACCGATAAAGATGGTAATAAAGTGGTTTCTTCTCCAGAAGGGTCACCCATTGCCGGTATTACTCATACTGACGCTCTTTCGGCTTGCCCGACCGGCTATCACTTAATTACCAATGACGAATGGATGGCCATTGCCCGCGACGCGGAACAGGTTAGTTCAAACTGGGCCAATAGCCAGATCGGTTCCACCGTGGCTTCAGGCGGCGGTTTAAAACGAGGCAATGTCGGTATTTCCGATTCAGCCAGCTACAATGGCGCTGATCCGGAGAAAGGTTTAGGCAGAAACTCCAAAGCCATGCTGACCCTGTCTAATGGTTCAACTATTTGGGATATCTCCGGTAATGTCTGGGAACACGTGTCTTTTACGCCTTCTGGCGCTGACGCCACCCATCAGGAATTGGACCAGCCAGACGATGACGATGTTTCAGGTTGGAACTACTATGAATTTACTGCCCTGAACAACAATGGCGCCAACACTTTTACCACCGGCTACACTGACGGCAAGGCCGTCTTTCGTCCTTCTGATGATGCCTGGAATTCGGCTAACGGAGTGGGCAAGATTTACGACAATTCTAACTCGGCTGCTACCACCGCGCGCGTGGGCATCCGTGGCGGGCCTTGGCCTAATGCGGCTGACGCCGGGGTGTTCAGCTTGCGCGTGAGTTGGGGTGCGGGTGATTCGTACTTTAGCATTGGGTTTCGGTGCGCCCGGTAGTCGTGTAGCAGGCGGACAGGTGCGTAACAATTTAGAATCTTTAATCTTGTTTGTCATAAAATTTTTTTCATCGCTGTGCGGCAAATTTAAATTTTTTATAATTTTGACATGTCAGGTAGTCCTGCCTGCCGGTAGGCAGGGAAAGTTTGACTATTTTTCGACCACCTAAGTCGAAACTACTTGGCACCACTTGTTTGATTATTAATATGTAATTTAAAGTTTAGACTTAAATTAACTAATTTATTCAGTTAATTTGTCAAACCTCTACTACCTGATATGCGACAAAGTAAATTATTTTCGAAAACACTACGCGAAGCCCCAAAAGACGCGCAAACCATCAGTCACAAATTATTGGTTCGCGCCGGATTTATCAATCAATTAACCAGCGGCGTCTGGACATTATTACCGCTTGGTTTAAGAGTTCATGATAAAATTGCTAATATTATTCGCGAAGAAATAAATGCCATCGGTGGGCAAGAATTAGTTATGCCAGCACTTCAGCCAAAAGACTTGTGGCAAGAGACCGGCCGTTGGGATACTATTGACCCGCCATTATTTAAAATAAAAAATCGCCACGATAAATGGCTATGCCTTGGTCCTACTCACGAAGAGGTTATTACTGATTTAGCAAGGCAATTTATTAATTCTTACAAAGATTTACCCCTAGCTGTTTATCAAATTCAAAATAAATTTAGAAATGAAATGCGGCCAACTGGCGGTTTATTGCGCGTCATCGAATTTGTCATGAAAGATTTATATAGTTTTCATGCCAATATGGAAGACCTAGATGATTATTTTAATAAAGTTGTAGCTGCTTATTATAGAATTTATGAGCGCTGCGGATTAAAGGCCGTGGCCGTTGAGGCTTCGTCTGGCTCAATTGGTGGAAATTTTTCTTATGAGTTTATGGTTTTGGCGAATTCGGGCGAAGATAAAATCGCTATTTGCACCAAAGGAGACTGGGGAGCTAATCTTGAAGTGGCAAAAGACGTCAGTAAGTGTCCAAAATGTGGCGGCCAAATAGAAATTAAAAATAGTATTGAAGCTAGCCATGCTTTTAAGTTGGGCAAAAAATACAGCGAAAAGATGAAAGCCAATTTCATGAATAAAGATGGCAAAGAAGAGGCCTTGGTTATGGGTTGTTATGGTATTGGCTTGGGGCGACTTTTGGCGACTATTGTCGAAGTCTCGAATGACGATAAGGGGATTATTTGGCCAAGGTCAGTTGCGCCATTTGATGTTCATCTAATTGGGCTTGATTTAGATGACAAAAAAATCGCCGAGAAAGCAGAAAAAGTTTATCAAGAGCTGGTTGAAAATGGCTTTGATGTTCTTTTTGATGATCGTTTAGATTCTCCAGGAATAAAATTTAAAGATGCCGACTTGATTGGCATCCCGGTGCGTTTAATTGTCAGCCAAAAAACAGGAGATAAAATTGAATACAAAGAGCGCGCTAAAAAAGAATTTGAGCTGATTGACATTAAGAAAATTATTGATAAAATAAAGGGGTAATAATTTTTAGCTATCCCGCCCCTGCGGGATGCTCAAAATTATGCCTGCCTGCCGGCAGGCAGGGAAAAAATTTACGAATTTCATTTTTAATTTTTTAATAATTTTGGCATGTTTAATAATCTTTTAGGTTTATTCGCCAAAGATATTGGAGTTGATTTGGGGACCGCTAATACCCGTATTTATATCAAAGATAGGGGATTGGTTTTAAATGAACCATCAGTCGTGGCGATTAACACCCGTACCGATCAAATCATTGCTTTGGGTCAAATGGCGCTAAGAATGATTGGTAAGGTGCCGCCGCACATCCAGATAGTAAAGCCGATTGTTAATGGCGTGGTATCTGATTTTGAAGTAGCGGAAAAAATGTTGCGCTTGATTTTTGAAAAGATCCATCACGGTAATTTTTTTATCACTCCGCGTCCGAGAGTCGTAGCGACAATTCCGCTTGACGTGACTGAGGTTGAAAAAAAATCTTTAGAAGACGTAATTTTACAAGCCGGCGCACGCCAGGTTTTTTTAGTTGAACGACCAATGGCTGCGGCGATCGGTTCTCGCTTGCCGATTCACGAATCAATCGGTAATTTGATGGTAGAATTGGGCGGCGGCTTATCTGAAGTGGCAGTTATTTCGTTGTCCGGCGTAGTGACCTGGAAATCATTAAAAATTGGCGGAGAAACTCTAAATAAACAATTGATCCAATATTTAAGAGAAAAATTTGGCATCTTATTGGGAGATCAAACCGCAGAAGAAATAAAAACTCGCATTGGTGCAGCTGCTCCGAATGACAAACCACAAGAGATAAAGGTTCGTGGGAGGGACTTAATCAGCGGTTTGCCAAAAGAAATTAATATTACTGATGCTCAGGTTAGAGAGGCGATTTTGCCGATTTTAAAACAAATAGTTGAAAGTATTTCTGATACCATCGAAAAAACTCCGCCCGAGTTAGTCGCCGATATTTATGAACGCGGCGTAGTTGTCTCTGGCGGCGGCTCGCTCTTGAGAAATATCGATAAGTTGATTCAAAAGAAAATAAATATTCCAATTCATTTGGCCGATGACCCCTTGACCACTTCGGTCCGCGGTGCCGGATTGATTTTAGAAGACTTTGAAAACCTCAAGTCGGTTTTAATTCCCTCGGCTAGAGCCTAATCTATATATGGCTAGCGTCGAAATCAATAACCAAACCAAAAACAGGGCAAAGATTTCTTTTTTAAGAATTTTTTTATATGGTTTAATGAGTCGGACCGGCCAGGATCTCGATTTGTCAGTGGCGCTGGTAAGTCCGGCAACTATTAAAAAATTAAATAAAAAATATCGCCGCCTTGATAAGGTTACCGATGTGCTGTCTTTCGAAAAAATCAATGAAATAATCATCTGCCTTGATCGCGCCAAGAAACAGGCGAAAGAGCAGAACTTGACCATTGACGAAGAATTAAAAAATTTATTAGCGCATGGTTATTTGCATTTAATAGGCTATGACCATAAGACGGACACGCAGGAGAAAAAAATGAATAAAAAATTAGCTAGTTTAATAAAAAATTTATGAGCTTTGGTCAGTTTAAAAGAAGTTTCAAAGATGCTTACAGGGGACTGGTTTATACTTTTCGTTATGAATTATCTTTTCGTATTCAAAGTTTTATCGCCATTATCGTTTTGATTTTGGCTTTTATTTTTCCGCTTCGGCTCTATGAAAGGGTGGTAATAATTTTGTTGGTAGCTATGGTTTTACTTTTAGAATTAATCAATTCTGTTTTAGAAAGAATCGTAGATTTATTCAAGCCGCGTATTGACAATGTGGCGAAAATAATTAAAGATATTATGGCCGGCGCGGTTTTGCTCGCAGCGGTTGTTTCTATAATAATCGGTTGGCTGATCTTTTGGCCGCAATTTAAAAATTTATTAATCAAGTAACTTATCTATGGCGGATAATATTATTACAGGTTTAGATATTGGTTCATCAGCGATTAGAATCGCGGTCGCTCAGGTGACGCCGGAAAACGAAATCAGGATTTTAGGCGGAGCTGAAGCAAAATCAGAAGGCGTCAACAAAGGCGTCATCGTTGATCTAGAAGACACGATCTCGAGCATTTCTCAGGCCTTAGATAAAATAGAAAAAGTAACGGGCTTGCCGGTTAGCCGAGCCTATATCGGTATTTCCGGTACGCATATTATTTCCCAAGAGAGTCGGGGGGTGGTGGCTGTTTCGCGGGCTGACGGAGAAATCAGAAAAGACGATGTTAGTCGGGTTTTGGATATTGCCCAAAGTATGGCCACGCCGCCAAATTATGAAATTTTACACATCTTGCCTCGTTCATTTATAGTCGATAATCAGCCCAACATCAAAGATCCAGTCGGTATGACTGGTGTACGCATCGAAGTTGATGCACAAATTATTTTGGGTCTGGGCGCGCAAATAAAAAATTTAAAAAAATGCCTTTATCGCGCTGGAGTTAATGAAGAGGAATTGGTTTTCACGCCATTAGCTTGTTCGGAAGCAGTTTTAAATAAGCGGCAAAAAGAATTGGGCGTGATGGTGATAAACATCGGCAGCACTACTACTTCGCTGGCCGTATTCGAAGAAGGAGATATTTTATTAGCCAAGGTTTTGCCGATTGGCGCGCGCTATATTACCAATGACGTGGCTATTGGTTTGCGTATTCCGCTTGATTTGGCCGAGTCAATAAAAATTAGCCATGGTACAGCATATCCGCCCTTGGTCAATAAAAGCGAGACGATTGATTTGAAAGATTTAAATACTCCAGAACAGGGTTCTTATTCAAAAAAAGAAGTAGCCGAAATTATTGAAGCTCGTTGTGAAGAAATTTTTAAATTAGCCGACAAAGAACTGCAGAACATCGGCCGTAGCGGTAAATTGCCGGCCGGGGTGATTTTAACCGGCGCTGGAGCAAATTTGGCAGGTCTAGTCGAGTTGGCCAAGAAGACCTTTAAGTTGCCGGTTAGCATAGGCACGCCGGCGGGATTTACTACTTCGCAGGTTGAAGAAATTTATAATCCGAGTTTTTCCACGGCCGTGGGTCTGATCCTCTGGGGTAGAAAAACGCAACACTTATCTCACAAATCATATTCGCCGAACTTAAATTTTGGTTGGACCAAAAAAATATTCAAAAATTTATTTCCATAAAATAAAATTATAGACAATTCTACAAAACGAGCCTTGGGCTCGTTTTAGTTTTGACAATTTAATTATTTTTATTATAGTAAATAGGCCACGTACTCTCGTGGCAATGGAGGATCCATGATGAGAAAGACCTCCTTGGTGTTGCTGTAAAGTAGCGCATTCAAGGCTGTGTAGTTCCAGCCAGCTACACATAGGAGACGGGTAGCCGCTGCGTCGGTATGGCACCGACAACCATCAATACATGGGGAATCCCCGCAGACATTTCTACTAGATGAACCTAAAGCACGACTTCTGGCATTGCCCTGGGCGACAGCCGGTAACTCTATCCGGCAACGCTGAGAGCTCCAGCACCCCCTTAAAGACGTCGCCTGCGCCGTCTGCGCTGTGCTAACCCCGATCACCGTCTCTAGAGGGGTCCACATACGCGCCTCTCCAGCAGTAAGTTGCACTACAACACGGTGTACACACCAAGCCGAAATCCGAAAACGGTTTGATTCCGTTGGCCCGGGCGCGCCTTTCGCGCCCGGGTTTACTTTTCCCCCAGTTTGACGAAGGCAGTATTTTATGTTAAATTTGATCTATGGATTTAAATAAGATTAAGAAAATTCACTTGATTGGCATAGGTGGCATTGGCGTGTCAGCTATTTGCCGTATGATGTTGAAGGCCGGTAAAACGGTGAACGGCTCTAATTTATCATCTTTAGGAACCGATGAACTAGAGAAGCTGGGCGCGAAAATTTTTATCGGCCATCAAGCTAGTAATTTGACTAGCGATGTTGACCTGGTAGTTTATTCTGCAGCCGTGCCGGAAGATAATCCGGAGAGAATCAGGGCAGTCCAATTAAACATCGCTCAACTATCTTATCCGGAATTTTTGGGCGAACTATCAAAAGATAAATTTACCGTGGCAGTTTCCGGCACTAATGGTAAAAGCACGACCACGGCTATATTAGGCTTAATGGCTGGCCAACTTGATCCGACCGTAATCGTCGGCAGTAAATTAACCGAATGGGATGGTAATTTTCGTTTAGGCCTTTCCAAATATTTTATCGTCGAGGCTTGTGAATGGAATGCACACATGCTTAACTTATCGCCCAAGATGATAGTTTTGACTAATTTAGAAGAAGATCATCTCGATTATTATCGCGATATTAACCACATCACAGAAACTTTTCAGGCGTATATTGAAAAACTTGATAAACAAGATTTATTGGTGATAAACGTGGATGATGATAATTTAAAAAAATTAAAACCGCGCAGTCGGGTTTTAACGTATGGCATAAAAAATCCAGCTGACCTGATGGCTCAAAATATCAAAGTTGGCCAAGGTTGGCAAGAATTTGATCTGGTTAGTCAGAAATTTAATCTGAATGCCCATTTTAAAATAAAAATCCCCGGGATTTTTAATGTTTATAATTTTTTAGCAGCCATTAGCGTGGCTCATTCTCTTGGCGTGCCGATGGAAGAAATAAAAAATAGGGGAGAGCAGTTTACTGGAATTTGGCGGCGATTCGAGCGGATTAACTCGGACAAGGTCATTATTAGTGATTATGCACATACGCCTAGCGCCGTTAAGGGCACGATTTTAGCCGCTAAAGAATTTTTTCCCAATCAGCGTTTGATGGTCGTCTTTCAGCCTCATCATCACAATCGCACGAAAAAATTATTCAATGATTTTATTAATAGCTTTGATGGCGCAGATATTATTATTGTTTCGGAAATTTATGACGTAGCCGGACGAGAAGAGGAGCAAGACAGCGATATTAGTTCGCAGGATTTAGTAAAGGCAATAAAACAAAAATATCCAGCTAAGGATATTTATTATGCGGTTGATTTAAACGAGACAACCAAGAAGGTTCTTGAGTTTGCTCAGCCTGATGACGTTATTTTGATTATGGGAGCTGGTGACATTTATACAATAGTGGATGATTTAAGGTAAAAAATTAATATTAATAAAAAATAAAAATGCGCACTTTTTCTCGGCCGAGAAAAAGTGCGCATTTTTATAAATTCATTTAAATTATTTTAAAAAATCCATTATTTAACCTCCACTACCTGGCCGTGTCCGGGGATGATATAATCGGCTGATTTTAAGATATTTTTTCTGCTTTTTATTAAAGCTACTCGATCCTTAGTATAAGGATCTTTTTTGTTTAATAAAGATTTATAATCAGTTGATTGTTTTTCTTCGTCTTTCCACCAAAACAAATCTCCGGCGATAGCAACTTTACCCTCGGCTGTTTTTGCCATAAGGACAGCATGCTCGTGCGCGTGTCCGGGAGTAGCAATGACTTCAATGTCGGTATGAGGTATTTTTTTGTTAAAACCGGTCTCTAAATCTCCATTATAAATAATGTCTCCGTCTAAAATTTTTATATCAGGAAAAAGAGAGGCGCCAAGCCAGTGATCGGGGTGATAATGGGTCAAAAAAATCAGATCGATGTCTTTTGGCCTTAATCCTGATTTTTTGAGATTGGTTAGTAGTAATTTTTTATTAGTACCGGGATCAACTAGAATATTTAAACCCTTGTCCTGAATTAAAACGCACGTCGAAGACGCCTTCCAGCCATTTTTGTATTTTTTAGCGTAGCCTTGAATTAAGACCTTAACTTTTGCCATATTGTTTATTCTTTAGTTTGTATTATAATTTTAATATCTTAATTATACGTTTATTTATAGGAAGGGCAAGATTATGCCGAAAGTAGCTCACTTGGTTTGCACTTATCCGCCATATCAGGGCGGAATTGGCAATACCTGTTATTTTGAAGCAAAATATTTAAGTCGGCTCAACTGCGAGGTGACGGTTTTGACGCCCGAGTATTACATAAAAGATAAAAAACAAAAAATAAAAGCAACCGTGGCCGAATCGGAACATAAGATTGTTTATTTAAAGCCCTGGTTAAGATATGGCAATGCCGCTTGGACGCCGCAAGTTCTATGTCAATTAAAAAAATTTGACATTGTCCATCTTCATTGGCCATTTATCGGTGGCGCCGAAGCGGCTTTGTACTGGAAATTATTTCATCCCAAGAAAAAACTAATCGTTCAATATCAGATGGATTTAATCGGCCACAATATTTTTCGTCCGATCTTTAAAATTTATGTTTGGCTGTGGCTGCCCTTGATGGTAAAATTAGCCGACAAGATTATTGTTTCTACCCTAGATTATGCGCAAAAATCGCAATTAAAGAGATTTTTTAATAATTATTACGATAAATTTATTGAAATACCCTTGGGGGTGGAAGCGGAATGCTTTTATCTTCACGATAAGGATTTTAATATTTTATCTAAGTACAACTTGTCTTTATTTGATCGGATAATTTTATTCGTTGGCGGCTTGGATCGTGCTCATTATTTTAAGGGCGTTAATATTTTAATCCAAGCCGTTGCCACATTACTAAAAAAGAAAAACGAATCTATAAAATTATTAATCGTCGGCAAGGGCAATTTAAAAAGTAGTTATAAAGAGTTAGCTAGAGAACTGGGGGTTTATCAGCACATTGTTTTTGCTGACTCGGTAACTAACAAAGAATTGCCTGAATATTATAATTTAGCCGATGTTTTTGTTTTGCCGTCAATCGACCAATCAGAATCATTTGGTTTAGTTGTTTTAAATGCTATGGCTTCGGCTAAGCCGGTTGTTGTTTCTAATTTGCCCGGACCGCGATCTTTAGTTAGAAATAATTATAATGGCCTTCAAGTTATACCTGGCAGTGCCGATGATTTGGCGGAAAAACTGGATTTTTTAATCAATAACCCGTCTTTGGCCCAAGAATGGGGGAGAAATGGCCGTTTAATGATTGAAGAGAAATATTCTTGGCAAAAAATAGCCGAAGAAATTGCTGAAGTTTACGCACACTTAAAATAATTTATGCTTGACTCGATTAAAAAAAACAAGAATTTCTTTTACACCTGCGTGACTATTATATGCGCCCTGGGCTGGTGGTTTAATTTTATTGGCTTTCGCATCCAGATTTTTTCAATTATTTTTAGCGCCGTTTATTTGATTTTGAACGCAATTTTACTGGGCCGAATCTTGGTAAAAATTATTAATTTAGATAGAGAGTTAGAATTTATTTTTGGAGTATGCGTTTTAATATTTTTAATTGGATTTGGTTTGGCCTTTCCGATTTTTTTCTATAAACTTTTACCAATTCACTTATTAATAGTTTTATTAATCTTAACAATTTTAATTTCCTTGTCGGTTAAATATTGCCCTTTGCCCGAGGGTATGAGTTTACGTAGATTAGAAGACAATAAAGGCATAAGGATGCCTAAAAGTTTTTTTATTTTATTTGTCGTTCTCTTGGCCGTTGGGTTGTTTTTTTTACTGAGATCGAGGACGGGAGAGTTTATTACCTCGCCCTGGCAGGTGATACGTCCTTATTATTTATACGTTTGGGGGCTATTGGTTGCTATAGTCGGTTTTGCCGTGTTTTCGAAAATAAAAATTCGAAAATTTTTCTTGCTGATTATTTTGGCGTCACTATTGCTTCATGCTTATCTGCCAATTGTATATAAAGCCGGCTTTGGCGGTGACAAGTGGAGGCATTTAGGCGCAGAACAATCGCTAATGGCCGGTGAACCCTATTATCCCGTTTTATTTGGTGACAGGGTTGATATGAAAAAAATCGGTCCGGTTAGCGTTCCCGAAGTTTTAATCGTCGGCAATAAAAATTCTTATGTTAATATGTGGGGCGCGACCATTGCCTTGAGTTGGATGAGCGGAATGGATATATTTTGGATAGATTTGGTGCTTGGGTTTTTGCTATATTCAATATTTTTGCCCCTGCTTTTGTTTAGGTTTGGTGAATTTATACTTTCAAAAAAGAGGTTTTTACTGCTTTTAGCCTTTTTGCCTCTTTGTTTTTCTCCATTTCAAATGTATGGAGCCATTACTACGTCAAATGCTTTTGGTTTTCTCTGGTTTTTATTCACCCTATTAATACTATGTCAGGCTATAAAATTTAAATTAAATAAATATTTGTGGTGGGCGGTTATTATTGCTATTTTATTAAACTATTTAAATTATATTTTATATTTAATTTTAATTTTAGAAATCATTATTGTATCATTTTGCCTTAAGAAGATAGTTAATCGCGTTGATTCTCATTCAAAATATTTTTGGATCGTCTCGCTAATAATTTTGATTTTATTGTTTTGCATTCTTTTGCCTATAGTCGATTTAGCCGGTGGCAACGTTTTTAAATCTTGGGATTGGATAAAAAATAATTTTTTAAAAGACATATTTGATTTTATTAAGACCTTAGTTTTGTCCAATCCGATTTTTCCTAGAATGTTTAATATGGAGCAGGATAATTGGCTTTTCGCCCAGGCAAATCAAAACATTAGCCGCGCCAATTTATTAAAGCTGATTCGCTGGTCTTTTGTTTTGGCGCCGCTTGTGTTTATGGTTATGATCTGGGGAATGGTAAGGCGCGACAAAAATAATATCATCAAAAAATTGTTGATGATTTTATTGCTTATAGTTATAGTCAATCAATTTTTAGCCACTTATTTCATGGATGGCAATCATATTTTTAACAAACGCTTGGTTATTTTTACATCATTTTTAGCCATGGTAATGCTTGCCTTGGGGATTGAGGCATGGTTAAGCATAAAAAGATTTAGCCAGATTGTTAAAATTATTACTGCGGTTTTATTTTTGGCGCTCTTGTCAACGACCGTTTATGCTTCTGGACCAAAAATGCAAACCGTTACTAGTGACGAATTGACCGCGGCTAAATATTTATGGCAGAAAATTAGCGCCACTGGCCAAAAAAAATATTGTGTTTTAGCGAACACCTGGCCGTTATTGGCCCTGGAGGGCGTTTCGGGCAGGCAAATTGTTACCGGCGGATTTCCGGTTTATTTCGAATATGCCCAACCTGAGCGAGTCCAATTGTTTGATAATTTAAATAAAAATCCTTCACTTATAGACATAAATCGGGCTTTAGCAATAACGGGTGCCGATGATTGTTATGTCATGACTGAAGATAGGTGGATTTACCTTTATAATCGTCAGGAAATTTTAACGCGATTAAATGATATTTTAGGTCAGCCAGAGATGATCGGCGATGTTTATCTTTGGCATTGGCAGCCAAAAAAGTAATTATGTCAAAAAAATGGAAATTAATTCTTAAATTATGGAGCATTTTTATAATTATTATTATATTGGTTTTTTTATTTTGGCTTTTTTGGAAAAATTCTATTTCCAGCGGTCACTTGATGGTAGTAAATGATTTTTGCCAAAGCGCGACTTATTCTGTTATATTTTTTCCGCAACAAAAATTTATTTCAAATCTGTATCCTGGCAATAGAGTTGCCGACGTTGAAATTGATGATCTAGGACGATGTTTCCAAAGAATTATTTCTGAACCGGCTTATTTCAAGATTATTTTACCGAGGAAATTTATTGAAGCAAAATTAAAAATATATTATCAGAATCAGGGGCAAAATGTTTTGCAAATCGGCCTGGGCAATATTAGCCAAGGTCTATTAGATTGGGCATTTCAAATACAAAACATAGAAAATCACACAATAAAGCCGAAAGTAACGCCAGCGATTTCCGGCGACTTAAAGGTTGGACAGGCAAAATTTTTAATTACTTCTGATTTTGATGCTGGACGGCAATTGGAGTTTATTTTATCTGCGCCTGACCTGAGTAAAAATCAAGGGCAGATAAGAATATATAAGATAGAAGCGGAACTAATTAGAGAACCGTTAACTTGGCATACCTTTTTTAATACTGGCCTGAATTTTTGGCAGAAATTTTTAAATAAGTTTAAATAATATGAAACGCCTGCTTGTTTACTATTTAGCTCGTAATTTATTTTTCTTTGGAGCCGCGCTTTTGATTTTATTGTTAA
The DNA here is from genome assembly GCA_028715115.1 of Patescibacteria group bacterium. Classification (NCBI taxonomy): domain Bacteria; species Patescibacteria group bacterium. The sequence goes on along the minus strand of JAQUSN010000002.1, from coordinate 283,840 downwards.
TTGTTGAAGATTATGCGCCCGGCGCAATAACATTATGGTTTAATCTAAGAATATTAGTTATTATCATTTTTATTGCCGGTCTGTTAGCCTTGTTGTTTTCTAAAAATAATGATAAAATATAATAACTTATGAATTATTTAATACTTATAATTTTATTAATCGTTATTGCCGGAATGGTTTTACTATTTCGTCAACTTAAATTATTGGGCGGTAAAAATGCTAACGACCAATCACCGTTGCTAATTCAAGCTCAACTCAAAGAAATTAGAGAAACGATGGACAATAAATTAAGAGATGTGCATCAGACGGTTCAAAGGCAGTCTGGGCAAACTAATCAAATTATCAGGGACGTTACTGAAAAATTGACTAAACTAGATGAAACAAATAAACAAGTAATTAATTTTACCGATCAACTTCAAAGTTTGCAGGATATTTTAAAAAACCCTAAGCAACGAGGCGTCTTGGGAGAATATTATTTAGAAACTGTTTTAAAGAATGTTTTGCCGCCGGGTAGCTATCAAAGGCAATATCCATTTAAAGACGGAACTATTGTTGATGCTGTGGTTTTTGTTAAAGATAAGGTCATTCCTATTGATTCGAAATTCTCATTAGAGAACTATAATCGTTTAGTTGAAGAAAAAGACGAAACTGAACGGGCGAGATTAGAGAAAGTATTTGTGTCCGATTTAAAATTAAGAATTCAGGAAACGGCCAAATATATACAGCCATCACAAGGAACGATGGACTTTGCTTTCATGTTTATTCCGCATGAAGCCATTTATTATGATTTGATCGTTAATAAAATCGGCGCTCTAAAAGACGAAGATACTGAAAATTTAATTCAACGAGCCGCAAGCAAATATAAAGTTATAATTGTTTCGCCGACGTCATTTTTGGCATATTTGCAAACAGTTTTACAGGGGTTAAGAGCCTTACAAATAGAAGAATCGGCCAAAGAAATTCGCGAAAGAGTCGAACAATTAGGAAAACATATTTTAACCTATGACGAATATTTTAAAAAGTTAGGCAACAATTTGGGTACGACGGTCAATTCTTATAATACGGCCTATAAAGAATTAAATAAAATTGACAGAGATATTGTGAAAATAACCGATGGAGATAATAAAATAGAGCCGTTACAAATAGACAAGCCAGATGATAAATAAAATTATAAAATAAAAGTTAAGCATGAATAAGACGAAAGGTTTTTTCGAAGCAACCGCAATTCTTATTGGCACCATTATCGGGTCAGGAATTTTTGCCATACCATATGTCATTATGAAGGCCGGCTTATTAATCGGCGTTTTTTATTTTATTCTTTTAGGCCTAATGATTCTGACTATGCACTTGGTTTACGGAGAAATTGTCCTAAGAACATCATCTACGCACAGAATAGTCGGTTACGGCGAAAAATATTTAGGCAAATCGGGCAGAAATATTTTATTTGTCGCCGCCCTAGTAAACCTCTTGATGTCTAATTTGGTTTATTTGATTTTGGGCGGTAATTTTTTGTCGTCTATTTTTGGCGATATTGGCAATAATTTGTTTTATGTTTTTTTATTCTGGGCACTGCTGTCGCTAGGCGTTATTTATGACTGGAAAAAAGTTTCTTTTTTAGATCTAATAATGACCGTTTCGTTACTTTTGGCGATTGTTATTGTCGCCGTTTTTGGTTTTATGCATTTTAGGGCCGCTAATATTACTTTAGTAAATTGGCAATATGTGTTTTTGCCCTGGGGGGTGATTTTTTATTCAATTGCCGGCGCTTCGGCCGTACCCGAGCTTAAAGAAATATTAGATAAAAACAAAAAAGGGATAAAGAAAGCAATTATTTTAGGAACAGTTCTGCCGATTATTTTTTATTTTGTTTTTAGCCTGGGCATTGTCGGCGCCAGCGGTGCTAAAACCAGCCCCGAAGGAATTATGGGCATGAAGGGAATATTTAGCCAAACCATTGTCGATTTAGCGGCGATTTTGGGAATTTTATGCGTGGCCACGTCATATCTGGTCATGGGCATTACCTTAAAAAAGATTTTTATTTATGATCTTAAAATAACCAAGGCTGTTTCACTGCTATTAGTGTGCCTTATTCCAATTGCCTTATTCTTGCTAGGCATGCAAAATTTTATTTGGATTTTGTCGTTTTTGGGTTTATGGCTGGGCGCCGGCGAAGGAATTTTACTTTTAACCATGCATCGCCGAGCCAAGGCCGCGGGTGATCGTAAACCGGAATATTCTTTAAATTTACCGACCTATGTTTATTATTTAATCGGTTCATTATTTATTATTGCGCCGATCTTAACTATCATTTTTGTTCAATACAAGTAATTTATGAAAAACATAGAGGAATTAGAACAAGAAATAATAAAAATTAATAATCGGAATCAAAAAGTTGAACAGGATAAAGCCTGGGAGTTAAGTTGGTTTCGTAGACTTTTGATTATAATTTTTACATATATTGCCATGGGTATTTATTTGGGGATTATTAATATTGAAAAACCGTGGTTAAACGCTATTGTTCCGGCCATTGCTTTTATGCTTTCTACATTAACATTGCCAATTTTCAAACAGTTTTGGTTAAAATATTTTATCAAGAAATAAATTATGAAGCAGGTTTTAGTCTTTAATTCAGGTAGTACATCCCTAAAATATAAAATTTTTAGCATTGGAAAAGATAATGCTCTTAAAGTAGTTAAAGTAGTTAAAGAAGGTAACTTTAAGGGTCTGCGCGAAGACAGGGGAACGAGCCATGATGCGGCTATTCGATCGCTGCTTAGATCGCTCGGCAACTTGACCGATATCGCGGCTATTGGCCACCGCGTTGTGCATGGCGGCAATGAATTTGTCGCACCGACCAAAATCGATCAATTGAATTTGCGATTGTTAGAAAAATATAATCGCTTAGCGCCGCTACACAATCCGTACAACTTAATGGGCATTAAAAGTTGTTTAGTATACTTCAGCAATATCCCCAACGTTGCGGTTTTTGATACGGCGTTTTTTAAAACCCTGCCTCTTAAAGCGAAAATTTATCCGATCCCTTTCGAATATTATCAAAAATTCGGTATTGAACGTTTTGGTTTCCACGGCATTTCCCATCAATATTTAGTTGATACCGTTGCAGCTAAACTAAAAAAACCGGTGGCCAAACTTAATTTAATTACCTGTCATCTGGGCGGCGGTTGCAGCGTGGCGGCTATTAAAAATGGCCAGCCCATTGATATTAGTTTGGGCTATACGCCGATGGAGGGCTTGGTGATGACGACCAGGCCGGGGGATTTAGATCCAGGGGTAATTTTAGAAATCCAAGAAATTTTGATTAAAAATAATCCTAAAAACAAAGAGTCAGAACATCTTTTATTTGAGACGAATAATATTTTAAACAAAGAGTCGGGCATTAAAGGATTGTTTGGCAGCGATCATTATTTGAAATTATTAAAAGTTAAAGATAAAAGCCCTCGAGCAAAATTAGCTTTTGATATTTTTATTTATCGTTTAGAAAAATACATTAGCGCTTATTGGGGAATATTAAATAAAGTTGACGCGATTGTTTTTAGCGGAGGAATCGGTTCGGGCAAACCGGCGACGAGACGGGCCGTTGTGAAAGATTTAAAATTTTTAAATAAGACAAAAATATTGGTCATTAAAACAGACGAAGAATTAGCCATTGCTAAAGAATGTTTAAAGTTTATTAAATTTTAGTTAGCAGAAAAATTTTTTTGAATAAAATTTAGCTACTCCGCTTCCTGTTTTTAAAAGATTATTATCTTAGTGATAGTAATCTTTTTGTTTTTATGAAAATTTTAGGAGTAGGGGAGTGCGGAAGTTATCCACAAGCAAAATGTTGTTTAGTGGTAGAAAATGGTTTATAATGGTGTCGTGTGGATAAAGGTGGGGAAAAGGGAAGAAAACAGTGGATAACTCAAAATAAGTAAATTCATTAAAAATTATTATGTTTATTGGCGAATACCATTATAATATAGACGAAAAAGCCAGGTTAGCCGTTCCGGTCAAATTTAGAGATGCTTTTAGTAAGGGAGCAGTGGTGACCCGCGGTATAGATGCCTGTCTTTTTTTATATCCCAAAAAAGAATGGGATTCGCTGGCGCAGAAGATTGCCCAATTGCCTCTGGCGCAGTCTAATAATAGAACTTTTTCAAGATTGATGTTGGCCGGAGCCATGGATGCCGACCTAGATAAACAGGGGAGAATAATTTTGCCGGATTATTTACGACGTTATGCCACGATAAATAAAAAAGTGGTCGTGGCTGGTTTATATAATCGACTAGAAATTTGGGACGAAAATAAATGGGAAGAATACAAATCAAAGAGCGAAGGCGACAGCGCTGAAATTGCCGAAGCCCTGGCCGATCTCGGGGTCTAAAAATATTTTTTCATCATATGCACACCCCAGTTCTTTTAAATGAGGTGTTAAACGGTCTCAGTCCGAGACCGAATGATAATTTCATTGATTGTACGTTGGGCGGCGGCGGCCATGCCCTGGAAATATTGAGGCAGACCGCCCCGCTAGGAAAATTATTGGGAATAGACTTTTCGATGGAAGCTATTTCAGAAATGAAAGTCAAAATAGACAAAAATTTAAACGATAGATTGATTTTAGTGAACGACAATTTTGTTAATCTAGAATCAATTGCCAGAAAAAATAAATTTTTGAAAGTCAGGGGGATTTTGTTTGACCTTGGGCTTTCGACTGATTTGATAGAAAACAGGGGCAGGGGAATTAGTTTTCAGAAGAACGAAATATTAGACATGCGCTTTAATCCGTTAAAACAAAATTTAACGGCTTTAGAAATTTTAAATCAATGGCCCGAACAAGATTTGGCGGAAATTTTTGAAGAATTTGGCGAAGAAAGATTCGCTCATCAAATTGCTCGCGGCATTGTTGTCCAGCGCCGCCAGAAAAGAATCAAAACAACCGTCGATTTAGCCGAAGCGATTAAAAAAATTTTAGGGCCAAAATTTCACATTAAGTCGTTGGCCAGGATTTTTCAGGCCTTGCGCATTGCCGTTAACCATGAATTGGAATATTTATCTTCTGCTTTGCCTCAAGCCGTTGATCTGTTGGCTCCGGGTGGCCGGCTGGCCGTAATTTCTTTCCACTCTTTAGAGGATCGTATCGTTAAGAATTTTTATAAAAATAACTTAAATTTAAACATAATTACAAAAAAACCGATAACGTCAACTCAAGAAGAATTAAGACAGAATAAACGGGCCAGAAGTGCAAAACTAAGAATCGCCGAAAAGAATTAGTATTCTATATTTAAAATTTAGTCTTTTAATCTTATGACACCCTACTACGTCGGCAACTCCAACCTTAAAAAACATTTCCAATGCTCAAAAAAACAATTTTGCTTTAACATGATTTTAATGAGCTTACTTTTTGTCGGCGTGTTGTCATATCTGGTTGAAATAAACTCATTATCGATTTTTACTTTTAAGATGGACGCTCTGAAGCAGAGAATCACCGAACTAGAAGGCAACAATCAAAATACAGAGCTTCAATTAAATAAATCAGAATCTCTGGTTGGTCTAGAACAATGGGCCAGTCAATCGGGCTTGGTAGCGATTAAACAATTTGATTATTTGAAATTCACTGACGGCGTAGTGGCGGTAAAATAATTTAGTGCCATGAAGAATAACCGTTTATGGGCGTTGATTATAATAATTCTAATTGCCGGGGGCATCATCGTCATTCGGCTATTTTCTTTACAGATATTAAAATACAGTTATTACAAAAAACAGGCCGAAGCTACGCGCAGCGTTGAAAGAATTATTGATGCCGAACGAGGTGATATTAAAGACATAAGTGGACAGCCGTTGGCGGTTAATTTAAAATCATATTCGCTTTGTGCGGTTCCGGCCAATGTTCAAAATCCAGAAGATACTGTTGGGGCGCTTGCGCCCTTTTTGGATATTAAGTCAAAGGACAGCGCTGAATATAAGGATTTGGTAAAAACACTATCATATAAAAATGATTTTTATAAAATTTTAAAAAAAGATATTAGCGAGGAAGAGGCGCGGGGGATAAAAGAGTTGGCTCTGCCCGGAATATTTATTGAGGATGGTTATAAAAGATATTATTCGGAAAAAAATACTTTTAGTCATGTCGTCGGGTTTTTGGGAGTTAAGGACGATAAACTGTCCGGACAATACGGCATTGAAGAATATTTAAACAATGAACTAGCTGGCGAAGCCGGACTATTAGCTGGCGAAAAAACTCCGTCTGGAAGTTTAATTTTGGATTCGGAGAAAATTATAAAAAAACCGACACGCGGCGTTAACGTTGTTCTAACCATTGATCGATCTATACAATATATCACCTGTAAAGCATTGGCCGAAGGAGTTAAAAGGGCGCAGGCAGCCGGCGGTTCGGCAGTTATTATAGAGCCGGTAACGGGTAAAATTTTGGCATTATGCAATTATCCTGATTTTGATCCTAATAATTATAATCAGGTAAAAAATTACAGCACCTTTTTCAATTCTGCGGTGGCTGAGGCATATGAGCCTGGTTCTGTGTTTAAAATAATTACTATGGCCGCTGCTCTTGATTCTGGAAAGGTGGCTCCGGAAACAACTTATGTTGATACAGGATTCGAAAAAATCGCCGGTTATACCATTAAAAATTCCGATTTAAAAGCGCATGGAGTCATGACCATGACCAATGTTTTGGAAAAATCATTAAATACCGGCGCTATTTTTGCCGCCAGGCAAACAGGACTGGGAATGTTTCGCACTTACGTTAAGAATTTTGGACTTGCCAGCTTAACCGGTATTGAGCAGCCGGGCGAAGCTTTAGGAGATATTTCCAATTTAAACAAATCAGGTGAAATTTATTTAGCTACTGCTTCTTTTGGGCAGGGCATTTCAATTACGCCCGTCCAAATGGCCGCGGCAGTCGGCGCCATCGCCAATCAAGGCAAATTAATGAAACCGTATTTAATTGATAAAATTGTCAAAAGTGATGGCACGACCATGGTTAATGAATCAAAATTTATTCGCCAAGTTATTTCGCCGGCCACGGCTACAACATTAACCGCTATGATGGTTTCGGCATTAGAAAATGGTTATGGTAAGTTGGCGAGAACGCCGGGTTATTGGACCGCCGGTAAGACCGGTACGGCCCAAGTTGCTAATCCTAACGGCGGTTATTCAATGGAGACGATTCATAGTTTTGTCGGTTTTGTGCCGCACGATAATCCTATTATGGTCGGAGTAATTAAAATAGATAGACCAAAGATCGGGAATTTTGCTGAATCGACTGCGGCGCCGATATTTGGCCAAATTGCACCATATGTGTTAAAATATTATAATGTCCAGCCAAACAAACAATAATTAAGATGAAAAAAATACTTCATAAAATTTTACGTTTTTTTGCCAAAAAGGTATTAAATAAATACCAGCCGATTATAATCGGCATAACTGGCAGCGTCGGCAAGTCGGCTACGAAAGAAGCTGTTTATTATGTTTTAAAAAATTTTCGCCGGGTTCGCCGCAGTTTAAAAAATTATAACAATGAGATTGGTGTGCCCTTAACAATTTTGGGCCGCATGTCACCTGGTAAAAATTTAGCCGGTTGGCTTAGGGTTTTTTGGCTAGCTTTTGGCTCTATTTGGTATAAGGAGCGGTCTTATCCGGAAATTTTAATTTTAGAAATGGCCGCTGATCACCCCGGCGATATTAAATATTTAACTAATTTTGCGCCATGCCAAATAGGCGTTTTAACTGCCATTGGGCCGAGCCATTTAGAATATTTTAAAAATATAGATAACGTCATTAAAGAAAAACAAGAAATTGTGACAAATTTAAAAAGGAGTGGTTGGGCGGTATTAAACATTGACGATCCCAATATTGCCAAAATTAAAGAGAAAGTAGACAATAAACTGATTACTTATGGAACCAGCGCCGAGGCTAACGTACAGGCGGTAGAAATTAATTTAGATTATGAAATAAGTGAAACCGGGAAAATTAAAATAAACGGGTTGCGTTTTAAAGTAAAATATCATGGCAGTATCGTACCTGTATTTTTGCCGCAAACAATATCTCTGGCAAACGTTTATACTGCTTTAGCTGCCATTGCCGTAGGCATGACCTTTGATTTTAATTTAGTTGAGGCCTCTGATAGTTTAAAGCAATTTGCGTCTTTGCCCGGTAGAATGAAACCGATAGACGGGAAAAGTGAAACATTGGTTATAGATGATACTTATAATTCTTCACCCAATGCGGTTTTGTCAGCGCTTAAATCAATAAAACAGATTAAATTAAAAGAGTGCGGAAGAAAATGGATAGTATTGGCGGACATGTTAGAACTGGGTAAAGATTCGACTGAACAGCATCGGCTGGTAGGCGAGGCTGTCGCCAAAGATAAATTAGACCATTTAATAACATTTGGCGAAGGAGCAAAAAATATAGCACTTGGTGCTCGTGAAGCAGGAATGCCAGAACAAAAGATAAAATCTTTCGATGACAAGCGGGAATTGATAAAGTTTTTAAACGAATCAATTCAGCCGGGAGATCTAATTTTAGTTAAAGGCTCTCAGGGTATGAGAATGGAGCAAGTAGTAAAAGAGTTAATGTTACAAGGCCAAGCGGCTAAACATCTACTGGTTAGGCAGGGCGATGAATGGGGAAGAATAAATTAGAAGATTATGCTACAGAAACGCCGTGAGGCGTTTTTGTATTGACACGATTTTTACCTACTTTATAATATTAATGTTTTAATAATTAATTTTTAATGTAATATTTTTATGAAACAAACAATTCTAAATTTAGCTAAAGCCTTTGTCGGCGAAAGCCAGGCGCGCAATCGTTATACTTTTTATTCCAAGATTGCTAAGAAAGAAGGCTACGAACAAATCGGCGAGATTTTTCTATTAACCGCCGATCAAGAACGAGAGCATGCTAGCTGGCTGATTAAACTAATTAACGAGTTAAAAAACGGCGAGTCTGAAGATTTATCCGAAATAAAAGTTGAAGCCGGCATGCCGACGACGCTAGGTACGACCATCGAGAATCTAAAGGCGGCGATCGGCGGAGAAAATCACGAGTATACAAAAATGTATCCTGAATTTGCCGATTTAGCCGAAAAAGAAGGTTTAAAAGAGATTGCCATGAGGTTAAGGTCTATTGCCAAGGCCGAGCAGCACCACGAAGAAAGATATAAAAAGATTTTAGAACAATTGGAAGCCGGTAAGATTTTTAAGAAAGACAAGGAGGTTTGGTGGGTTTGCCGTGAATGCGGTTATGCTCACTTTGGCACTCAGCCTCCGGCAAAATGTCCATCATGTGATCATGCCCAATCGTTTTATCAGTTGAAGTGCGAAGAATTTTAGTTGTTTCTTCGTTATTTTAATTATGAAAAATAAAAAATTATTATTCTCATTATTTATCCTTGGTTTAGCTATTTTACTATTTATAGTGGTCAGAATATTTAGTGGGTCTGAAGATGCTTGGCTTTGCCAAAATGGCCAATGGGTTAAACATGGGGCGCCTTCAACACTTATGCCGACTACGCCTTGCCCTGGCCAAATCCCACCGCCAATTGAAAGCGAGATTATCGTTACTTCGCCGCAGCCCAATGCTATCATCAGCAGTCCGTTGTTGCTTGAAGGCCAAGCCAAGGGCACGTGGTTTTTTGAGGCCAGCTTTCCGGTGAAATTATATGACGCAAACGGAAATCTGTTGGCTCAGATGCCAGTTCAAGCCACCGAAGACTGGATGACGGAAGATTTTGTTCATTTTAAAGGTGAAATGACTTTTGATCAGGGCCTGGCCACTACTGGCAAATTAATTTTTCAAAACGACAATCCTTCCGGATTGCCCCAGAATCGAAAGAGCTTTGAGGTGCCGGTACAATTTCCGCCCGCGACCGAAGCAATGACCGTGAAAGTTTATTTTAATAATGACAAATTAGATCCGCAGGTTTCTTGTAATAAAGTTTTTGTCGTTGACAGGCAAGTTCCCAAAACCGAAGCTGTAGCCAGGGCGGCTATTAGTGAATTATTGAAGGGGCCGACCGCAGTTGAGCGTACGCAAGGATATTATACTAGCATTAATCCGGGAGTAGAAATTCAAAGTCTGACAATCGAAAATGGTGTAGCTAAAATTGATTTCAATGAGCAGATACAAAATCAGGTCGGCGGCTCTTGCCGAGTGGCGGCCATCAGATCGGAAATTACCGAAACTCTAAAACAATTTTCGACGGTAAAGAGCGTGATTATTTCCGTTAATGGCGATTCAGAGACTTCTTTACAGCCTTAATATGCAATTAATTAACTTAAATTATAATCAATGTGATTTTAAAGTATTATTGCGCGACGAAGTTGACCAGAGTGTTTTTAATGAGATATTTAAAATAGAAGAATATCGTTGCGCTATAGATAAAATAAAACAGGCCAAAGCGCCGATTTTAGATATCGGAGCCCACATTGGCCTGTTTAGTTTATATTGTCGGGCCTTAAACCCGAATGTTTTTATTTACGCCTTCGAGCCGGAAGAAAATAATTTTAAAGCGCTTGAAAAAATAAATATAGATAATAATTTACGGATTAATTTAATCAGAGCGGCGATAGGCGAGAAAAGTGGAGAAGGGGAATTGGTCATAGCAGCTGATAATCATAATCATCATTTAGCCGAGCAAGAAGCAGCTCCGGAGCAAAAATTTCAAAAGGTAAAAATATATAATTTGAGCGATTGGCGTCAAGCAAATAAAATTACCGAAATAGGTTTGTTAAAAATGGATATCGAAGGCGGCGAATATCAGATAATCGATAGTTTATCTATAGATGATTTTAAAATAATTGAAGCCATGGTTTTAGAGTATCATAATGATAATTGGCGCGATTATCGCTTAATAGAAGAAAAGTTAAGAAGTAATGGATTCAGCGTGAAAATTTTCCCTTCGCAATTTGACAAGAAGATGGGATTTTTATGGGCAATCAATAAAAGATAAAATATTCATAAAAACTAATTGCCGGCCCGCGTATAGCGCGAGCCGGCTTTCGATTAGTGACGGGGGCGTTCAAGGCGTACCAGATAGAGCGTGAACTCTCCTTCCGGCGTCAGCCTGACTGTGTCTGTGAGTATTTCGACGATGGACAGCGGACTGGGTCTTGGCGTAATGCCGTCTTGCCACGGATCGGCAAAGATGATCCGGTCGCCTTCGATCGCTTCTATTCTCAGTTCGTCAACTGACAAGGGGATCGGCAGAAGAGTCTCTTGAACCGGTGCGAAGCTGAAGAGTCGGAGTTTCTCATCGGGCCGTAGATGTTCGCGCCTTGGCAGGACAAAGCTTCTCCAGACAGGATTTCCGGATTCTCTTAGGCGCCTCATGACGTCACCTCTACTAATCGTCGTAGGTGGATTTTTCGTTATGGGAAGAGCCATAGGCCTCCTTGAATGTTTTTATTTTAATATATTTTTTGGCTTTTGTCAACCCCCGCTTTCTAAGAAAGCGGGGGTTAGGTCTGTGGAAAAATCCCTTGACATTTTTTTTGTTTTTGGTATATTAATAATCATGGATACGTCCTAACGGATATCGTCTGTCCGCCGCGCCGGTGTTTCACTGGTGCGCTGTACGGTCGAGCAAGATCCGGAAGCTCTAAACCGTCGTGCGGCGTCGAGTCGCGCGGCTCCCCATGGAGGCGCAGTGGAGAAGGACTACTAGAATACGGGCGAGTTATCGGAGACAACAAAACAGGTGCTCGGCGAACAGCCGGGGTTATAACCTAAGCCTTAAGAAGGCTATCGTTGTCTCGGATGGCGAGCTCGGTCTTGTCGAAAGACAGACTACAACCTGGAGTGCAATGAGGGCCGGCGAAAGCTGGCCCTCCTCTTTTTATCTCTGGCTAAAATTTATATTTATGCTATAATATCTTTACAGATCTATAGCCCCCTAGACCGCGACAAGCGGGACTTTTTGGTTAGTTGAGGTTAGTCTTGAATTAACGAAAATTATTTTATTATATAAATATGTCTTTATTTAAATTAGAATCAAAGTATCGCCCGGCTGGTGATCAGCCGGAAGCGATAAAAAAACTAGTAGCTGGTTTAAAAAAGGGACATGACCGCCAGACGCTTTTGGGTGTGACTGGTTCAGGCAAAACTTTCACCGCGGCCAATGTCTTAAGCCATTTTGACCAGCCGGTTTTAGTTATGGCGCCGAATAAAACTTTAGCCGCTCAGCTTTATCGAGAATATAAAAATTTTTTTCCTCATAATTCGGTCAATTATTTTGTTTCTTATTACGATTATTATCAGCCCGAAGCTTATCTGCCGACTAGCGATACTTATATTGAGAAAGAGGCGATGATAAATGAAGAAATAGATCGTTTGCGCCACAAAGCTACTAGTGCTTTATTGTCCCGCCGCGACGTGATTATTGTCGCGTCGGTTTCTTGTATTTATAACTTAGGAGTGCCATTAAATTATTTGTCGGCGACTTTACATTTAGAAATCGGCAAGCCCTTAACGCGCGGCGATTTAATCAGACAATTAGTCAGAATGCATTTTGAGCGGACAAGCGGCGTTTTAGCGCGCGGATTATTTCGGGCTCGCGGCGATATCGTTGAGATAATGCCAGCCTCGGGCGAGGTAGTTTATTATTTAGAGTTATTAGATCAGAAGGTTAATGAAATAATGTTGGTTGATCCGACTACTAGAAAAATAGTCAATAAACTGCAAGATATTGTTATTTTTCCGCCCAAACATTTTATCAGCAGCGAACCGCAACGAGAACAAGCCATTAAAGATATTAGGCAGGAATTGCAAGAACGGCTAAAATATTTCAAACAGAAAAAATTGTATTTAGAAGCCGACCGTTTGGGACGGCGGACAAAATATGATTTAGAAATGCTTAAGACCGTGGGTTATTGTCATGGCATTGAAAATTACTCACGGCACTTGAGTGGTAAGCTGGCCGGCGAACCGCCGGAAACATTATTGTCATTTTTCCCCAAAAAAAACGGCTGGCCGGATTTTCTTACCATCATTGATGAGTCGCACGTGGCCGTGCCGCAGATTCGCGGTATGTATGCAGGCGACCGCAGCCGCAAGGAAATTTTAGTCCAATATGGTTGGCGCTTGCCGTCAGCGCTTGATAATCGGCCGTTAAAGTTTACTGAGTTTGAACAACGTGTCGGTTCGGTTATTTTTACTTCAGCTACGCCGAGCGATTGGGAGATAAAAAAATCTCAACAAGTGGTTGAACAAATTATCAGACCTACTGGCCTAATTGATCCGCCGGTTGAGGTGCGCAAGGTTTTCGATAAGGTCCACAACCACAGCCAGATAGAAGATTTAATGGATGAAATAAAAAAGGTTGTCGCTAAAAAAGAAAGAATTTTAGTTAATACTTTAACCAAAAAAATGGCCGAAGATTTGACAGATTTTTTGACACAAAAAGATTACAAGGCCAAGTTTATGCATTCGGATACCAAGACTTTGGAGCGGACGCAGATTTTAAATGAATTCCGCCAGGGCAAATTTGATGTTTTAGTTGGCGTGAATCTTTTGCGTGAAGGTCTTGATTTACCCGAAGTAACGCTGGTCGCGATTTTAGATGCTGACCGAGAAGGATTTTTGCGTAGTGAAACATCTCTTATTCAAACCATGGGCCGGGCCAGCCGCAATGTTAGCGGTCGCGTTATTTTGTATGCCAACAACATTACCGGTTCGATTAAGCGTGCCGTCAGCGAAGTTAACCGTCGACGGGAAAAACAAATGGCTTATAATAAAAAACACCACCTAGTAGCTAAGTCCGTTTCAAGAAATATTGAGAATTTAATTAATTTAGAAGAAAAATAATTTATGTCAATTGATACCATAAAAATCAAGGGCGCTAAAGTCCATAACCTCAGGGATGTGGACTTAGAATTGCCGAAAAATAAATTGATAGTTTTTACCGGCGTTTCCGGCAGCGGCAAATCATCACTAGCTTTTGATACAATTTTTGCCGAAGGCCAACGCCGCTACATTGAATCGCTGTCGCCTTATGTTCGGCAATTCTTGGGCCAGATGGATCGACCGAACGTTGATAAAATCACCGGCTTGTCACCAGCTATCGCCATTGACCAGCGCGCTTTGTCGCATAATCCACGCTCAACCGTCGGCACTTTAACAGAGATTTATGATTACTTGAGAGTTTTATATGCGCGCTTGGGCGAAGTTTTTTGTCCTAAGTGTAATATGAAAATTCAAAAACTTTCTGTCGAGGAAATGGTTAATATTATTATTAAGCAAGGCAAGGCAGCGCAGGAAAAAATCGTAACCATTTTGTCGCCAGTGGTGCGCGGCAGAAAGGGCGAATATTACCAAATGCTTTATGATTATCTTAATCTTGGATTTACTGAAGCTAGAGTTGACGGTAAAATGCATTCGCTTCACGATCAAATAATTCTTTCTCGTTATAAAGTCCACTCCATCGATATTGTTATGGATCGCGTTATGCTGACCGATGAGACAAGATTGTTTGAAGCTGTGGAAAATGCCCTTGATTACAGTAAGGGATTGGTGACCTTCGTGTTTAAGGAGGGCAAAAAAGACGAAGCAGAATTTGTTTTATCGAGTCGTTGGACTTGTCCAGAAGATAATTTCGCTTTTCCGGAAATCGAACCGCGTTTGTTTTCTTTTAATAGTCCGATGGGCGCTTGTCCGACTTGTCATGGCTTGGGTAAAACAGATTTATTTTTAAATACTATTTGCACTGATTGTGAGGGCAAACGCTTAAAGCCCGAATCTCTATCAGTCAAGATCGGCGGCAAAAATATTTGCCAATTAACCAGAATGAGTATTGGCCAGATGGCTGATTTCTTCGCCGATTATGAAAAAAAATTGACTGCGCGGCAAAAAACCATTGCCATAACCTTGGTTAAAGAAATAAGCGATCGATTGAAATTTTTATTGGAAGTCGGTTTAGATTATCTGTCTTTATCGCGCGAAGCCGAGACCTTATCGGGCGGTGAAGCGCAAAGAATTCGCTTGGCTTCGCAAATCGGTTCGCAACTTTCTGGTACACTATATGTATTAGATGAACCGACAATTGGCTTACACGAACGCGACACCGAAAAATTAATTAAAACTCTTAAGTCGTTGCGCGATCAGAACAATACGGTTATTATCGTTGAGCATGACGAAAAAACTATTTTAAACTCCGATTATTTAGTTGATCTCGGTCCGGCCGCTGGACGATTGGGCGGCGAGATAGTGGCCGAGGGCGAATTGCCGCAAATCATCAATTCGCGCTCCTTTAAAAAATCTATGACGCTTGATTATTTAAGTGGCCGAAAAGAAATCGCCCTACCTCTTCATCGCCGCGTGAAAATCAACGAGAAAATGAAAATTACTGGCGCTAAGATTAATAATTTAAAAAATATTTCCGTCGAGATTCCGCTGCGCAAATTTGTCTGTGTGACCGGAGTTTCCGGTAGCGGCAAGTCGACTTTAGTCCATGATGTTTTGTATCAAAATGTCAATAAAATGAAAAATCACATTTCCGATAAATTAATCGGAGTTAGTAAAATTAGCGGCAGCGATTATTTGGATAAAATTGTGATGGTTAATCAATCACCGATAGGCCGTACACCGCGCTCTAATCCAGCCACTTACACTGGAATTTTTACGCCGATTAGGGACTTTTTTGCCGAATTACCCGAAGCCAAAGAGAGAGGATATAAGGCCTCGCGTTTTTCCTTTAACGTACCTGGCGGCCGTTGTGAAGCTTGCGGTGGAGCAGGTTTTAATTTAGTGGAAATGCATTTCTTGCCGCCGGTTTTGGTCCAATGTGACGTCTGTCGTGGCTTGCGTTTTAATCGAGAGACGCTGCAGGTTAAGTATAAAAAGAAAAATATCAGCGAAGTCTTGGCCATGACCATCGACGAAGCTTACGATTTTTTCAAAGACATCTATCAAATTACTGACAAATTAAAAGTTTTAAAAGAAGTCGGTTTGGGCTATATTCAACTGGGCCAAAGCGCTACGACTTTGTCTGGCGGTGAAGCGCAGAGAATAAAATTAGGCCGCGAATTGACTCAGCCCTTAGGCAAAAAAACATTATATTTATTAGACGAGCCCACGGTTGGTTTGCATTATCATGACATTGAAATGCTTTTGAAGGTTATTAATAAGTTGGTAGATAAAGGCAATACGGTTATTGTTATCGAGCATAATTTACATTTTATAAAATCTGCGGATTATCTGATTGATCTCGGGCCTGAGGGGGGCGAGCACGGTGGCGAAGTTGTCGTTTCCGGTACGCCCGAAGAAGTGGCCCAGAAAAGAGGTTCATATACCGGTTATTATCTAAAGGAATACTTGAAATAATTATGGCTTTGGGGAAATTACAAAAAAGAGCCAGCAGTTTACCGGATCGGCCCGGCGTATATTTGTATCTTGATAAAAATAAAAAGATTCTTTACGTTGGCCGGGCCACTTCGCTTAAAAGGCGAGTGACTAGTTATTTTCAGAAAAATCTTGAATCACGGCTACTCGAGATGGTAAAAAAGGCTAAAGAGATTAAATACATTTCGACTGATACGGTTTTGGAGGCAATAATTCTTGAAGCAAATTTGATAAAAAAACATTGGCCGAAGTATAACATCAAAGACCGAGACGACCGTTCGTTTATTTATATCGTTATTCCGAAAACCGAATGGCCGTATCCGATGGTGATGCGCCGAAGGGAATTGGAGAAATATCCGCCGAGCCGAGCTGAAATATTCGGTCCGTATCAAAGTTTAATGTTGGTTAGAAAATTTTTGCGTTTGATTAGAAAAGTTTTTCCTTATAGCACTTGCCGGCCATTGTCCGGAGAAGCATGTTTTAATTACCAAATTGGTCTTTGTCCTGGAGCTTGCGTTGGCAAGATATCAAATGAGCAATACCAAGAAAGTATAAAAAATATCATTGCCCTGTTGCGTGGACAAAAGAAGTCATTGCTAAAAAAATTAACCAAGCAAAATCCGGCTCAAGCTTTAGCCTTAAAGCACTTGCAAGATGTAGCTTTGTTGTCTATTGAAAATGAAATGAATATGAATTTTGACAAACGCTTGACCAAGATTGAAGGTTATGACATTTCCCATTTAACCGGTCGAGAAACCGTTGGCTCGATGGTGGTTTTTGTTAACGGGGCAGCAGACAAGAATCAATATCGACTTTTTAAGATTAGAACCGCGCCAGCCAATGACGATTTGCGGGCCCTTGAAGAAGTTTTAATTAGGCGTTTTAATCATAAAGAATGGCTGTTCCCAGATTATCTAATGATCGATGGCGGGCGTCCGCAGATTAATTTTTTGACCAAAGTTTTAAAAGATAAAAATATAAATATTCCTCTAGTGGGCATTTCTAAATACGGGGGAGACGAGTTGGTTTTTCCGCCCAAAAGTAAAAAAGCGCTAAAAGATATGGTTTTATTGTCAAAAAATGTATTTTTAAGAGTGCGCGACGAGGCCCATCGTTTTGCTTTGAGTTTAAGTCGCCGCCAACGGCGCTTAAAGAAGTAAACTAGCTTGTTTTTATAAAATATTTCCTGTATGATATATAGAGTAAAAATTTATAATTTATAGTAGCCATGAAATCCATCTACGTCATTAATTTATTGGGAGAGAAAGAACCTTTATCTTTAAAAAAGGTTTATCGTAGCGCTAGGCACGCCGGAGCCGACAAATTTGTGGCGCGCAAGGCCATGGAAGTTATTGGGCGAGAAGCTCGACCCGGAATAACAACTACCGAGATTTATGATCGCATTAAACAACTTTTAGGAAAAGAGGTTCCGGCCGTGGCTATTAAATTTAGCTTAAAGAGCTCTCTGCGTAAATTAGGGCCGAGTGGATTTCCATTTGAAAAATATATTGCTGCAATTTTAACCAAACAAGGTTATTGGGTGCAGCTCAATCAAATAATTAAGGGCTATTGTGTTGATTACGAAATAGATTTTTTAGCTAAGAAGGATAAAGAGCTTTTTGTCGGTGAATGCAAGTATCATAATGTTTTGGGATTTCGTACTGATTTAAAGGTGGCGCTGGCAAATCACGCCAGATTTTTAGACATTAAGCAAGGGAACTTTTTTAATAAAAAAGAATTTGCCGGGCTCAAAATTTCCAGCCTTTTGGTTACCAACACTAAGTTTAGCGAGCAGGCGATAGATTACTCGAATTGCGTAGGAAATAAATTGTTGGGCTGGGGTTATCCCGGAACGAATAATTTACAGTATTATATTGAGAGCCAAAAATTATATCCCATTACCATTTTACCGTCTTTAAAACAATTTCATTTTGATATTTTTGCGAACAAGAGAATAATGCTCGCCGAAGACTTATTGAAGATCGATCCTGATAAATTTTCCAGAACAAACAGAATCCCCCTTAATATTTTATTGCAATTAATCAAAGAAGCAAAAACATTATTAAATAATTAATTCCCATACCTTTAACTTGGTGTGAGGGTAAATTTAATTCGTAATTAAAATTTTATGGATGAACAACAAATGATGCACCATCCAATGTGTCATGGCCACAAAGCTATAAAAATCATTATTATGATTTTGTTGGCTGTTTTATTGCTGACCTTGTCGGTTAGCCAAATTGGCGGCTGGAAGGCAAAATTTAATCCGCAGCAGAATATTTCTGTCAGCGGTGAAGGCAAGGCCATTGGCATACCAGATATTGGCCTAGTTACTTTGTCGGTAGTTACCGATAAGTTAACGGCCAAAGAAGTAATGCAAGAAAATTCCAGTAAAATGAACGAAATCATTAAATTCGTGAAAGACAGCGGTGTTGACGTGAAAGACATTCAAACAACTGGCTATTATTTAAGCCCTCGTTATGATTGGAGAGATGGTATCAGAATCGATCGCGGCTATGAGTTGACCTCAAGTATTTCAGTAAAAATGAGAAACTTGGATAAGGTTAGTGAAATTATTGATGGTGCGGTTTCTCGTGGCGCCAATCAGGTTGGCGATATTCAATTTATTATTGACGACAAGGAAAAATTAAGAAATGATGCTCGAGAAAAAGCTATTGCCCAGGCAAAAGAAAAAGCCAGAGACATTGCCAAGAGCGTTGGCTTTTCCCTTGGTCGAGTAGTTTCTTTCTCTGAAAATGACGGGACATATACTTATTCGCAACCGATTTATTTAGACAAGGCGATGAGCGGTATTGGTGGAGGCGGCGCCCCGAGCATAGAACAGGGTAGTCAAGAAATTACCGTTAATGTTACGTTAGGTTTTGAATTAAGATAGCAATATAAGCTAGCTCATAACCAGAAGTATGTCCAAGAAATTGGCAGTTATTCTGATTTTATCGTTTTTATTTTTATTAACAGGAGTTTTACTTGTAGATAAAACTTTAAGTTTTTTTGTTAAGCCTATTTCTACGGCTAATGCGATTGCGGCAGCGGTTATTGCTGTGTTTTTCTTCGGCGCCGTTTTGTTGCTTTTTGGCTTAATCGAAGATAGGCGAGTGATTTATGGCACAAGCTTGATTTTGGTGATCGTGTTTGTCGCAGTCGGTTTTCGGTATTTTGGCCACGGTACGCTTATTTGGTATTTAATCGGTTTGGTTATTTTTTATTTTTCTTTGGTTATTGCTTTCGAGCTTATTGCGACTGAAAAAGATTTATATTGCAAAGTATCGCTAATAAGATTTTGCCGCCGCGGTATTCCGCTATTATCAATCGGCTTGGCGATTTTTCTTTCATCTATCTATTTTGTTCATCCTTTAATAAAGTTTGAAAATAATAAAATTACCCTGCCGCCACAATTGATAAAATGGACTATTGTTCCTATTTCTCCGTTCTTGAATAAAATATTACCATTTTGTGATTCAAACAAAACACTGGACGAAATATTGTCGATGTCTTTGGCGGCGAATGAATTTCAGCCGAGCTTAGACCCTAATTCCATCAATCTAGAGAAGTTTGTCGACAAGAAAACGGGTAAAATAGACTTTAGCGCTTTGGCTGGTAATCCAGAAATTAATCAAACTGTTTTATTGCAACTTTCGCAACAGGCAAAAAAAATTAACCCGAATTTGATTACTCAAATGAGAGTTGATATGGGCCAATCGTTGGGCATTACTTTAACCGGTAAAGAAAAAATGGACGACATTTTAACGACCATTATCAACAACCGCTTGGGCGATTTTATTGGTCCGTATGGAAAATATATTTCTTACTTAATTCTTATCATAGTGTTTTTATTAGCCAAATTTATTTTTAGCTTTTTAGCCGGAATCGGTCTAATATTAACACAAATTATTTTCTATGTTTTCAGGTTGATTGACGTGGTTTCTATTGAAAAAGAAATGAAAGAAGCAGAAGTGATTAAAATATAAACTTATTTTTCATTCTGATTAATAAGTTTTAATCTTTTTAAAAATAAATTAATAATATGAGCAAGTTTAAATCCAGAACAAAAATTAAAAGTTTTAGTATAAATTTAATTGATTTAAAAAAGTTAACCGATTTTCTAATTACCATATATTTAGAAGAAAAAAATATATTTAAAGATGAATATTTTAAAGAACCATGCTTTATAGCATCATTTAAAAATGGAGAAATTTATGAATTTAAAAAATCAGAAGAACTCGAAGATAGAATTAAGAAAGATATATTAAATATAGAATCATTAAAATTAAGATATTATGGTCATGATATAGATATAGTTTTTTCATATAATGAAGATGATCTTTATCTCGATATAACTAGTTCAGACGAAAAACTAACGATAGTTTATAAAAAAAAGATAGTTGAATTTTTTCAAAATAAAAATTGGAATACATTTATTTATAGGGGGGTAGACATCTTCGGTCCCATGATAATGTTTATAATATTAGTACCCCTTTTCATAATACCAGCTCGAAAATTCATTTCCGTTCATGAATCTCCTAGTATTATTTATATATTTTTATTTTTTATATTTTTTATTCTATTGGGCGGAGGCATAGCTTATTTTATTATTCGGGTCTTTCCTCGATTTTATCCTCCTCTCGTTATAAAATCAGATGATATAAAATCAGGTAGAGAGTTTAAGAAAGATTTATGGAAAATTATCGGAATAATAATAGCAATTATTATTGCTTATTTTGGTTGGCCAACTATCATTAATTTTATTCGCATGACTATCAAATAGTTCTATCGTTAATATTTATGGCTACTCCGACGAGACAGTCGGAGTGCTCATAATTGTTGCTAAAAATTTATCTCCGCCAGCCGGCGGATCAAAAATTTTAAGATTTATGGCAGATTATTATAAAACTTTAGGAATCAATAAGAATGCTTCGGCTGATGAAATCAGGCGAGCGTTTCGTGAATTGGCGCACAAATACCATCCCGACAAAGCCGGTGGCAATGCGGAAAAATTCAAAGAAGTGAACGAAGCTTATCAGACCCTTTCTGATGCCGAAAAAAGAAAGATGTATGACCAGTATGGCGAAACATTCCAACAGGCTCGCTCACAAGGCGGATTTTCTGGATTTGATAATTTCCGCGATTGGGCCACTTGGGCCGAAGCTATGAAACAAAATGGTCATCAAACCAATCAGGGATTTCAGGGAGCCGAGTTCGGCGATTTGGGAGATATCTTTGGAGACTTGTTTGGCGGTTTTAGCGGTGGCCGTACAAGGGCCAGAAAAAAGACCGGACGGGACATGGAAATAGAAATAAGCGTTGACTTTAAAGAAGCTGTTTTTGGTACAGAGAAAGAATTAAGACTAGAAAAAAATGCCACCTGTCAAAAGTGTGGCGGGACTGGCGCTGAGCCAGGCAGTAAAATTATTAATTGTTCTCGTTGTCGCGGAACCGGGCAAGTAGCGCAAGACCAGACAACCTTTTTTGGTACTTTTCGCACTGTTGGTGAGTGTCCAGAATGCAGAGGAGAAGGTAAATTAACGAGTAAGAAATGTGTGCAGTGTAAAGGTGAGGGCCGATACCAGCAATATCAGAATATTAAAGTTAAAATTCCAGCCGGTGTAAACGACGGCGGGGTTATTCGTTTAGCTGGTTATGGCGAAGCTGGCGCTAAGAGCGCGACGGCGGGCGATTTATATATTCATTTGCATATCAGGCCAGATAAATATTTTAAACGCGAGGGTTATAATTTATATTCGCAGGAACAAATTTCAATTTCGCAAGCAGTTTTAGGCGGGAAAATTAATGTGAGAACCATTGACGGTGAAGTGGTTCTTAAAATTCCGGCCGGCACTTATTCGGGACAGGAATTTAAATTATCAGGTAAGGGTGTGCCGTTTTTAAAGGGCCATGGCCGTGGTGATCAGATTGTTGAAGTGGAGATAAAAGTCCCCAAGAATTTAAATAAAAAGCAGAAAGATTTATTTGAAAAGTTGCAAGACGAAAATCTATAATGGGGCGCGTTCGTCTAGTGGCTAGGACATATGGTTCTCAACCATATAACAAGGGTTCGATTCCCTTACGCGCTATATATTTTCTTGCTATTTCTCTTTATTCGTATATAATTAACGCATAATATTTATTATTACCTTTATGGCTGAGTTAAATTCACCCCAAGAGTTAGAGCCAAAAATAGCGCCATCGACCGAAAAAGCGACGGTTGAACAGCCTATTACTCCGGAAATCGAAGCGCAAAAATTAGAGCAGGCGGAAACTTTACCGGTTGAAAAATCAGGCGAGATCCAACCACAGGCAAAAACAGTTAGACCATCCGTTAAAAGCAAAAAAGTGCCGACAGTTGTTTTAGCTAAAAGTGAAACGTTAAAAGAGATTGAGAACATTCTGTCCGAGGATTTAGAGCCGGTTTATAAAAATTTGTCAGCCGCCTTACAGGAGCAGTTTAGAAAGAAGGGGGAGGAAACAGCTACGAAAATAGAACAACTTATTTCGCAAACAAAATTTACGGTCAAGAAAATTTTAGAATTGATTTATAATTGGTTGAAAATTCTTCCCGGAGTTAATAGATTTTTTTTAGAGCAGGAATCAAAAATCAGAACAGACAAAATTTTAGCTTTAGCGGAAAAGAAAAGAAAGTAGAATCTACCTGCCCGCCCTGACTACCGTTAGGCAGGCGGTAGACAGGAAAATATAATCTAGAATTTAAATTTTTAAATTTTGATTTGTAATTTTGTGCTTGTGATTTAATTTTTAATCGGCGCATTGGCATTTATATTTTTTATCTTTTAGGTTTTATTTTTTATATTTTATGAATGATCTTCAAGTGCCAAGTTTAGATCTCAATACCGCCCAACAAGCAGGAATAGGATTGCTTAGTGGCGGATTTTTCATTTATTTTTTAATTTTTATCGGAATTATTATTTTATTTTTAATTATTTTCGCTGTATTAAAAAATTATTTAAAAAATATAGCCCGTTTTTCGACTGCTTTTGACAAAGTGGTTTTATTAATCACCGTGCCCAAAGAATCGAGTGGCGACGACAATAAACAACAAAAGCAAATCAAGGATTTGCTATCGCCGATGGAAGGTTTTTTTGCTAATATCGGCGGATTAAAAGCTCAACACGGTTTGAAGGTAAATTTTTTGGGCCGTAACGATCATATTAGTTTTGAAATAGTAATCAACAAGGATGGCGTGATCCGTTTTTACGTCGTGATGCCAAAATCTTTAAGGCAATTTGTTGAACAGCAAATTCATGCTCAACATCCGGCCGCCCAAATCGAAACAGTTGAAGATTATAATCTTTTTGATTCTAAATCCCAAATCGAGTCGGCCTACCTCAAACTTCGTAATAAATGGGCCTTTCCCATTAAAACTTACCAACAGCTAGAAAATGATCCATTAAATGGCATTTTAACTTCTTTATCAAAGATTCCGCAGGGCAGCTCGGCAGCTATTCAGATAGTCGCGCGTTCGGCTAATGCCGAGTGGCATCGCGTCGGCGCCAAGATTGCGACTGAAATGCAGCAAGGAAAAAAGTTGAGCGAAGTGATGAGCAAGAAAAAGGGCGGCGTTTGGAAATTCGTGAAAAGTTTTTATGCCACCGATAACAAAAAAGACCAGTTAAAAGATATAAATAAGCCACATCAGCTTTCACCAATGGAGCAAGAGATAATCAAAGGTTTAGAGGCAAAAAGTTCGAAAGCAGGACTTGATATTAATATTAGAATAGTCGTGGCCAGCCAGGACAAAAATGCGGCTAAAATGTCTTTGCAAAATATTTTAAATTCTTTTGCTCAGTATACCGGTTATGAATATGGCAATGGTTTTAAGGCCGTGCCAACCAGCGCCTCGGCTAACGTAGTTCGTAATTTTATTTATCGCGATTTTATTCCGTCTACCGGTTTTGTTTTAAATACTGAAGAGTTGACCAGTTTGTTTCATTTTCCTTTATCAATTACCGAAGTGCCGAATATTCAGTGGCTCTTAGCCAAGAAGGCTCCGGCGCCGGTTAATATTCCGACCGAAGGAATTATTTTAGGCAAAAACATTTATCGCGGAGAAGAAAAAATTATCCGCATTAAACGCGACGATCGCCGCCGACATGTATATCTAATCGGTAAAACCGGCGTGGGTAAATCCGTCCTGATCTCCAATATGGCCATTCAAGATATCGAAAACGGCGAGGGCGTTTGCGTTATTGATCCGAATGGCGATTTAGTGGAAAATATTTTAGCTAACGTTCCCAAAGAGCGAGCTGAGGACGTAATTTATTTTAATCCGGCCAATATTGATAGGCCGATGGGCTTGAATCTACTTGAATACGATTCAAAATATCCGGAACAAAAAACTTTTGTGATTAACGAAATGATTAAGATAATGGATAAGCTTTATGATTTGCGCCAAACCGGTGGCCCGATGTTCGAACAATATATGCGTAACGCCATGCTGTTGATTATGGAACATCCCGAATCCGGTTCGACGCTAATGGAAATTCCCAAAGTAATGGCCGACCCTGAATTCCGCCATTTTAAATTAAAACATTGTACCAATCCGGTAGTGCGCGATTTCTGGATTAAAGAAGCCGAGAAGGCTGGCGGTGAAGCAGCTCTTTCCAACATGACTCCTTATATCACTTCAAAGTTGAATCAATTTATTTCTAACGATATTATGCGGCCGATTATCGGCCAGCAGGCCAGTGCTTTTAATTTCCGCAAGGCCATGGACGAAGGCAAAATCGTGCTGGTAACCTTGCCAAAAGGCTTGGTGGGAGATCTGAATGCATATCTTTTGGGCTTAGTTATCGTTGGTAAAATTACTATGGCCGCGTTTTCACGCGCTGATACCACCGAAGAAAATCGCCGAGATTTTTATTTATACATTGATGAGTTCCAGAATTTTATCACTGATACGATTGGCGTGATTTTGTCCGAAGCGAGAAAATATAAACTTGATCTGACCATTGCCCATCAATATATGGGGCAGCTGACAAAAAATAACGACACTTCAATTCGCGACGCGGTGCTGGGCACGGTAGGCACGATGATAGCTTTTAATATCGGCATTGAAGATGCGCAAGTTTTGGTTAAACAATTTGCGCCCGTTTTAAATGAATATGATTTAATTAATGTTGAGCGATTTAACGCTTACGTGAAATTACTGGTTGATAAAGAAGCAGTCAGGCCGTTTAATATGTTGGGCATGCCGCCGCGCAAAGGGAACGAAGAAGTGGCGAAGTTAGTAAAAGAAATGTCGCACTTAAAATACGGCCGACCCAAAGCGGTTGTTGAGAGCGAAATTTTAGAAAGAGCCAAAGCAATTGAATTAGACAAAAAACCAACTACGCCTAATTACGGTCCTGCTTCTACTCCAACTTCGACGCTTTAATCTATGCTTATTTTTTTAACGATTCTACTGATAATAATTTTATTCCTAGCCTTTGTATTTTTTTCTTTATTATTTCTTGGGCTTAGTTTTGCCACACCTTGGATACCGCTGATGAAAAAATACATTGATCGAGCTCTTGAAGCGCTGGAACTTCAGCCAAATGATATTTTTTACGATTTAGGCTGTGGAGACGGACGAATAACCATTGAAGCGGCTAAAAAATATCACGTTAAAGCAAGAGGCATTGAATTGGTTTGGTGGTTGTGTATCTACGCTAATTGGCGAATTAAATTTTTAGGTTTAGATAAATTAGCGCAAGTTAGATGTGGCGATATTTTAAAAGCCGATTATTCTGACGCGACCGCCGTAGCGCTTTTTTTAATGCCGGCTTTGATGGATCGTTTAGGACCAAAATTATTATCTAATTTAAAGCCCGGTACACGCGTTGTCTCTATTTGTTTTCAAATTAAAGCTCTGACGCCGATAAAAATTATTCGGCCCACGCCGCAAGACAAACCAGTCTACCTATATGTGATATAAATATTATTATATGATATTTTGTTCATAATTTAATTTTATGTCTAGCCGTTCTCGCAGAAGCTTCACCTTGATCGAACTCCTGGTCGTAGTCGCCATTATCGGTCTTCTCTCAGCTATTGCCTTAACCTCTGTTTCTACAGCTTCGGCCAAAGCCAGGGATGTGCGAAGAATAGGGGACTTAAACCAATTCTCTAAAACACTTGATCTTTATCTTAATACTAATGGGGTTTATCCCATTTGGGCTTCAGGAGGTTGTACTTCAGACCCTTACAATCCTTTAATTACTGCTCTGATTAATTCCACCTATCTTTCTTCTTTGCCCACTGACCCCAATTCTTCCAAATACTGCTATTACTATATTTCTGATTCAACTGGCATCAATTACAAGTTAGCTGTCTATCTGGAACGAGATACCGCTTCTGCCTCAAGCGACAACGGCACTGCTTCAAGCTACTATGAGATCTACAAATCTGCCGGAGCTCAAACCAGTCAAATCTCTTTGACCAATACGACCTTAAATCAGATTATGACCAACCAACAGCAATACCAAGACACCTCAATTGTGGGTGATTGGCACTTTAATGAAGGCAGCGGAACTGATGCTAATGATTCATCTGCCTATGCCAATAACGGACAATTGTGTGATGCTAGTACTTGCCCGGCAGCTGGTCCGACTTGGCAAACATCAAATTGTATCTCTGGCAATTGTTTAAGTTTTAATGGAACAAGCAATTATGTAAAGGTTAATCCGGTAAACCCACCTGAATATGTATCTGTGATTGGTTGGTTTAAAAGATTAGGAGTCCCGGCAAGTGGTTATCATATTATTTTTATGCAAGGTACACAAATCGAAAATAGCGTTCCTGATTCTGGCGGTCAGATTAGAACCGGCGTAACTACTAATACGATGAGTAGACAAGTATTTAATTCGGGATCTGGTTTGACAGATGGTAATTGGCATTTTTTAAGCTTTACTTATAACGGTTCAAAATTGACTGCCTATATTGATGCTTCGCAAACAACACAGCAAAATGTTTCAGGATCATTAATAACCGGCAGTAGCACTAATATAGGAACGTACTCAGGTGGTTATTACTCCAACGGTCTAGAAGATGAAGTCCGTGTTTATAAACGCGCTCTTCAATCTTGCGAAGTTTGCGCTCTTTGTCGTCGATATCAATCAAAAGCATTTTGCAGTAATTGTACCAACTGCAGCGGTGACTGATGCCTTTCCTAATAATTACTAGTTTTAAACGAATTGCGAATAATTTTTTTTAAGAATTTTTATAAATTATTTTGGAAATTGGGCATTGGTGACTGGTGATTAACGGCATTATTCTATTTTCTGTTTTCTAACTTCTATTTTCTATACTATGGTAATTTATCGTAAATATCGTCCACAAAACTTTAGCGAGGTTATTGGCCAAGAACACGTTATTAGAACTTTGGAAAATGAGATTAAGCAAGAACGCTTAGCTCATGCTTATCTTTTAACCGGTCCTCGAGGTTTAGGTAAAACAACCTTGGCGCGCTTAGTGGCCAAAGCGGTTAATTGTGAGAATCGCAAGAAAGGCGAGAGTGAGCCATGCAATAAATGTTCCAATTGTTTGGAATTAATGCAGGGTAAATTTTTTGATTTAATTGAAATGGATGCCGCTTCGCAAACAGGCGTGGACAATGTTCGCGAGAACATTATCGCCGGCACGCGCGTGCCGCCATCGAGAGGAAAATATAAAATTTTTATCATCGACGAAGTTCACATGCTTTCGACCGCGGCCTTTAACGCGCTCTTGAAGACGCTGGAAGAGCCGCCGTCATATATTATTTTCATCTTAGCCACGACCGAAATCCATAAAGTTCCAGATACGATTATTTCGCGCTGCCAGAGATTTGATTTAACCAAGGTTGATTTAGATAAAATTGTCGAACGTTTGGCTAAAATCGCTAAAAGTGAAAAGGTTAAAATAGAGTCAGAAGTTTTAAAAATTATTGCCCAACGTTCTGAAGGCAGTGTGCGCGATGCCGAAAGTTTGCTATCGCAGATTTTTACATTTGACGACCAAGAAATTACTATGGAAGAAGCGTCACTCGTCATTCCTTCGACTAAGTTGAATCTAATAGTTAATTTTGTTAAATTACTGGCCTCTAAAGATAAGAAAGAGGCGATAGGATTGATAAATAAATTACTTGAAGAGGGCGTTGATTTAGAACAATTTACCAAGGATTTGATAGAATTTTTGCGAAAAGTTTTATTAGTTAAAGTTGGTGCTGATCAAGAAAGGATTTTACAATATTTAGACAATGAGGTTCAAGAAAAAGTAAGAGATTTTGCGAATAAATTTGAGCAGAACGCTTTGATATTGATGATTGAACAATTTATTTCCGTGCAGCAAGAATTATCATACGCCAAGATTCCTCAGCTGCCGCTAGAACTGGCTGTTATTAAAATTTGCTCATAAACTTTATTTTTTTCATAAAATAATATTCTAACATTCTTAAGAATGTTAGAATATTGTATAGCGGAGTCTAATCTGGGAGATCGTCTAACGGTAGGACGGCAGACTCTGGATCTGTCTATCCTGGTTCGAATCCAGGTCTCCCAGATTAGACTCCGATCGGCCTTGGGCCGGGAATCCAAGCCTCGCAGTTTTGCCAATGATATAAATTTATTTAATTGAAATGGATATTCGAATACAGCAAATTAATGCAACGGAAATTAAAGAATTTTTCGACAAAGAATGGGAAGTCATAAATAAAAAATATAATCTTTTGCCTCCAAAGGAAACATTTTTCTTTGGAGTTTATGTTGATAAAAATTTATCAGCTTATGCTAAAGTTGAACTTAGAGGGGGCGTGGTCGAAATAAGAGATATCCTGGTCAAAAACGAATTAACCGGTAAGGGTATTGGCACTAATTTGCTTAAATATATTGAAAAATGGGCGAACGACAATAATTGTAAGAAATCAGTAATTAAAGTACCGTCAGTCTTCGTAGATACGATTAGGTTTTATGAAAAGAGCGGATATAAGAAAGATGCAGTGTTATTAGATTATTATTATAATCACGATTGGTATTATATGAGTAAAGAATTTTAATTTTCAACAATTATGGCAGATCATTATGTAGACGTAGTGGATGAAAACGACGAGGTGATCGGCAAGGAATTAAAAAGTAAAAAGCCAGAACTTAATTTTATTTCCCGAGTTGTGGCTATTTTTGTGCGCGATTCGAACAACAGATTTGTAGTCAGCAAGCGCGCTTCTCATAAAAAACTAGACGCCGATAAATACGATTTATCTGCCTTTGGCAACGTTGATGCCGGTGAAGATTATGAAACCGCGGCAAAAAGAGAATTAATGGAAGAATTGGGCATCGACTGCGAGCTAAAAATGCTCGATAAGTTTTATCAAGAGAATGAATATAATGGAAAAAGGTTTAAGATTTTTTGCGGCGTATTTTTAGCCGAGACAGACCAGGAACCGAAGCTTAATCATGAATTGGTTTCTTATAGCAGAATGACATTTAACGAGATAGAACAGGGGACGAAAGAAAATCATGATAAGTTTTGTGAAGGATTCAGAAATGATTTCGAGAGAGTCAAGGATCTATTATAAATTAAACTTTAAAATACCTTTTTAATATAGGGGTATTTTTTATTATTGACAAAACTAGAAAAAGCAGGATAATGTAATTATAGAGGGGGCAAAGCTGCTAGGAGGGCTTAGCCTCTTGTTCTTTAGGAAAAACACCAAACACAAAGGAGTTCGTAATGGCAGAAGACAGACGGTTCCGCAAGAAGCTAACAGAAAGGCAGAAGAGGGCAAACTCCCTCGTCTGTGTCGGCCTCGATCCGCTGATCGAGAGGATGCCGTCCAGGTTCCTGGAGATGGGATGTGCTGTGCATGTCGCTCTCTATCTGTGGATGATGGGCGTCATCGATGATACCGAACACGCTGCGTCGATGTTCAAGTTCCAGCACGCTCACTGGGAGGCAATTCCCGATGGGCTTGGGGTTCTCAAGATGCTCATCGGCTACATCCACGCGAATCATCCGGACATTCCGGTGATGGTTGACTGCAAGAGGGGCGACATCGATCGTACTCAGAGGCTCTACGGCAATACTCACCTCGGCCTCGAAAACGCCGATGGGATGAACTTCGTCGGATACATGGGCAAGGATACGCTCATGTCGCTGATCGACGAAAAGCGTCCGGGTCGAGCACTAGTCGGCCTCGGTCGGACCAGCAACAAAGAAGCCTGGGTTATCTAGGATGCGAAGATGGAGAGCGGTCTGCGTTTCTGGGAGTTCATGGTCCAGAATCTGCTTCAGTGGTCGAAAGAGCTGGGGGTCATCGAGAATGCCGGCGTAGTCATGGGCGCGGCTCACAAGGATCCGAGCGACGAGTCCAAGGTCTACTTCTGGCACCTTTCAAGATGTAGGGAGATCGTGGGCAACGAGATGTGGATGCTCATTCCGGGCATCGGAACGCAGAAGGGATTCGTCGAAGAGACGGTCAAGGCTGCTTTCGCAGGACCCGGTTCCATCACCATCAACTCATCGTCCGGCATCATCTTCGCCAGCGATCCGGCCGCAGAAGCCGAGAAGCTACGCGATCAGATCAGGGCGGCTGGCGGCGACATTCCTTTTCCCGCTGGCGACGAGCACGTATAACTCCAAACTCACCAATGAAAGGAGGTGAATGAAATGGAAGAAATAGGTCCGGCAAGTGATCCGCTAGATATACTTCATGCCGCGGGTGGCTACTATGCCTGTCCAAGAGACCCCATAACCGGCAAGCGTCTCGGACCTCTAGTCGGTTATGCTGGCCGTTACGAGGGATCTGATGGGCAGAAACTGCAGTATGTCGGCGACGTTTACTTCAACGTTGCTACACTCGAGCAAGACCCCAACGTTCTTCGACAAGAAGCCGAGAGACTGGGCTTTGAGTTGCGTCATGGCGATTTCGATTCGCAATTCGACGTCGTCATTGGTGCACCTATGGGAGGTATCGTATTGGCCGCTTTGGTAGCGATGGCGCTGCGTAAGCGGTTTGCCTTCCTGGAGAAGAGGGTGACGGCCTTGGCTACCGGTACGAGCCGCGAGCAGTCCGAACTGGTTCTGTCGCGTCATGACATCGGTCGCGATGCGCCATGCCTGTTGGTGGAAGATGTCTGCAATAACTACTCTACTACCGGTCAGGCCGCTGCTGCGATTGGGACTACCGGCGCAAGACTGGTTGGGGTTGGTTGTTTCTTGAACCGTTCCGGTAAAATGGAATGGGAAAAGAGGCCGGTTGTGGCTCTGGTCAATAAGCCAACCGAGCAGTGGAAGCAGGACGATCCGGCAGTTGCGGCTGACATCGCAGCCGGCAACGTGATCTTGAAACCGAAGGCAGAGTGGCCTCGACTGATGGAGGCCATGGCCAAGACAAGGCAGTAGGCAGGAAGGTGTCAGTAACCGAGGCGGTGCGCAAGCGCCGCCTTTATTTTTTAAAGATATTTTAATATATTGACAGTAAAATTATATCAAGATATAATTTTAATATATAAATTTAATTTTATGAAAAAAAGAATCATTTGGATTATCATTGTTATTGTTTTCGCCATTTTGCTCTTATTGGCGACTAAATTTATCGTTAATTACCAACCAAATAATCCAGCCTATAAAATTCCCAGTGATTGGCTGACATATCTCGACAACATTAACGGCACTACTTTTCGCTATCCAGCTACTTTTGGCGCTAATGTTTGGCGAGCGCAATCCTGGCCGCCAAAATTAACAATCGTCCAAAGCAGCCAAGACGCCTTAAAGATCGGTTGTCCGGAGCTTCCGACCGGCAGCGTCGAACAAGACGTGACTATTAATAAAATCAGTTATCAATTTTGGAAGGGTTCGGATGCTGGCGCTGGTTCGTTATATAATACTTATTGCTACGTGGCCCAGAAGCACCAAAAATTTTATGTTTTATATTTTGTGGTTTGGTCTCATCTTGGTTGTGGCGATGGTAGTTGCGGGGCATATTGCGAAACACAATTTGAAACCGAATGTAGAAATCTCGACCGTACCATAACCATTAATCAACCCATCGAACTAATGGTTTCTTCGCTTAAAATTAAATAAGTTTATGTCTAGTCCAATTTTAGACACAGCGGCCAACGGTAAGTCCAAGCATTATTCAGTTGGTGCTTTGATTAAACGAGGCGGAAAGTTTTTGTTAATCGATCGCATGAAAACTCCGTTTGGTTTTGCCTGCGTGGCCGGCCATGTTGATCAAGGCGAAACGCCAGAACAATCTTTGGTTCGTGAAGTTGAGGAAGAAAGCGGATTAAAAGTAAAAAATTACAAATTATTATTGGAAGAAGAATTAGATTGGGATACCTGTAGTAAAGGAATAGAAGTTCATTATTGGCGCGTATATGAATGCGACACAGAAGGAGAGGTAATGCAAAATAAAATAGAAACAAAATCGATTGGCTGGTATACTTTAGAAGAAATGGGAAAATTAAATTTACAAAATGTTTGGGAATATTTTTTTAAAAAACTAAATATTATACCCCATGAAAATAACCGTGAATGGCAGCATGGCTTGCGCTAACAAGTTGGTTGAGGTTTATAATAAGCTTAAAGCCATGGGCCATGAGCCATTAATGCATAGCGATGTTTTTGGTATTGTTCGCGGCGATGCACCGGAACTTCTGTGCGATGACGGTCGCGAGCATGCAGAGATAAAAAGAAAATATAATTACATTAAGGCCTGGTATGATATAATTTTATCGGGTGACGCACTTTTAGTTTGTAACTTTGATAAAAACGGTATTAAAAATTATATCGGCGGCAATACTTTAATGGAAATCGGCTTTGCTTACGTCAATAATAAGAAAGTGTTTTTATTAAACCCGATTCCGGAAAACGTTTCTTACGTTGATGAAATTAAGGCCATGGTTGACGTAGTGCTTAATGGCGACTTGACCCAGATTTAGAAATAGATTACGATATATACTCAAAAACTGACCCTTATAATGAGCCAGTTTTTTATCTCTCATAAAGTTAATCAACAGCTTAAGTCTTATATTATCGGTTAGATTTGTTATAGTATTAATGTATTATTAATAAGCTTAAACTACAATATCAAGTTGACCTTTGTTAACGCTTATAAAAAATGATTGAAAAAATACCGGGTATTGGCGAAGTTATACCGTCAGCTGAGGCGCCAAAGAATCCGAACGAACAATTCATGGACAGGGTAAGAGAATTGAAGGGAGGGTTGATTAAATTTGTGCAAGATTCAAATATTGATAATAGTAAAAAACAAGCATTCATAGACATCATAACTGAAATATGTGATTTTAAAGATTACGATCCAGATATGCAGCGTCCGCAAGCCTTTGTCCGCCACAAATTAACCAACATGATCGTACAAGCCGCATCAGAGGAAGAAATCAAGACATATGAATTAATTGCCGAAAAAATTTCTTCTACCTGGGGAGAAAGCGATACGACGAATGATCACCCCGACAATCACCATTCAGATAATAATATTTTTTAATAATTTAACAGTAGTTCGTTAATAATTAATTTAGATTTAAAAAATGAAAAACAAAATCGGCGTTCTTGTTCCAGAAATCCTGTTGCCTAAAAATGTTGATTTGCGCAAGTGGTCGGTCGTGGCCTGCGATCAATATACTTCCGAACCGGAATATTGGCAAAAGGTTAAAAAAATAGTCGGGTCAAATCCTTCGACTTTAAATATCATTTTTCCGGAAGTATACTTGGAGGCGCCAGGTAAGCAAGAAAGAATTAAGCGCATAAAAGCGCAGATGAAAAAATATTTACAGACCGTATTAACACCGGAAAAATGTTTTGTCTTAGTTGACCGCAAGACTAACGAGGTAAAATCGCGCAAAGGTTTGATTATGGCTCTTGATTTAGAGAATTATAATTATCATAAGGGCGCCAAGAGTTTAATTCGTTGCACCGAAGGCACGGTTTTAAATCGTTTGCCGCCGCGAATTGCCATTCGTAAAGAAGCGCTGATAGAATTGCCGCATATCCTGATTTTAATCGATGACCCCAAGAAAACCGTCGTCGAACCACTATTTAAAAACCTGAAGCATAGGAATAAGATTTATGATTTTAATTTAATGTTTAGCGGAGGACACCTTAGGGGCTATAAGATAAATGACGAAAAAATAATAGAAAAAACTATTAAGAATCTGGAAAAATTAGCCGATAAAAGGTCTTTTAGCCGAAAGTATGGCGTAAAAAACGAACCAATAGTGCTTTTTGCCGCCGGAGATGGTAATCATTCTCTGGCCACGGCCAAGGCTACTTGGGAATTATTTAAGAAACGTTTGCCAAAATCTAAATTGGTTAACCATCCTGCCAGATATGCTTTAGTTGAAGTATTGAATATTCACGATACTGGTTTAATTTTCGAACCAATTCATCGTGTTCTCTTTAATGTAAACCTTGAACGATTATTAAAAGAAATGGACTACTATTACAAAAAGCAAAAATCAACCCTGGATTATAAATTATTTAAAACCGATAAAGCGGCTGAACAGGCGACAAGGAAAGCGAAGAAGGGGAGCGAACACCTGATAAAATTCGTTAGTGGTAAAAAATTTGGCGTTTTGCAAATAAAAAATCCTAAATTAAATCTTGAAGTCGG
Organism: Patescibacteria group bacterium; assembly: GCA_028715115.1. Lineage (NCBI taxonomy): Bacteria > Patescibacteria group bacterium. Next base: position 248,865 of record JAQUSN010000002.1, on the reverse strand, counting down.
GACGCTGCAATCATTCTTGGATGAATATTTAGTCAAACATAAAGAAACAAAAATTGATTATGTGCATGGCGACAAAGCCGTGGCCAAGCTTGGGCGAAAGAGCGGAAATTTAGGTTTTTATTTGCCGGTCATGGATAAACATGATTTATTTAAGACGGTTATTTTAGACGGCGCTTTGCCGCGCAAAACTTTTTCTCTCGGCGAAGCAGATGAAAAGCGTTATTATTTAGAATGCCGCAAAATCAGGCCGTAAACAAATAAGCTTCTATTTAATAGAAAGTAATAAAAAAATATATATTTTCTTTCGAGGCCGTTAGGCCTCGAAAGTTTTTTATTTTCCACTGGACTTTAATTTATAAAATGTTATATTAAATAAGCCAGAAATGAGCGGCGTACGTGGCGGCTTACTGCTTCGTAGCTATCGATATTTCACCACTATCGCGTCCGCCCTTGTCACTGTTTCAATTCTGGCGCCATTTGGAGGTTTTCGCCGATGGTGAGAGGTAAGACTCAACTCATACCCAAACCTTCCTCCGGTGTTTACCGCAAGGTCTAACCAACTGAGCTATAACGGGGCGGGTGAAGTGCCTCCGTTAACTTCATATAGTAGACAAACGAAAGTCCTTGCGTGTCAGCATCTGATTTGAGTTCGCTCCTTTTCTTTGCGCGGCTGGTTCCCAACCGGTCCACGGAGCGATCCTTAGCCATCGGCTTATATTTGGGGTTGCGCGCTTAAGCTTGGTTTACTCGTTGACCGGGCACACAGGTTCTCGTAAACGAGTCAGTGCAACTCGAAAGCGATAGGGCAAAGGCTTCTTTAGGCCTCCATTCGTCTTTCTGGTGGAAGCAACGAGAACTCGGCGTTTGACCCCTTTCCATGTCCAGGGGCCTGACTATGCAGTCAGGCCCTTCGTTTTTTGTCTTTAATCTTGTTTTTATATAGAAATATGTTATAATAATAGTTATTAATAATTAATTTTATATAAATATGGACCGCATGATGCAAGGATTTTTTAGTGATAGACACATGGATCCAAGGATGCGTAGAACCCAAGAAAGATCTTTAAACGAGGTAAAAAGAGAGGGAGAACTAACGGTTTCCATTAAAAAAATAGAGGAGTTTATTAGACGTAGCGCCGTTGAAATAGAAAAAGACGGAGTGTTAATAGACCCCGAAACAGGCCGTCTTAATCCGATGAGTTATTCTTCGGTTTATACTGCCGACGAAATAGCCGTAGATAATAGAAGAGTAGACGAGCAAAAAGCAAAATGGGGATCAGATGTAAATAAAAGAATTTTGCAGGGCGAAAGACTAGAGTTGCTAAAGACAGCAGTCTTTCAGAAACATATGGGAAATAAGTTTATTGTCGTTAGATCTTCGGAGTATGATGATATTTTTAATAACATTGATAACGTTATATTGAATAAGAAAACCGGAGAAGTGGTCTGTGCTATTGATGATTTTTGCGATAATCCCAATGGTAGAATAGGAAAGGACATTAATACAAAAAAAACAAGGTCTGAACAACTTAATGAATTTGGCGCAGCAAAATTAAAATATAGCTTAGGCATTGATCACAGCACGGGGCAAAATAGGCCGGTTGCAAAGGGCGAAGAAAGAAAGATTCCAGTTTTTTATTTAGCAATTGGCCCCGAAGATTTAGAGGCTTATATTAAAACATTTGATACGAGCGGAGATTCGACCGGTCATAGCGAAATAAACCTTTTGAGAATTTTTATTAGTCAGCTTACTACGCAAATTTTGGAATTTGGGTTACCAACTAAAAAAACAGATCCCGAAGTTAAAGAAAAAGCGCTTCGTTTTTTGGACGAAATACAGCCATATCTAGATAAAGATGAATTAATAAAATAGAATAATTTATATGAAGAAATTTTTTAAAAAGCCAGTTTTTTTTATTATTGTTGGAATTTTATTATTAATTTTAATTTTGATTATTTCTGGTGGGAAGAAAAATAAAACCACGGTCGTTGTTTCGACCGTAGCGCGCGGCACGGTTGTTCAAGAGGTTAGCTCAACGGGTCGTGTTAATCCGGCCGAAGATATTGATTTAGCCTTTGAAAGAAGCGGCAAGGTTATCCGTGTTAATGTCAAAGTGGGCGATACGGTATTTGAAGGGCAAACTTTAATGGTGTTAAATAATGCTGATTTGGTCGCTCAATTAGAACAGGCGCAAGCCGGCTTGGCTAATTATCAGGCTCAGCTCGACGCTTTACTTCGGGGCAGCCGGCCAGAAGACATTTCCATCAGACAAACAGACCTCAAGAAGAGCCAGCAAGATTTAACTAATGATTATAATGGCGTTATCGATATTTTAAATGATGCTTACAATAAAGCAGATGATGCGGTTAATAAGCAAAATTCTCTATTTAGCAATCCGGCATCAAATCCGCAATTGACGTTTGTTACTACTGAATCGCAGACAGAAACAGACGTGAAAAATCAACGCTTGGCAATAGAAACCGAATTGGGAAATTTTAAATCAGAAATTAGCTTTTTGGGTGCCGATTATTCAGCCATAGATCAAGAAATGATGAATGCAGAACGTCATTTAGATGTTGTCAGGATTTTTTTAAACAATCTCTACACGACCCTAAACGGCGCGGTTAATTTATCACAAACAAACCTTGATGCTTATAAAACTAGCGTAGCCACGGCAAGAACTAATATTAATACGGCCATGACCAGCATTAATACTCGCCAGGATTTAATCGCTTCGCAAAAATTAACCGTTGAATCTTATCAGAATCAATTAAATTTAATTTTAGCCGGTTCAACCCAGGAGCAAATTGCCGCCGGGCGGGCGTTGGTTAAACAGGCTCAAGCTAACGTTGATGCGGCGCAAGCGCAATTAGACAAAACGATTTTACGTTCACCAATCAAAGGAGTCGTCAGTCAATTAGATACTAAAGTAGGCGAGATAGTGTCGGCAAACGTTAACGTAGCTTCGGTTATTTCTGACGCGAAATTCGAAATCGAAACCAATATTGCCGAAGTTGATATTGCCAATCTTAAAGTGGGCAATGCCGCCAAAATAACGCTCGATGCTTATGGCAGTGAAAATGTCTTTGACGCCGCAGTGGTAAAAATTGATCCAGCTGAAATTATTATTGACGGCGTGGCTACTTATAAAACTACTTTACAGTTCACCCGAGACGACGAGCGGATTAGGCCGGGTATGACCGCCAACATCGATATTACTACCGACAAGAGAGATAATATTTTATACATTCCACAAAGAGCTGTTATCACCAAAGATGGGCAAAAATTTGTTCAAATTTCAGGGACCGATGACAAACAATTACAAGAAGTAAAGGTGGAGCTAGGATTGCGCGGTTCAGACGGCAATATAGAAGTTATTAACGGTTTAAAAGAAGGCGATAAAATAATTAATCAATGAAGATATGGAGCTAATCGAGATTAAAAATTTAAAAAAAATATACGTTGATGGCCAAACAGAAACTCCTGCCTTATGCGGAGTTTCGTTTGCTGTTAAAGCCGGTGAATTCGTGGCTATTATGGGGCCGTCAGGTTCGGGGAAATCGACCCTGTTGCATATGTTAGGTTTTCTTGATCGCCAGAGCGGCGGTCAATATCTTTTTGACGGTAAAACCATTGATGATTATTCGGGCGACGAGCTTGCTCATGTTCGTAATCGCAAGATGGGATTTGTTTTTCAATCTTTTAATTTATTACCGCGAATGACCGTTTTAGAAAACGTTAAGCTGCCGCTATTATATTCAGACGCAAAAGAATCAGAGTGGGACAAGCTAGCCAAAGAGGCTATTACTGCCGTTGATTTAAGCCATCGTTTGAATTATGAGACCTCACAATTATCGGGTGGCGAAAAACAGCGCGTGGCCATTGCTCGAGCTTTGGTCAATAACCCTCAAGTTATTTTTGCCGACGAACCGACTGGCAACCTGGATTCTAAGTCGGGACAAATTATCATGAATTTTTTACAAAAACTTAATGACGAAAAAGAACATACTATTATTTTAATTACTCACGAAACCTATACGGCGCAGCACGCTCAACGAATTATACACATGAAAGACGGGCTGATTGATAGTGACAAGCTAGTTGATCATCGCTTGCGCGCTGTAGATGGATTCCATAAATAAAGGGCCTAAACCCCGTGTTGCCAGCCTCGCCGAGTCTGGGCGGGCCGGTGCTCGTTTTGGAAGAGAAAAATAATTATTTTTTCTTTGTTCACTTGGTTGTCAATAATTATGAAAGTAAAATACGGTTTTCAGTCAGCCCTACGAGCCATGAGGGCGCACAAATCGCGCTCGCTTTTGACTATCCTGGGCATTACCATCGGCATTTTGTCAATCATTATGGTTATGTCGCTGGGCAAAGGCGCAGAAGGTTTAATTTTGAGTCAGATTCAAGGGTTGGGCTCCAAATCTATTATTATTTCTCCGGGCAGACAACCCAAGGGTTTAACCGATCCAAGCATTTTGGATAGTTTGTCTAATCAATCTTTGACCGACAGAGATTTGATCCTTTTATCAAAAAAATCAAATGTACCGGATGCAGTTGATACGATGCCAATTGTTGTGGGCGTGGCTACGGCTTCGCGTGAGAACCAAAATTATCGCCTAACCATTATTGGCGCGACTCAATTAATTTCTAAAATTTACGACATTCAGCCATCTTTAGGTAATTTTTTTACTGATGACGATGTTCGCGGGAGAAATAGTGTCGTGGTGATTGGCAGTAAGGTTGAAGAGAAGTTATTCGGCTCTACCCCAGCCCTTGGTCAGCAAATTCGCATTAAGGGCAGAAATTTTCGGGTTATTGGCATTTTGCCGAAAAAAGGCCAGCTTTCTTTTATTAATTTTGATGAAACTGTGGCCATGCCACATACTACCGCTCAACAATATATTTTTGGTGCGAAATATTTTCACCATATTGTAGTTCAGGTTGATTCTGAACAAAACATTCCCCAGGCCGTCAAAGATATTAATATTACTTTACGTAATTCGCACGGAATTACCGATCCTGCCAAAGATGATTTTTATCTTCAAACCCAAGCCGAGATTACTTCGATGGTTAGCACCATTACTAACGTTTTAACTTTATTTTTAGGTTCAATCGCCGCCATTTCGCTTATAGTCGGCGGAATTGGAATAATGAACATCATGTTGGTTTCAGTTACAGAACGAACGCGAGAAATCGGTCTACGCAAGGCCCTGGGCGCTACTGACAGCAATATTTTATCTCAATTTTTGATAGAATCGGTAATGTTAACCGCGGTTGGTGGTTTGGCGGGAATCTTATTAGGCGCAACCTTTTCATTATTGGTTTCAGTTATTTTGACTAAAATTCTAGGAGTTAATTGGGCTTTTAATTTATCGCTCTCGGCTATAATTTTGGGGCTTGGGGTGGCCGGTTTAATCGGTTTAGTTTTTGGACTTTACCCGGCCCGTCGCGCTTCACTAAAAAGTCCGATCGAGGCCTTACGATATGAATAGTATTTAATAAACTTGATTTTAAAAATAAAATATCTTATAATAATTTTAGTATAAGCAGTTTTATAAATTTTATGACAAATGTCACTACCTATCAAAAAAATTTAATTGAATCATTAGCCGCTAATGAAGAATCTTTGAGCCGTCTTTATCATCTTTATTCTAATCAATTTAATCAATTTGCTGATTTTTGGCAGCAAATCAGTCAAGAGGAATTAGAACATGGCAAGTGGATTAAAAATTTATTGAATTTAGTTAATGAAGATAAAATATTATTTGAAGAAGGGCGTTTTTCTAAATGGGCGATTGATAATTATGCCGAGTCGGTGAAAGCAAGAATAACTTCTGCCGAAACAAGGCGATTAAATTTAAAAGAAGAGGCCCAGTTTAGTCTCTCTTTGGAAGAATCAATGATTGAAAATAAATTTTTTGAAGTTTTTCAGGGCGATTTACCGGAACTGATTCAGGTTTTACTCGCATTAGAAGTAAGTACCAATAGCCATATTGAACGATTAAAAAAATTTTTAATTCAAATTTAACTTTATGGCTAAATTAATTTTTGACATTGAGACAGTGGGCGAGGATTTCAACGAGATGGATAAGAAAACCCAAGAAGCATTAACAGAATGGATCAAGCAAGAATATACTGGTGAAGAAGAATATCAGAATGCCCTTAAAAATGTAAAAGATCGCCTTGGTATTTCTCCGTATACTGGCCAGATTGTAGTTATAGGTGTTTTAGACTATGAAAAAAAACAAGGAGCTGTGTATTATCAAGCTCCAGGACAGAAGAATAAAGATTTTGAAGAAAATGGGTATAAATTTCAACAATTGACCGAAAAAGAAATGTTGGAAAAGTTTTGGCAGGGGTTAAAAATTATGATGAATGCGTGAGTTTTAATGGTCGCGCTTTTGATGCTCCGTTTTTAATGATTCGTTCGGCGATTAATAATATTAGGCCAACGGTTAATTTAATGCCCAATCGTTATTTAGAAAGCCAAAAATTTGGTATTAAGCATGTCGATTTATATGATCAATTATCATTTTATGGCGCAGTAAGGAAAAAAGGAAGCTTACATTTATGGACCAGAGCCTTTGGTATAAAAAGTCCGAAGGATGGCGAGATAAACGGCCACGAAGTGGGTAAACTATTTCAAGATAAAAAATATTTAGATATAGCCCGATATAACGCGGGAGATTTAGTGGCCACTAAAGAATTATATGAGATTTGGAATAAATATTTAAGATTTTAATCTCTAAATATATGGCCAAAAACAATATCAATCCAGAATTGCCGAGCGGTTTTCGCGACTATTTGCCGCAAGAAATGATTGCTCGGCAAAAAATGCTTAACATCATCGAACAAACCTTTCAGAAGTTCGGTTTTTTGCCGTTGGACACTCCTTGTTTAGAGCGAGAGGAAATTTTAACTGGCGGTGATGAAGATTTTAAAAAACAAATTTATCGTGCCGGATTAAAAGATAGCAACGATAAATTAGCTTTAAGGTTTGATTTGACTGTTCCTTTGGCGCGCGTAGTAGCCTCGTCTCAAGAACAAATCAGCTTGCCGTTTAAGCGATATCAAATCGGCAAAGTTTGGCGCGGTGAACGGCCGCAAGCAGGACGCTTCAGAGAGTTTGTTCAGTTTGACGCTGATATTGTCGGCACCAAGAGTATGATGGCTGACGCGGAAATTATCGCCCTAATGTCTGAAATAATGAGTAATTTGGGTTTTAAGAATTTTTTAATTCAAATAAATAACCGTAAAATTTTAAACGGTTTGTCTGAATACGCTGGCTATGAGGCAGAGAAAAATGCCGAAGTTATCCGTATCTTGGACAAGGTGGATAAAATCGGTTGGGACGATGTTAAAAAATTATTATCCGGTAAAGAAATAGAAGAAGATGAGGATAAAAAATTAAATTTAAACGACCAACAAATCCAGGCGATTAAAAATATTATCGACATTAATGATAAAGATTCAAGTAATGTTTTAGCTAAAATTAAATCTTTAATGAAAGATTCTGCCATTGCCCAGGAAGGCATAGCCGAATTAGAAGAAATAATCGGTCATCTAGATGCTTTGGGTGTGCCAAAAGATAAATGGGTGGTTGACTTGTCTATCGCGCGCGGCCTTGGTTATTATACTGGTCCGGTATATGAGACTATTTTGACCGATATGATTCAGCTTGGCAGCGTTTTTTCCGGTGGCCGATACGACGGGTTGGTTAATCGTTTTATGGCTAATTCCATTCCGGCGACTGGCGCCTCGGTTGGTGTTGATAGATTGTTCGTGGCTGTAAAAGAAATGAAGTTAATCGAATCGCCAAAAACCGTTTCTAAGGTTTTGGTTCTGGACATTGAGCCTTCAGCGCGGCAAGAGGCGGAAAAGGTTTTAACTCTTTTAAGAAAAAACAGCATTGCTTCGGAAATGTATTTTGGCAACGAGAAAACCATTAAGGGGCAATTGTCATATGGCGTTTGTCAGGATTTTCCGGTGATTATCATTATTGGTTCTGATGAATTGAAAAGGGGAGTGATACAAATAAAAAATATCAAAACTCGCGAACAATTTGAAGTAAAAGAAAAAGATTTAGTCCAAAAAGTAAAAGAAATAGTTGGATAATTTTATAATATGGTGGCTATGGTGTAGTGGTAGCACAGAAGCCTGTGGAGCTTTTAGCACGGGTTCGAATCCCGTTAGCCACCCCAGGAATAAACCCTTTTTGACTATTGTTATTCTATTATTTTTTGTTATAATAAGCTTTATTGGTTAAGGTTAATCTTTTAAAACATTAAAAACTTTATTATGAAAACTCTCTATTCAAATTTATTGTTTTTGTTTTTTACAATTATTTTTGTTTTTGGCATTTTATCTCAATTTGAATCTTTTGTTAATAAATGGGTTAAACGAGGCAATCAATCATTCGGGATAGCAACTGAAATTACCAATCTTACCTATATTACTTATCGATGGCTGGGTGTTTGTGAAATGATTATGGGGGTTATTGGAATAATTTTAAATGTTATAATTTTTGGTTAAGTAGAATACTTTATCGGGGGCGGCATCTGCCGCCCTTTGAGTTTTATGACAAACAGGTTCTAACGTTCTTGCATAAGGGACCCCAGAAGAGCCTTAACAATAAGTTCTTTTTTAGTATAATTAAAAAATATGACAATAGCAACAAATGTTACAAGAGAATACCTTGGCGGAATCACGAGGTCCAATATTAGTTTTATAAATTTTCTTTATGGAAAAAGTAAAGGAATTATTGGTTTAGAGTTAAATAATAGAAGATATGTGTTGGGCCCTGATATTTTTAAGCATCTTCCTTCGCCCTGGTTTAATCATCACATTATAAACATTCATGACATTTCAATATATAAAGCTATTTATTCTTCAAAATCTCTTAAGGATTTAGAAAAAAAATATCGTCCTATTATTAAAATAATTAAGGCAATATTAATTAAGAACAAGCCAAGAGTAGTTTTTTTAAACGGAACATATTATGTACCTTGGCTTATGTCTATTGCTGCTTATGAGCTTAAAATCCCGATAGTTTTAAGATATGCTGGGGTCTACTCAAAGGAAACAAAGAACGAAAAACCAAAGGCAAAGAAATTTTTTAATCAAATAGAAAAATCTTTTCAGAAAAGAGTTAATTATTTTATTTTTCCATCACGTTTATGTAGGAATGTGGTTGAAAAAGAGATTATAAATAAAAAAATAAAAAATTCTTTTATAATACCCAATCCATTTAATATTCCCGCAGGAAAAATAACTTTTAAGGGTTTGAAGCGGCGTATTGCTGCCGTTGGCAGATGGGATGAGATAAAAAATTTTAAGGAATTTTTTAATATTCATAAAACATTGCTAAAAAAAGGGTGGAGGCATAAAGCTTCATTTGTTACGGGAGGAGCAAAAATTAAAAATTTCCCAAATAAAATAAATAGACTTATGCCTATGACACACGACAAACTTTTAAAATTTTATTTATCACAAGGACTTATTGTTTGTCCTTCGTCGTTTGAAACTTTTGGGAATGTTCCAATAGAAGCTGCATGTATGGGGGTCCCTGCCCTTGTTAGTGAAAACATGGGCTGTGCTGAAGTTTTTAAAATGGCGGGTTTAGAAAATTTGATAGTGTCTTTTAATGATACTAAAAAAACGGTTGAGAAAATAATGTCTTTATGTGGTCAACAAATAATACCTAAAAAAATTAATAATTTAAGAAAAATTCTTAATCCTAGGGTTATTAATGCTCAAATAATGTCAGTCATCAAACGGGCTAGTTCTAAGTAAAATAGTTGCATAAGGGACCCCAGATCGGTTTATTATAACTATTGCCATTTGGTAATTCTTTGATAGAATAAATGATATGGGAAAACCATTTTCTTTAAAAGAATTTAAGCAAATATATTCCAAGGTTCCAAGATTAACCATTGAGCTTGTTGTTAAAACAAAAAAAGGAATAGTCTTAACTCTAAGAGACCTTCCGCACTGGTATAATCAATGGCATATTCCAGGGGGAACGGTTTTGTATAACGAAACGATAAGAAGGGCGGCTACTAGAATTTCTAAAGAAGAGATTGGTGTTTCGGTTAAAATAATAAAAAGCATTGGCTTTATTGAATATCCTAGCGAACGGAAAGAGCGGGGATATGGACGAACAATTGGTTTAGCTCTTTTATGTAAACCCGAATCAGAAAAATTTAAACTTAATAAAGAAGCTACAAAAATAGCAATTTTTAACAAGTTGCCTAATAATATAATTTCGGAACAAAGAAAGTTTTTAAATTTTCACCTTAAACAACTTCGCAACAGGTTCTAACGTCCTTGCATAGGTGACCTCCTTAAAATAAAAAGAGAGTAAGTGATTACTCTTTTTTTGTTAACTGAAAAGGGGTCACGCTACTGTTCGTGTCCCCTTATTTGTCGGAACGAGGCCTTAGCCTCTGACGACTTTCTGGTCGTGGCTGTTTTGGTGTAGTCTCATCAGCGTGTTGATAGCTCCGGCGATGATGGTCGTTACAAACGTAGGAGCGAAGACATGGAAGATGGTGGCGGTGCTTGGCATGAAGGGTAGGCTCACCAAGAAAGAGACTGCGCCTACCATCAGCCAACTATATCCCGTGATGACGTCGAAGTTGGGTGCAGGTGACTGTGTCCGTTTGTGGTTGCGAGCCCACCATCTGCGGTCCTCGACATCGAAGTAGAGAACCAATACTGCATACAACAGAATGCCGATGAGGCCAGGGAGGGGCTTGTGGGTCGTGGCGAAAATGCACCCCCACGTCAAAACGCTATACGTTGCAAACAGGGCCAGCTTTTTCATGAGTTACCTCCTTGAGAATATCCTTGTCGTGAGACAAGGGATTAGAAGACTCTATTGAATTCTGTACTTATATCATATCACATTTTATCCTTTTGTCAAGACCCCCATTTTAGCCATATTTATCAATATCCGGGTTCTAACGTCCTTGCATAAGGGACCTAGAGAAGACTTGAGTCTAAAAAGTGTTGCTAATTAGGCGATTTTTTTATTTTAACTTATCCACAGGTATAATTTGACAAAAGATAGTTTTGAATATATATTCATAATAGGCAGGGATAATAAAGGTCACTCTGCCATTATCAACAACTAACTTTAAAACTATGCCAAAATTAGATGGAACTGGTCCAATGGGACAAGGTGCTGGTACTGGTCGAGGGATGGGTCCTTGCGGTGGTGGTATGGGAATGAGGCGGGGCCGTGGTTGCGGATGCGGATGCGGCTATGGCTATAGCTTCGGTTTTAGAAGATTTATCTCTCCTAAAAATGAACTAGCTGCTTTAGAAAAAGAAGAAAAAAATCTTGAAGAAAAGCTGGCGGCAATTCGTGAAGAAAAAGCTGCCCTGAAAGACCAGCAAAAATAAAAGAAGGCACCGGGAACCGGCCTCTTTGCAATAAGGGGCCGGGGGCCTTCTTCCAAAAAAAGATTAACATAAAATATAGAATATGACAAGACCACAAATATCAAGATTAATAAAATTCAATCCAAACGTAGTTTACTTTAAGCCAAGAGCCGTTCCTCTTTCAATGTTAGAAGAGGTTGAATTGAAGGCTGATGAATTAGAAGCAATTAGACTGTGTGATTCTAAAAATTTTGAGCAAACAGAGGCGGCGAAGAAAATGAAGATTTCCCAAAGCACATTACAAAGAATTCTAACATCAGCTAGACAAAAAATTGCCGAGGCTTTGGTTGAAGGCAAAGCGATTAAAATAAAAAAGAATCAATAAATATTTTTTTAATTTTCTTCTGATTTAATACGATTAACATTAATAAAGATTATTATGAAAAAAACTATTTTAACCCAATTTATAATCTTGCTGGGCGGCACCATATTCGCTTGGGTTATCTTTACGATTGAATTGGTTAATTGGCTCAACAAACGAGTCTGCACTACTGGCTGCGTTCAGGGTCTGGTTAATCCCTTTTTGACGCCTTGTTTTTACGGAGCGATATTTTTTACCATTGCCTTTATCTTAAGTGCTGTAATTTTAAAGGGAATAAGAAATAAGTAATTTTGATTATCTATTTTTAGTCCAAATTATAGTTAATAAAGAATATTGTAATTTTACGTAGCGAAATGGCTTTAGCCAAGCAGATTTTATCTAAATCCACTCTCTCACAAACCCAAATCTCTCTTTATCAAAACAGGTTCTAATAGTGTCTAATAGACCACCCCAGAAGTTTTTATTATAACTATTGCCATTTAGGCGGTTTTTTGATAGAATAAACGAAAGGTCGATTTATTAAAACTAAAAAAACTATGGAAAATATCAAAAAAATTAAATTATTCGTAGTTATTTTAACAATGGTTCTTGTCTTTTCTTTAGCTTTTAGCGTTAATGCGAGAGCACAAAACATGAATCAAGTACAAAGTCGTGAACAGAATCAAGAGATGAATGTAGGGCAGGAACAGAATCAGGAACAGAATCAGGAACAGAATCAGGAACAATTACAAGCTCAACAACAGGAACAGCTTTCGGTTCAAGCCCACAAAAGCACCGTAACAAATTTTGTTCAAAGTCTTTTAGGGGTTGCTGACAGAGAGGAGGGAATCGGAGAGCAAGTTAGAGTAATCGCTCAAGAACAAAATCAATCAACGGAAAAATCCCTTCAATCAATGGAAAAAATTCAGACCAGAAGTCAAATTAAAACATTTCTTTTTGGTTCTGATTACAAAAACCTCGGTGCTTTAAGAAGTGAAACCGTTAGAACTAGAAACAGGTTAGAGCAATTAAACAGGTTAATGGAAAATAATCAAAACGAAGGCGATCAAACAGAAATCCAGAGTCAAATTAAAATATTAGAGCAGGAACAGACAAAAATTGAAAATTTTATAAAGGCACAAGAAGGAAAATTTAGCCTATTTGGTTGGTTATTGAAATTGTTTAATTAATTATTACCAATAATAATTATTCTAAAAGTCGTTCTTTAAAAAGAGCGATTTTTAGAATTAAAGGTAATTAAATTAAGCTAACCTAAAAGTTCGAAAATCGTCTCAGTCTTCCAGAAAAACACATCTCGAGTTAAGGGGTAGGGTAGCAACAGGTTCTAACATTCTTGCATCCGCCAACTGGCGGAGTGACCCCAGACCGTTTTTATATAACTATTGCCATTTGGGCAATTTTTATTTATAATTAAAATATGAAATTAATACTTGGATCAGATTATACATTTATTCTTAAGTACGGTTTTAATTTAACTGGCATTTCAAAGAGTGAGATGAAAATCGGTCATATTATAACTGCCTATAAAGTGTCTCGTACTCATATAGATTTTTTCAAGAAAATAACAGAGACGATAAAAGAAAATGGCTATAATATCGAAGATTTTGATATAGAAGGGAAAACCAAGCAGGAAATAAAAGATTTTTTTAAAGATAAAAATGTCGTTTACATTGAAGCCGGTAATACTTTCTATTTATTAAAAGCGATAAGAGAAACCGGTTTTGCCGATATTCTTAAAGAGCTACTTGATGAAGGTAGAGTTTATGTTGGCACAAGTTGCGGGTCTTATATTATGTGTCCAACCATCGAGGTAGCCAATTGGAATCAAGACGGTAAAGATAAATTTGGAATAACTGATTATACTGCCTTAAATTATGTGCCCTTTGTTCTAAAGGTTCATTATAATGATGATAAAGAAGAATCAGTGAGGCGAAACTTAAAAAACCTCAAACATCCATTGCATATATTACGAGATGGACAGGGCATGTTTTGCGAAGACGGTATTTGTGGGTTTATCGGAGACGGTCAAGAAGTTAAATTTTAAAAAATAATCTATGAACGAAGAATTATTTGATATAGTTGATGAAAATGATAACCTTAAATTTTTTGTCATATATCGTAAGTAATTCCGCCAGAAATAAAAGTATGGTGATAGAATAATAATATCCGAAATAATTATAATTTTAATAAATTTAACTCTTCATGATACAATATATAATAGTTTGTGTTTACATATAAGTCATTTAATTTATAATTTCAATTTTTTAAAATGAGCAGTATATTAAAAGAATTAAATAGTAAAATTATTTGGCACGCCATTTCTATAAATGAAGTAATAAAACACTTTTATTCTGATTTGAAAAATGGTTTATCGATGGATCAAGTAGAGATTAACCAAAAAAAATTTGGTAAGAACAAACTTCCTCAAGAAAAACCACTATCTCAGTTGATAATTTTTTTAGAGCAATTGAAGAGCCCCTTAATTTACATCCTACTATTAGCCGGAATAATAACTTTATTATTGAAAGAATATACTGATTCCGGGGTGATTTTTTTCGCTGTATTTATAAATACATTTGTGGGTTATATACAGGAAAGCAAGTCGTCAAAAGCTCTTAGAAAACTAAAAAATGTTTTAAGTATAAAGACCATTGTTTTAAGAGATGGAAGAGAGAAAGAGGTTTTAGCAGAAGAACTTGTTCCTGGGGATATCGTTTTATTAAGGCCCGGGGACAAGGTACCAGCGGATGGCAGATTGATAGATGTAAATAATTTAAAAGTTAATGAATCGACTTTAACCGGAGAATGGTTATCAGCATCAAAAGATAATAAAATTTTAGAGGAGGGCATTTCACTTGCGGATAGAGATAATATGGTTTATATGGGCACCGTTGTTGAAGATGGTCGTGCTAAGTTTATTGTCACAAGCAGTGGAATAAAAACAGAAATTGGCAAGATTACTAGCTTGGTTAGGGGCGCAAAAGAAGATGCAACACCTTATCAAAAAAAATTAGCTAATTTTTCTAAAATTATTGGACTCATAATATTATTAATTTGTTTTGCTGTTTTTATTGAGGGTATTTTAGTCGGTAGAAATTTTTTTGAAATTTTTGTTACAGCTGTTGCTGTGGCCGTGGCATCTATTCCTGAGGGCCTACCAGTAGCAATGACAGTTATTTTAGCTATTGGTATGCAGAAAATTTTTAAAAAAAATGGTTTAGTAAGAAAATTGTCTGCAGCTGAGACGCTTGGTAGTACATCAATAATTGCAACCGATAAAACAGGCACATTAACAGAAGGAAAAATGAGTGTAGCGGGAGTTTACACATACGCTGAAAGTAGTCCAGAAGATGAAAGTTTAGTTATTAAAATAGCTATTTTATGTAGTGAGTCTTTTATCGAAAATCCAGAAGATAAACCAGAAAATTGGAAAATTACAGGAATGTCTACGGAAAAATCAATAATTTTAGAGGGGGCTAAATATGATTTCATTAAAAATAAATTAGAAGAATTAGAACCGCAAATTGATCAGATTTCATTTAGTTCTGAATATAAATATTCTACCACACTAAGAAAATCATCTACCAATAATAATGAAAATATTATTTATATGAAAGGTGCTCCGGAGGTAATTTTAGAGAAATCAAAATATTTATATTCAAAAAACAAGAAAATTGAAATAAATAGGGAGCTAAGGGATTTTTTAAACAAAAAGTACGAAAAATTAACTACCGATGGGTATAGAGTTTTAGGCACAGCCTATAAAAACATACAAAGTCAGCACTTAAATCCTGACGAATCTCTACATGATTTAATTTTTGCAGGATTTATTTTTTTAGAAGATCCAGTTCGCAAATCAGCAAAACAGGCTATACAAAAATGTTATCAGGCAGGAATGCGGGCTATTATTGTTACCGGAGATCATAAATTAACCGCAAAGTCGGTTGCAAATAAATTGGGATTAAATATAAAAGACAAAAATATTTTAGAGGGTAGAGATTTAGACAAAATGTCAGAGGAGAAATTTAATTCTAGATTTAAAGATATAGATATTTATGCACGAGTTGAACCTAAACATAAGCTAAGAATTATAAAAGCCTGGCAGGCCGTAGGAGAGGTGGTTGCCATGACAGGCGATGGAATTAATGATACTCCGGCGCTAAAACAAGCTAATATAGGAGTTGCTTTGGGGTCTGGAACAGAAGTCGCAAAAGAGGTTTCAGATATGGTTCTTCTAACAGATGATTTTTCTGTTATTGTATCAGCGGTAGAAGAGGGTAGATCAATCTTAGATAATATAAGAAAGGTAATTACATATCTCTTATCAGATAGTTCTACCGAGATAGTTTTAATAGGGGTTAGTATAATGTTGGGTCTTCCTCTGCCAGTGACAGCTGTTCAGATTTTATGGATCAATTTACTAGAAGATGGGCTTCCCAATATTGCCCTAGCATTTGAGCCGAAAGAAAAAGATTTAATGAAACAAAAACCACAAAGTAAAAATACCCCCCTATTAACAAAAGAAATGAAGATAATTATTTTTGTTATAGGTTTATTAACTGATTTTATACTTTTAGGATTGTTTTTTTGGCTCTGGAATAATAATCATAATATAGAATATGTAAGAACAATTATATTTGCCTCCCTTGCCGTGGATTCTATGTTGTATGTTTTTTGCTGTAAGAGTTTAAGAAAAAATTTGTGGAATATTAATCTGCTGAATAATAAGTTTTTAGTTGGTGCGTGGTTTTTGAGTATTCTGGGTTTGTTATTAGCAGTATATTTACCATTTTTAAATCGATTATTGGGCACAGTTGCCTTGCCAGCATCCCCATGGATAATTATAGGGGGACTGGGACTAATAAATGTTTTGTTAATTGAAATAGTAAAATACTATTTTATTGTTAAACATAAAAAAACATATAAATTAGTTTAATATCAGACGGATATTCTGTTGAGGTTATAGATAAAGGAGAATGCGGGGGCAATCTTATAGTATGCAAACATAAATACTATGGTCTAAGGTGGTTTATAATTTATTTTCCGGGAATTTTTTTGGCTTATGGTGCAAGACCGGCCCTAATCTTTCTGTATAAGGGTTTTTGGCCTCTTGCTTTAAAAATTTTTCTGATTATAATTAGTTTATGAATCAAAAAATAAATAAATTTATATATTGGGCGCCAAGAATTTTATCAATAATATTTATCTTTTTTTTAACCTTATTTTCGCTTGATATTATTTCTCCCGAATTAAGTTTTTGGCAAATAATTATAGGATTATTTATACATAATATCCCGGTATTTATTCTATTAATTATTTTGATAACATTTTGGAAACGAGAGATCATTAGCGGAATTGTCTTTATTATGGCCGGTATATTATATGTTATATTAATATTGGTTAATATATTAAAAGATTCATTTCAGTGGTATATGGTATCTTGGATTTTAATGGTTGCTGGTCCGGCATTCTTTATAGGAGTTTTATTTATTATTAATTGGGTAAGGAAAAAACAAAATAGGTTCTAACATTCTTGCATCTGCCTTCGCCGATTGGCGAATGGCGGAGCCACCCCAAAATATAAAAAATTAAATACTTTATTTTATAATAATTTCATTAACCAAATGACACTAGAACACTTTGAAGCAAGTAATCCAAAACATTCAGAAGAAACAGAAGGATTTATTAGCGAAGAGGCTTTGTATAAATTCGGTATTGCCGAAAAAGGCGAAAATATTTTGAGAATTTTCCAGCGAGTGGTAGATGCCGTGGCAGAAGTCGAAACGATTTATTCGGATCAGGAGCGCGTCGATCGGTTTAAGGCCCAAATCTTTCAGCTTTTAAAAGACAAAAAATTTATTCCCAGCACGCCTATTTTAATGAATGCTGGAAGAATGAAAAACGAGCCGTTATCGGCTTGCATTGTTCCGTCAGTTGACCTTGGGGGCGATTTATCTAGGGTTAAAAGGGTTGTAGACAATTTACATAATAGTGGAATGGGTACGGGTTTTAATTTTGATGATATTGAGGATCCAACTCCAATTATTGAATATTTAAATAATATAGCAATCGAAGGACAGGCAAGTGATAAGCAGCTTAGACCAGTTGGGAATATGGGGTCCTTAGCTATTACTCATCCAAGAATAACCGATTTTATTCAGATTAAGAATGCTCATAAAAATCGTCCTTGGATATTTAATTTTTCAGTGAATGTTGACGAGGACAGCGCTCATAAAATTAAAAACGGCGAACCAATTATTTCAAAGGATGGCCGCACCGTTTCTTCAACGGAGATAATAGATCAGATGGCAAGATCTATATATACTAGCGGTGAGCCAGGATTGTCTTTTGTTGATCGATTGAATAGGGATAATCAGGTGCCAAGTGCCGGAGCATATAAATCACTAGCACCATGCGGAGAAGTAGGCTTGGCCGAAGGAGAAACATGCCAGTTTTCCTATATTAATCTTGGTCAATTTGTTAATGATGGTTCAATTGATTATGATGGACTAAAACAAGCGATTGAATTGGTGGTGAGATTCCTTGACGATACTGTTGAATATAATATTTCACGATATGAAAGTGATGCAAGTAGGGACATAGCAAAGAAAAAAAGGAAAATTGGCCTCGGGGTTTGCGGCTTTGCAGATTTATTAGCCAAGTTAAAAATTGATTATGCTAGTCCTGAGGCTATAGAGTTGGCTAGAAATATTTTTAGTTTTATAAATTATATTTCAAAAAAAACATCATCAGAATTAGCTTTAGAGCGCGGGGCTTTTGGTGATTTTGAAAAATCCAGGTATGTCGGAGATGATAGTATTATTAGAAGATATTCTCGTCAAGAAACCGAAACTGTTTCTAGAGACAGTTGGTTGGCTCTTGATGCAGAGATTAGGGAGCACGGGATTAGAAATTGCGCCACTGTTTCTTTGCCTCCTACCGGCCGGTCGTGCCTTATTATCAAGGCTTCTCAATCCATAGAACCATTCTTTCGTGACATGTTAAGGATCTCACCGAAGGATCAGTTGTTAATAATATCAGCCATACAGGAATTTGTAGATGAATCAATTTCTAAAACCGTGAATGTTTCCGAAGATACCACGGTAGATGAAATAAAAAATATTTTATTAATGGCCATTGATTTAAATTTAAAAGGTATTACGATCTATAGAGATAAGTCTCGAAACGGGCAACCAATAAAAATTCAATAATTAAGCCTTAGTTCATGGAAAAATATAATTTTCAATATTGCCAGAAAACAGTAGTCTTCTCCAAGGATATGACAAGTGTTTTACTATGCAAGAGAAAGGGAGAGAATGATTATGATGGGGTATACTCTTTTATAGGCGGTAAAATGGAAACTCCAGATAAATCTTTTATCGCCGGTTTGCAAAGGGAAAAAAACGAAGAGGTCGGAGGAGGATTTAAAATAGAAATTTATCCCATTTTCACGATTAATCATATTTACTTAAAGAAAAGCGGTGATTCTATGATTTTGCCACATTTTTATGCCCGCCATATTGAAGGAGAAATTATATTAAGCGATGAATATAGTGAATATCAATGGGTAGCGATTAATAAATTGACTCAATTCGAGCCAAAAATTTCCACCATTCCTGATGTTGTTAATAAATTATTAGAATTAAAAAAAATAATTAAAAATGAAGATTTGATCGTTATTTGATTATTTAAAATAATAGAGTGAAGTTTAACTGTCGTTTATGTCGCGACGATATTTTTTTTAAAAAAAATAAAAGCCCAAACAGAGGATTAATTCCTTTAAAAATTGTTTACTTGACAAAAAGTAAAAAAATGATATATTAATAGTGTTAGAGAGAGCTACTATAGTCTAGAAAGGAGGTCTAATGGAAAACATAATGTTTCGAGAAACGCTTATGCTCCTTCAAAAAGAACACGCAAGTCTAATGAAGGAGTTAGAGCGAGTATCGGGACAGGTTGGGAGATCGTACGAGACTGGTGGTGGTTGGCACGACAATCCTGATTGGTTGAACCTGCTGCGGCAGCAAAAGAGCCGGATGCAGAACCTGGCAACGGTTCGGCAATTTCTGCACGATCCTAAGTTCATCGAAGACCTGCCGCCCGAAAGCGGAGTTCTTCCAACAGTCAGGCCAGGAATGTGCGCCAAAACGCTGGACATCGACACTCAAGAGATGGATGTTTACGGGATCGTAGGAGCCGCCGATCTGGTTTTTAACCCACGCTATCGGGAATCTAAAGGAAGAGAGATTTGTTTTGCCTCGGTTGATTCTCCGTTGGCTCAACAACTGTTAGGCAAAACAATGGGCGAGATGGTGACGCTAATGTTGCCGAGAAAAGTCCTAAGCGTGATGATCCTGAGCGTTTTCCCAATAGTGGACCACACAGAGGAAACAGAAGATGAGCCATAGACAAACGTCTGTGGCTCATTTCAGATAAAAATATCATTAAAAAAGTAAGTCTATATTCCAGCTTGTCAATTCTTAGGTTCTAATCTGCCTGCTAGTGGGCAGGCGTCCTTGCATCCGCACCTTGACTTATTACTATTTTATTGTATATTGGGAATTAAGGTTTTATTAATAATAAATTTTATTTATCATTATGCAACAATTAGACCCTAAGGCGGTTTGGTTATTTTTCTTCAGGGGCATTTCTCGGTTTCTTATTCTGTTAGTAATATTGTGCATTGCCTTACTTAAACTAATTATAACGGAATGGACTTCATTGGCTTCTTTTGTTTTTTGGGCAGTGGCTGTTATTGTTGTTGGTCTTATTTGGTGTTTTGTATGGTCGAAATTGTTTTATCGTTCTTGGCGCTATGAACTTACTGATGACGCTATTAAAGTTGAAAAAGGGGTTATTTGGAAAAAATATACTTCGATTCCCTATGAAAGAATACAAAATATTGATATTTATCGGGGTTTGCTTGGCAGAATGTTAGGGCTAAGCGATTTACAGGTTCAAACAGCCGGCTATTCTACTTATGGTAATAACAGAAACATGAGCGAAGGTAGATTTTTTGGTCTTAAGATTCAAGTTGCTGAAGAATTAAGGGAACAGCTGATTAAGAGGGCCAAGGGAACTAAGCAAGGATTATAAATTATCTGATGGGTGACTTCAACATAAAAAGAGCCTTGATAAAGGACTCTTTTTATAATATAATAATTATATGAAAACAATTATTTTAAAAGCCTCTTGGATTATAAAAGCTTCTCGAGAAGAAATTTATAGAATAATGAGCGACTTTGAAAATATGCCCAAATATTTTCCAGCGGTAGCCGAATCCATTCGCGTTATTAAGCGAGAGGGTAATCATCTCATTATGGAGATTAAAGCTAAAACATTTGGCCGAACTATTTCAGCACAGATGGACACCCAACTGCATCCGCCCCTTGGATATGTTTCGGACAATAAAAGTGGCATTGGCACTTCTGGTCATGAAGAATTTTTAATGGAAGAAATTACAGGGGGGACGAAAATTAATTATACCTATAATATTGAGTTAAAAAGTTTTATTCTCCGCATTTTCGCTAAACCATTAATTGGTTGGTATGCAATGCGTTTTTGGAAACATGCCGTTATAGACAAATTAAAAGAAATGTTAGAGAAATAATATTATAATCCCGGTTATAATCTGTCTGCGGCGATAAACGGGCGTCCCTGCATCCGTCAACTAGTGGAGCCGCCTCCTCAAGATAAAAAGAGGCGAGAGTAATCTCGTCTTTTTTTGTAAAAGCAAAAGGCTCACGTCGAGTCCCATTTGCTGGAGACTCTTGGTGAGCCTATCCCAAGAAAGGGAAGGCTACCCTGGGGTCGAGGGAGATGGACGTCAGTAAAGACGCAGCCCCAATCCCAGTCATCGTCACCTTCCACCAGCTTAGGTGTGTGTAGAAGCAGAGGATGACCCCTACAACAAGGGCCGTACATCCTATCCAGAGCATCCAGTTTGCAGTCCTGATCTTTGTCATAAAGCCTCCTGAGTTCAATATTTACATTTTATCACATTTTGCGCTTTTGTCAAGATGACGGTTGACAATTTTTACTATTTTTGTTAGAATAATAAAAGCTAAAATAATTAAGGCTATTTCTGGAAGAATAATAATCTTCTTGATGGACAGGAAGATTTTTATTTTATAGCTGCGAAATAAAATATGAAACAAATTAGAAACGTCGCTATCATTGCTCACGTAGACCACGGCAAAACAACGCTCGTGGATGCTTTACTTAGACAATCGCAAACTCACTTAAAAAAAGAAGTCGCGCAAAATATTTGTATTATGGATAGTAATGAATTAGAAAGAGAAAGAGGGATTACTATTTTTTCCAAAAATGCTTCAGTAGAGTGGCATGATCTGAAGATAAAGATTATCGACACTCCCGGTCATGCTGACTTCGGGGGAGAAGTTGAGCGTGTTTTAAAAATGGCCGATGGATGCCTTTTGCTAGTTGACGCTAAGGAAGGTCCGATGCCACAGACAAGATTTGTTTTAAAAAAGGCACTGGAGACAAAACATAAAATAATTGTGGTCATTAATAAAATCGACAAACCAGATGCTCGGCCAAATTTTGTTTTAGATAAAACCTTTGATTTATTTTTAGAACTTGGGGCTGACGATGAAACCGCTGAATTCCCGGTAGTTTATGCTTCTTCAAAATTAGGTAAAGCAGGAACGCAAGCAAATTTGGATAAAATGACAGATATTATTCCCATTTTTGAAGCTATTGAAAAATATATTCCGGCGCCAAAATCTGATTCGCAAGCGACCCTGCAAATGTTAGTAACAACCACTACTTATGATAATTTTAAGGGCCGTATTGCCATTGGTCGGTTGCAAAACGGCACTTTAAGGGCCGGCCAAGAAGTGTCCCACATTAATCGCACGGGTGAAATTAAAAATTGCCGTCTTACCAGCTTAATGAATTTCTCGGGACTAGAGAGAGTAGAGGTTGATAAAGTCGAGGCCGGAGATCTTGTTGCTATAGCCGGGATTTCAGATATCAATATTGGTGAAACAATTAGTGACGTTAATAATCCGACCGCCTTACCGGTTTTAAAAATTGACGAACCTACGGTTAAAATGATTTTTTCTATTAATTCTTCTCCTTTTGCCGGCAAAGAAGGGCAATTTAGCACCTCTCGTCAAATCAGAGAACGTCTTTACAAAGAGCTTGAAACAGATATGGCCTTGAGAGTTGAAGATAGTCAAACCGGCGAATGGATTGTGTCTGGACGAGGAGAATTACATTTGGCTATTTTAATTGAAAGAATGAGACGTGAAGGATATGAATTTCAGGTTTCGCGTCCCCAGGTGATTGAAAAAGAAATTAATGGTCAGAAGATGGAACCATGGGAATTGATTTTTATCGATGTGCCGGAACAATATGCCGGTATTATTATTCAAAAACTTGGCAATGTTCAGGGCCAACTTTTAAAAATGAAAACAGAAGACGGTATTACCAATCTTGAGTTTACCGTTCCTACCGCCGGACTCTTTGGATTCAGAAGCGGGTTTTTAACAGATACTCGAGGCCTGGGCATTATGAACACTCTTTTTGATGGTTATCGGCCAAAGACTGACAAGAAGATTGAACGAAATCATGGTTCATTAGTTGCTCATGAATCGGGAATTACTTGTTTGTATGGTTTATTAATTGCTCAGGGTCGCGGTATTTTATTTTATGGCCCAGGTGAAAAGGTTTATAAAGGAGAAGTGGTTGGCCAAAATAGTCGCACTCAAGATATGAGAGTTAATGTTTGTAAAGAGAAGAGGCTTAGTAATATGCGTTCCCGAGGCGAAGGCACGGCTGAACATTTTAACGCTCCGCAAATAATGGACCTTGAAGATGCCCTGGAGTATATTGGTGATGATGAATTAGTAGAAGTAACGCCAAAGAACATACGTATCAGAAAAATAATTTTAGACGAAACAGAAGAACTAAGAAGGCAAAAAGGAATAAAATCATAACTTTAAATAATTATTAATGTTTATTTTGGTAATAGTTTAGTTGCGTCCGTCAACAGGCGGGCCCCCCAAAAAAACAAAAAAAAAGAAAGCGAGAGTAATCTCGTCTTTTTATAATAATCAAATGGGCTCGCGAGTAGGCGAAACCCATTTGGTTTTGCTTTCTGCGAGCCCTACTTATTTTGTTCTCCGAGGGCGTACTAGAGCTCCGCCTCGGTGCTGCCTATAGCCCACAGACACAGCATTACGAAGGCGACGACGCCGACGTAGAGACCACCGACGATTGCGCAGACGATGTGAGCCGGTGATCTTGCGGCGGCAAAGGTGAGAGTGAGCGAGACGATGAAGTTGAGGAGGTAGGTACAGAGGATGACCTTCCAGGCGGCGAAAGGGAATCTGTTGGAACGGGCATCCCATTCGGCCAGGACAAACATCGCTATCACACCTACGATCACGGACGCGACAAGAATTGTGGTAGTCAACCATCCCGAGGTCTTGGCGCTCATCACCAGTCCTCCCTTGATCATCGGGTATAGACCGGGAGAGGCCACCAAGATCATAATCAGGATAGTGATTGCTATCCCGGCGATGTCTTGATACCGCGATGGGCGGTTGACCCTCATCGTTGCTTCTGCCATGGTTCCTCCAGTGTTTTGCGTGCTTTGCGAAAAAGAGAATAAACTCTCCATATTTATATTATTTATTTTTTCGTTTTTTGTCAAGCCACGCTATAATATAAAAGAAAAGGAGCGCCACAGGACGCTCCTTCAGGGATGTATTCGCCGGTTCGAACCATCCCCTAATTGTGGGACTAGTGCGGGTTTTACCCGCACCTGGCTGGTTCTTAGACGAATCCGCTCATTATTCCTCCATGGATCGACCGGTTCGGGCCGGCCCGGGTCCGCGATCAGTCGCCGCTCGCGCAGTACAGGGTGTGCATCAACGTAAGATCGGGCTTCAGCTTCTTCATGTAGCTCCTTTTTAGACCCTCGATCAATGAATATAGATTAGCATATTTTATAATTTTGTCAAGAGTAAATTATTGAATAGATGCGCAAATGCTCTTATTTTAATGCATATATTTGTGTTTGTGGATAAACCTGCCTTGACAATTAATGATATAATTATATATTTAATATACAGGAGGACCTCTAAAGCGTCCTCTTGTATTATAAGCAATAGAAGCGTTTTATACTCTGTTAATCATATTTTAATAATATTTAAAATATGACAGTAGATAGCGCTTTGAATGCTGACAAAATGTAGACAAAAAGGCAGCGCTTGTCCTGGTTTTTTATAATCGAAACGGAGGCTGGACGGTGTTGCACTATAATTTGGAACCGAGAAATAAATGAGCCTTTTATTATTTAGGGTCATCTTTTATTTATACAAAAAATAATTTAAGCATTTAATCTTAATATCTAAACAAGTAAAATAAAAACGTTTTTATGAAAAACATTCTATTAAAACTCATTAATCACAAACACAAGGGTAAAGTTTTTCTGATTAGTTTAATGATAATGATATCGTCGGTTATGTCTTTTGATTATGTTTCAGCCGAAGAATTATTAGCCGATATCTTTAGCTCCAATGCATCTACTACATCCACGGACGTTATTTTATCGGCTCCTAATAATTCTGATAATGAATTAGCTTCAATCAAAATCGTAAAAGTGGTTATTAATGACGATGGCGGCGTTTCTCAGGTTGATGACTTTTCTCTTTATGTTGGCGAAACCCAGGTTGTTAGCGGTGAAACAAATAATTTTCCAGTAGGGACTTACCTTGTTTCTGAACAAGGCCCGAGCGGTTATACGGCAACTTTTAGCGGTGATTGCGACTCAAATGGCAATATATTATTAAAAGCAGGCGAATCAAAGGTTTGTACTATTACTAATGACGATAGTCCAATAAATTTATTTTTAGCTCCATTATCTTTGGCTCCTGTTTTGTCTACGTGTGGTGACGGAGTAAAAGATGATGGCGAAGAATGCGATGACCATAATAATATTAACGGAGATGGATGTTCTGCTACGTGTGAATTAGAACAATTAACTTGTCCAGATATAGTTGGTAGCGGTTGGTATGGCGAGTATTTTAATTATTCTATTCACCACAAGGACATGAATTTGCCTCCTTCTAAATGGCCCGACCGGACGCATGGCGATCCGTTGAGTTATGTGGATCCGTGGACTGCTGATTGGTATGATCAATCTTATTTTAGATTTTCAAGAATAGACAGCTCGGTAGATTTTGGTAAAAACTTTTTTCCTTTCGATATGGCAGCAGAAGAAATTTATTACGGCCATGATTTTCATTTAGGAGTGACTTGGGCTGGTGTAGCCTCTATCGAAACAGAAGCTGACTATTATTATGATTTAGGTTCTGATGATGACTCTTGGGTTTATATAGACGGAGTCTTGGCTATAGATAACGGAGGGGTTCATAGTGAAACACATAAATACGGATTTGTACATTTAACCGCTGGCCCTCATCTTATTCAAATATTTTTTGCCGAGAGACATGTAGATAAATCTGTTTTTACATTTAAGTTTACTGATGAACCAATAAAAATTACTCCATATTCGCCAGACTGCGCTGCGCTTACGGTTACCAAGGTGGTTATTAATGACGATGGCGGTACCTCTCAAGTTAGCGACTTTTCTCTTTATGTTGGCGAAACTCAGGTTGTTAGCGGTGAAACAAATAATTTTCCAGTAGGGACTTACCTTGTTTCTGAACAAGGCCCGAGTGGTTATACGGCAACTTTTAGCGGAGATTGTGATGCTGATGGTGTTATTACTTTAGCTATCGGTGACAACAAAAGTTGTACCATTACTAATAACGATATCCAGGCAGCTCCGCCGCCCACGCCAATAGATGGCGGTTGGTCGGATTGGAGTGCTTGTTCTGTAAGTTGCGGTGGTGGGACCAAAACAAGAACTTGCACTAATCCTGCGCCGGCTAATGGCGGAAAAAATTGCGAAGGTGATTCAAGTCTAGTTTGTAATACACAATCTTGCGGAGGAGGTGGAGGAGGAGGTGGTGGTGGTGTGCCACTAGTAATTTATAATGAAAAACTAGTTTCACGTTCAGAAAGTAGTGCTGCGTTTACTTGGTATACTAATCTTTTGGCAACAAGCTATATTATTTATTCTCAAGAGAATGAGCCACATCTTCTTGATTTAAGTCAGGTTTCAGATAATCCGCCAAAACTTGGGTATGTCTACGCCACCCCTGAATATAATGTTAGTCCGGCTGTTCTTTTCCATTCAGTGTCATTATATAATTTATTACCTTCAACTGTTTATTGTTATAGAGTTGTTTCTCGCAGTCCCATAACTGTTAGCCCAGAATATTGTTTTACTACTTTAGGTGAAGAAATTATTCAACCCGTAATTATTCCGCCAGTTATTCCAACCCCAGCGCCAGTTCCGACTCCGACCCCGACCATACCAGAGGAGATTGTTCCTTTACCATCAACCCCGCCAACAGAAATTACGCCATTGCCCATTTCTGGTTTGACCGGCAGCTCTGGTTCTCTTTGGAGTTCTTTCTTACGTAAATTTGGTGTCGCCAGCATAGGTTCAGTAGCACAACCAATTATTGGCAATATTACTGTTACGGGTTTTGTGAATACTCGACTAGCTCCCGTTTGGCAAAACATTATTCATGGTTTTAGAAAATAATAAAATATCTTAATCTGTAAAAATAAAAATTTATGAAATATTACCTAATGGTCATTAGGAATTATCTGGGTTTTAGCGGTCGCGCGAGCAGAAAGGAGTATTGGAATTTTGTTCTGTGGAATTTTATTATCGGTGTTTTGCTCGGCATCATCGCAGCTATAATAGGCGATAAAGATAGAATAATTAATCTTTTGTATGGTTTAGCAGTGTTAACGCCGAGTTTAGCGGTGGGTGCGCGCAGGCTTCATGATATTAATTTTAGCGGTTGGTGGCTGCTTCTTGGCTTGATTCCTTTTATCGGAGCTATTATTTTAGCTATCTTTGCTTTAAAAAATAGTCAACCTGGCGATAATAAGTATGGTTCAAGCCCAAAAGTAGCATTAATAACAACAGAGAATAAGGCAGATTAATAGAGAGATTTTAAAGATATAAAAAGACGAGCAAGAACACTCGTCTTTTTATATAAAAAACAAGGCGAGAACAATCTCGTCTTTTTGTATAAAAGCAAAGGCCCACCTACGAGTGGCTCCTTTACAGAACCGACCTGTTGAGGTGGACCTAGAACAAGTCCTCCGTGGTTGGTTTAAGAGGCTCTACCCTTTGCCTCTTCTTCTTTCTTCGCCCGTCTTGTGTCCAGCATTGCCGCTATGAACAGTCCCGGGATTGCCAGTATCACCGTTATACCCAGCAGGATGAATCCGCAGTAGATCGGACCAGCGGGGTCATTGAGCAATTCGCCGATGCTTCCGAATCCGAACATTTATAGGCCTCCTTGGTTATGATATAAATATAGCATATTTTTACCCTTTTGTCAACATAGCAATTAAAAATGAAGGCGGGAATGTAAGAAAGCATCCCCCTGCCTGGGAGGGATAAATTATTTAAAAATCAATGAAATTTTATCCACTTTTGATATCTTACATTGTATTTATTTTTATTATATAATATATATAGTTAATTTGTAATAAAAATCATATGAATAAAGTAAGAAAACTACCGATTCTATTAATTTTAGCGGCGTTTTTTGTTTTCTTCTCGGTATCTAATATAAGTTTTGCCGTATCGCAAAATCAGAATAATAACGCGGGTAAAATTAATCCAAAGACTTTTAATAATTCAGGAAGCGCCATCCCGACAACCTCAGCCACTCCGACTGTGCCTGTGGTAAACAATGGGCAAATTACGGCCGAAGCCCACAGAAGCGCAGTGGCAAATTTTGTCCAAAATCTTTTACAAACCGCCGATAGAAACGGGGGAATTGGTCAGCAGGTTAGGATTATCGCACAGCAGCAAAGCGATTCAGTCACTTCTACTGCTGCGACTATTAAGAAAATTCAAGATAGGAATAAAATAAAAACATTTTTAATCGGTAGTGATTATAAAAATCTTGGCGCCTTAAGGAGTGATATTGTTCAGACTAGAAATAGGTTAGATCAACTAAATAGACTAATAGACAGTACTAATTCAACCGCTACTAAAACAACCATTCAGGAGCAGATTAATACTTTAGAGCAAGAACAAACGCAACTTAATAATTTTGTTAAAACTCAAGAAAATAAATTTAGCTTATTTGGCTGGTTGGTAAAATTATTTACTAAGTAGACTTAATTTATAAGAGAATAAAAATAAGGGGCCCTGACTTATCGGTCAGGGCCCTTGTTGCTGGGTCGCATTTACACCTCCACGGGTTCGTAGTGTTCTCTTAGGGATTTTTCGGGCAGCCAGAAGGAGAGAACGTCTTTTCTGGCCTGGTCATCTGCGTCGCATTCGCAGATATGCGCCAAGTGCAGGGACTGGTCGTGTGGCGTTTCGTCCTCCTTAAGTCTCACGACGCGAGTTGGCCAGCCGGTCATAACCGACGTATCTCTGCGCTTAAAAACGGTCGCCTTGGCCGTTACAGACATCATTGCTCCTTTTCTTGCTTGCGGTGAATGATACGGCATATTAATTATATTATTTTATGCGCTTATGTCAATATTAGTTGACAATTTTAATAATCTCGATAACCTAATTATATATGAATTTATTTCATTCAATCATTTTGGGTCTTATTGAAGGTCTAACTGAATTTTTGCCGATTTCATCAACCGGTCATTTGATTTTAGCTTCATATATCTTAAAAATTAGCCAGCCAGATTTCATTAAAAGCTTTGAAATTATCATTCAATTGGGAGCAATTTTGGCCGTAGTCGTGCTGTATTGGAAGAAATTTTTATTAAACTGGCAGGTACTCAAAAAAATCATTATCGCTTTTATTCCCACGGCGATTATCGGCTTAATTTTTTATAAGATCGTTAAGCAATTTTTATTAGGCAATAATTTGGTAGTTGTTTTAGCGCTCTTTATTGGTGGTATATTTATTATCATTTTCGAATTTTTGTATCGCGAAAAACAAGGAGCGACTGAAGATATTGAAAAAATTTCTAATAAGCAGGCGATAGCCTTGGGTATTTGCCAATCAATCGCTATTATCCCCGGCGTTTCCCGTTCTGCCGCGACAATTATCGGCGGCCTAGGCATGGGATTAAAACGAAAAACCATTGTCGAATTTTCGTTTTTATTGGCTGTGCCGACCATGCTGGCTGCGACAGGCCTGGATCTGTATAAAAGCGCGAATGCGTTTTTGGTCGATCAAATCTGGTATTTATTAATAGGCTTTATTGTTTCGTTTGTCGTGGCCGTTGTCAGTATAAAGTTTTTATTAAGTTTTATTCAAAAAAATAATTTTATAGCTTTCGGAATATATCGCATTTTAATCGCCACAATCTTCGCGATCTTTATTTTGAATCTATAAAAAATTTAAGGTAAAATAAAAATATGGACTAATTTCAGTCCATATTTTTTTATTATTAAGATTTATTATGTTTGATGTGCCGCCAAATATAAAGGGCGATAAAAAGCACTACCAAAATCGCAATAATCAGATTAAACTCATGTAGCTTTACGTTAATTAATTCCCAATTATTTTGCAATTTAACGCCTAACCAAGTAAATAAAATTGACCATAAAGCTGCGCCGATAAAGGTATAGAACGAAAACTGAAAAACATTCATTTTTGCCACTCCGGCAGGAAAAGAGATGTATGTTCTAACAATCGGCAGGCAGCGGCCTATAAAGACGGTTAATTTGCCGCGTTTTTTAAACCAATTGTCAGCTACATCTAGGTCGTGTTTTGAAATTAATATATATTTACCAAATTTTTCAACTAAGGGCCGTCCACCCTTAATACTAATCCAGTAGGCGAGAAGCGAACCGGAAAGATTGCCCAATGTTCCCAAAAAAATAACTAACCAAAAATTTAATTTCCCCGTCGCCACTAAAAACCCCGAGAAGGGCATAATTATTTCGGAAGGAATTAAAAATCCGCAGCTTTCGAGCAGCATTAATAAATATATGCCGGCATAACCGATTGAGCTAATGACCTGGATAATGATATTGGCTAAAAAAGTTATAAGAGTAGCGATCATAGATTTATACTTTAGCGCTTTTTACAAATTTGTCAAAGAATGCTATACTAAATAAATGATTATCAATAATAAATCAAAATTAAAAAAGATTATTAGTCGTTACCAATCTCGCGGCCAAAAGGTTTTGATAAAGAAGGGCGTCTTTGATATCGTGCATCCGGGTTATCTATATTTAATTAAGATGTTGAGAAAGAGAGCCGAGGTAATAATTATTTTAACGCAATCTGATAAGCTTACCAAGTTTAAAAAAGGATCAAGCAGGCCAATTAATAATCAAAAAGACAGAACATTAGTGATTGATAGTATAAAGGGCGTTGATTATACTTTTGCCGATAAATCAAATTCAAAAGCCGAATCAGTGGCGCTATTAAGATTTTTAAAACCGGATTATGTGGCCATGACCGTCGATGAAGCTAAAAGCCCGAAAGAATATGGCCGTGGTCCTTGGAAGCTTTTAAAATTTTCGGAGATTAAAAAATCAACCTATTCCACGACGCGATTGATTGATAAGATTTCAAATAAATATCACTGATTAATATATATTTATTTTAACCTTAAATGTTAACAAGTATTTGTTGACATTTTTTATTTTATATAATATAAAATAACTATGGCTACACTCTACATAGATATTGCAGAAGTGGTGTGTACGCATACAGGACTCCCGAATAAGGGATATGCCAATGCCGGCAGAAGAGACAGTAAGCTTTGCCCGCGTTGCTTCAACACGGGAGTCGAGTGTCAATCGGTAGTTCGTGTTAATCACCAGGTTGTAATTACACGAAGCTGCGCTGAGTGTAAAATCTGGTGGGTCACGATTGCTGGCGACAATGGTAATGGTCATCATGAAAGGAGGCACAAACATCATCCACAATTTCGGCCGCGAAGCAAACGCCACTAAGAATGGAGGCGCGTTTCTAAAATTATATTGACAAGTATGGAATATATACTAAAATATATTTTTATTTTATTAGGATTATGAAAATACTGGTAAAAGTTAAGCCCGGCGTGAAAAAAAATGAAGTTATGAAAATAGGCGAATGCGAATATGTGGTTTTTACCAATGCGCCGGCTAAACAAGGCAAAGCCAATCAAGCGGTTATAAAATTATTAAGCGAATATTTTAAAATTCCAGCATCAAGGATATCTATTGCAATCGGTCATAAAACTAAAAGTAAAATTATAGAAATTAATTAAGTAATATATTATAAAATGGCAAAAAAAAGAACGCAGAAATTGGTTTATTATTTTGGCGATCGTGAAACTGAAGGTAATATAACAATGAAAGACACGTTGGGAGGCAAGGGCGCGGGGTTAGCTGATATGGCCAAGGCTGGAGTACCGGTGCCGCCTGGTTTTACGATTACTACCGAGGTTTGTAATTATTTTTATGATCATAATAATAAATTACCATCTGAACTGGACAAACAAATAAAATCTGCGCTTAAAAAAATAGAAAAAAGCGTTAATAAAAAATTAGGCGATAGTAAAAACCCGTTATTGGTTTCAGTCCGCAGTGGCGCTAGATTTTCTATGCCCGGCATGATGGATACGATTTTGAATTTGGGTTTGAATGATGAGAATGTGGTAAATCTAATCAAAACCACGAAAAATCCTCGATTTGTTTATGATACTTATCGCCGGTTTATTCAAATGTTCGGTAATGTGGTTTTGGGAATAGCCAAAGAACAATTCGAAGAAATCCTTACAGAAATAAAAGAAAAAAGGAATATTAAATACGACTTTGATTTAAGGGAAGATGATTTAAAAGAGATAATCAGTCAGTATAAAAAATTAATCAGAGAAATTACTAAACATGATTTACCGGTCGATGCGTATCAGCAATTAAAAATGGCGCGCGATGCCGTATTTAAAAGTTGGAACAATCCTCGGGCGCAGACTTATCGCCGTTTAAATAAAATATCCGATGATTTAGGAACGGCCGTTAATATTCAGGTTATGGTTTTTGGAAATATGGGCAACGATTGCGCAACCGGCGTCGGTTTTACAAGAAATCCGGCTACGGGCGAAAATCAATTTTATGGAGAATATTTAATTAATGCCCAGGGCGAAGATGTGGTGGCGGGAGTTAGAACGCCACAGCCAATCGCCAGTTTAGCCAAAGATATGCCGCTGGTATATAGGCAACTAAAAACAATTACTAAGCGTTTAGAAAAACATTATAAAGACGTGCAGGACTTTGAATTTACGGTAGAAAAAAATAAACTGTATATTCTACAAACTCGTACTGGTAAAAGAACAGCGCGAGCGGCCATAAAAAATGCCGTTGATATGGTAAAAGAAAAAATGATTTCCAAAGAGGTGGCTATTTTACGCGTTGAGCCGGAGCAAATTAATCAATTATTACATCCAATCTTAGATCCAAAAATTAAATCGCAAGCTATTGGACGAGGTTTGCCGGCTTCACCAGGGGCGGCAGTCGGTCATGTTGTGTTTAGTTCCGAAGAGGCAACAGCCTTAGGCGTAGATAAACCGGTAATTTTGGTGCGTACCGAAACTTGCCCCGATGATATTCACGGTATGGAAGTGGCGCAAGGAGTGTTAACCGCCAGAGGCGGTATGACCAGTCATGCGGCCGTAGTGGCCAGGGGCATGGGCCGTTGTTGCGTGGTGGGTTGTGAAGAACTGAAAGTCGATGAAAAAAATAAAAAATTTCATTTAGGTAAAAATATCGTTAATGAAGGTGATTGGCTGACGCTTGATGGCAATACCGGTCAAATTATTTTGGGAAAAGTGGCTACTGTGCAACCAACTTTAAGCGGAGAATTTGGTCAATTAATGAAATGGGTTGATGAAATTAAGCAATTAAAGGTACGAGCCAATGCCGATATGCCGCGCGATGCTAAAATGGCGCGAATATTTGGCGCTGAAGGCATTGGGCTCTGCCGAACCGAACATATGTTTTTTGACAAAGATAGACTGCCGTACATACAGGAGATGATTATTGCCGATACCGAAGAAACCAGACGAGCGGCTTTAAATAAATTATTGCCATTTCAAAAAGAAGATTTCAAGGAATTATTCAAAGAGATGAGAGGTTATCCGGTGACGGTTCGCACCCTTGATCCGCCGCTTCATGAATTTTTGCCAAAGGATCAAAAAGAAGCCAAAGAGTTATCGGAAAAAATAAAAATTTCCGAAGAAAAGATTTGGGCAAAGGCGCAAGAGCTTCACGAATTTAATCCGATGCTTGGTCATCGCGGCTGCCGGCTCGGCATCACCTACCCGGAAATTACCGAGATGCAAGTTCGGGCTATTATTTCTGCAGCCTGTGAATTAAAAAAAGAAAATATTAAGGTTGTTCCGGAAATAATGATTCCATTGGTCGGTAATGTTAACGAGCTTAAAAATCAAAAAGACGTGGTTAAAAAAATCGCCGCCGAAGTTATGAAGCAATATAAAACTAAGATTGAATATTTGGTTGGCACCATGATTGAAGTCCCGCGAGCCGCGGTAACAGCCGATCAAATTGCCCAAGAAGCGGATTTTTTCTCTTTTGGTACTAATGATTTAACGCAAATGGGGATGGGTTTTTCACGCGACGATTCAGGTAAGTTTATAAAGGTTTATTTAAATAAAAAAATTATTGCAGCCGATCCGTTTCAATCTTTAGATCAGGAGGGAATAGGGCAATTGGTAAAAATTGGCATTAATAAGGGACGAAGCGTAAAGAAAGGTTTAAAAATTGGAATTTGTGGCGAGCATGGGGGCGATTCAGCTAGCATAGGGTTTTGTTATGAAGCAGGTATGAATTATGTCAGCTGTTCTCCATATCGCGTACCGATTGCCAGAATTGCCGCGGCGCAGGCGGTGGTTAAAAGAAAATTAAAAATAGAGCATACATCTAAGTAAGTTGTTTCTATATAAAGAGGCCATACGAAGAGGCCTTTTTATATTTAGATAAAACAACAGGGCGGGTTGAGAACACCCGCCCTTTGGCCTGGACTAACAGCCCACATTGAAGAGTAGTCCAGCTGCTGTTATAGCCAAAACGATCACGTTTCTGATGGTGTCAAGAATCTCCGCGAGAAACTCCAAGGGACTCATCTTTCTGTTCATTCTTCAACCTCCAGATAAATATATATTATCATTTTATTAATTTTTGTCAACCTCTCGCATCTTCAAGAAATGCTTAATAATGATGAATTATAATTAAAACAAACTTGTTATATAAGTAGTTTCTATGTATAATAGAACGTATTACTATGGACAATATTGAAATAGCAAAAATTTTTAATGAAATTGCCGACGTTTTAGAATTAAAAAACGCTAATCCTTTTAGAGCTAATGCTTATCGGCAAGCTGCTTTATCTATCGAATCTTTACCACAAGACATCAAAGATATTTATCAAGACGATAAATTAAAAGAAATTCCCGGGATCGGCGAAAAAATCGCTCAACATATTAAAGATTTAATTACAAAAGGCCATTCAGTGGAACTGGATAGAATTATAAACAGCCTGCCGCGCGGTTTAGTTGAGCTGTTGCGAATAAACGGACTTGGCCCCAAAAAAGTAAAATTCATTTATAAAAAATTCAAAGTTAAATCTATATCTGACCTTAAAAAGTTATTAAATAGTCATAAATTGGAAAGCCAAAGGGGCTGGGGCGAGAAAACAGTCAATAATATAAAAGAGGGCTTGGGTCTGTATGAAAAATTTTCCCAGCGATTACCCTTAGGCCAAGTTGATGATTTAGTTCAAAAAATACTTCATGAACTTAAAAAAAATTACATTATCGATAGGGCAGAAATCGCCGGCAGTTTTCGGCGCAGCAAAGAAACGGTGGGCGATTTAGATTTTTTGGCTACCAGCAAAAGGCCACAGCAGGCCATCAACTTCTTTTGCCAATTGCCGGAAGTCAAAAACATTCTCTCTTCCGGACCAACCAAGGCCAATGTTTTTTTAAAGAGAGGATTGGAAGCAGACCTTAGGGTGGTCGAGCCAGATTCGTTCGGCGCGGCATTATATTATTTTACCGGTTCAAAAGCTCATAATATTGCTACTAGAAAAATTGGTATTAGTAAGGGCTTAAAAATTAACGAATATGGAATTTATAAACGCGGGGGGCGAAAAATTGGCGGTCGCGAAGAAATGGATGTTTTTAAGGCCATTGATTTACCCTGGATTCCTCCGGAAATAAGGGAAAATACCGGTGAAATCGAAGCGGCCAGAAAAAGCGCTTTGCCAAAATTAATAACTCAAAAAGATATTAAAGGAGATTTACATGTTCATTCAATTTGGTCAGAGGGAGCGCAAACTATTTTAGAGATGGCGCAAGCGGCCAAAAAATTTGGTTATAAATATATTGCCATCACCGATCATGATGCGACCATAGGCATTACGCACGGTTTAACGGCAGACAGAGTGATAAAGCAATTGAAAGAAATAAAAAAAGCGAATAAGTCTCTCAAAGATTTTAAAATTTTATCGGGAATTGAAATTGACATTCACAAAGATGGATCATTGAGTTTGCCTGATAAGGTTTTGTCTATGCTAGACGTAGTTGTGGCTTCGGTGCACAGTTATTTTAAACAACCAAGGGCGGAAATGACGAAGAGAATTGTTAATGCTGTCAGAAACGTTAACGTCGATATTATTGCTCATCCTACCACGAGGTTAATTAATCGGCGCGAACCGATTAATGTAGATTTGGAAGAAATTTATCGTGAAGCGAAAAAAAATAAAACTATTTTAGAAATTAATTCACAGTGGAATAGGTTAGATTTAAACGATGTAAACGCTCGCACGGCCAAAAGCTTTGGCGTTAAATTTGCCATCTCTACTGATTCGCATTATATATCTGAATTACAAAACATAAAATTTGGCGTAGCCATAGCGCGCCGCGGCTGGATAGAGAAAAAAGACGTCGTTAATTCAATGTCATTAAATAATTTATTAAAATCCCTAAAATGAAAACAGCTCGATATAGATTTTACGAAATGATCCCCGGCTTTGTTATTTGGTTTATTTTCTTGGGAGCCATTATTCTTTCATTTGTAAAGCCCATCTGGGCAATATATTGGATTATTATTTATGATTTATATTGGGTTTTAAGGATTATATATTTGTTGATATTCTTATTAATTTCTTGGCATCGATTTAAAATAACCACTAAGATAAATTGGTTTGATAAATTAACCCTGGAATTGCCCGGTTGGGAGAAGATTTATCATTTGATAATGCTGCCATCTAGTGTTGAAGGTCTTGATGTGGTTAAACAAGGCTTTGAATCACTCTTAAAGACTAATTATCCTAAGGAAAAATTCATAGTCGTTTTAACCGGCGAAGAAAGGAAAAAACATATTTTCGAACCGGTAGCCAAGGCTATTGGCGAAAAATATGGCGATAAGTTTTTTAAATTATTGATTACTACACATCCAAAAGACTTGCCCGATGAAATACCGGGCAAGGGTTCGAATACTAATTGGGCCGGTCATCAGGTTAAAAAAATAATTGATGAAATTGGAATTCCATATGAGAATATTATCGTTTCCTGTTTTGACGTTGACACATCAGTGCACAAAGAATATTTTAGTTATTTAACTTATCGGTATTTGACCGATCCAGATCCGACGCACACCAGTTATCAGCCTATCGCTATTTATAATAACAATATCTGGGATTCACCGGCATTAACCAGGGTGGTAGCGCGCGGAACGACCTTTTGGCTTTTTACTGAATTAGCAAAACCAAATATCAATTTTACTTTTGCATCTCACAGTATGCCGTTTAAAGCGCTGGTTGATGTTGGCTTTTGGCCCAAGGATATGGTCAGCGAAGATTCAAGAACTTCTTTGATGTGTTTAAATTATTATAATGGTAATTATAAAGTTGTTCCTTTGTACATGCCGGTTTCGATGGATACGGTTTATAGTGGAAGTTTTTGGAAATCCATGGTTAGCCAATACAAACAAATGAGACGTTGGGGATATGGGATAGAAAATGTTCCATGGATGATAGAAAATTTTGGTAAAAACAAAAAAATGCCGTGGCAAAAAAAGATTTTACCTTTCTTTAGTCAGTTTGAAGGGTCAATTTCTTGGGCCACGGTTTCGATTTTAATTTTAATGTTGGGGTCCCTACCGATTTGGGTGGCCAAGTTGCATAATATTTCTGACAGCATCGTCTTAAATGCTCCGTTTATTTTAGAGTGGCTGATGAATGTTGCCTTGGTCGGCATGATTACGTCGGCTGTTTTTAGCACTATTCTTTTGCCGCCGCGGCCGTCGCATCATAAATCATATAAATATTTATTTATGATTTTACAGTGGCTATTATTTCCTATTACTATGTTGATATTTGGCTCGATTCCAGCCACCGAGGCCATAACCAGACTGATGCTTGGGAAATATTTGGGCTTTTATATCACAGAGAAGAAGAGAATTGCTTGACCCTTAAACATAGATAGTGTTATAATATTAATGATGAATATTATACAGTGTTTTTCCCGGAAAACGTATAAAATAGCGTTTCTTTTTGGCGCATCTATATTTATTTTTGGTGCGTTTATCATTGCTAACGCTCAAGGACCACAGGCAAAATTATATTTTACTCCAGCCAGCGGGTCTTATGAAATTGGAAAAACATTTTCTATAAGATTGGCCGTAGAGAGTAAGACACAAGCGATTAATTTAGTTCAGGGCGATTTGAATTTTTCCAACAATTTAGAAGTAACATCAATTTCTAAGGACGGCAGTATCGTTTCTTTTTGGTTTGATGAACCGAAGTTTTCAAATTCTACCGATACAGTCTCGTTTTCTGGCGGCATACCAAATCCTGGCTATACAGGCACCGGCAGAGTTTTGACCATTAACTTCAGAGCCAAGACGGCCGGTTCTGCATATTTAAGAATTTCATCTGCTCAAGTTTTAGCCAACGACGGGGAAGGAACTAATATTTTGTCTAGTAGCGGGAGCGCTAATTTGACCATATATGATTCTGGTTTGCCCAAGCCGGTTCCCGAAAAAAATATTACTCCTCCGGCTGGTTTGCAATTAAAAATTTCTTCTACGACGCACCCAGATCAACAAAAATGGTATAATCTTAAAAATTTGTCGCTCAGCTGGGTATGGCAACAGGGAATTACAGATTTCAGTTATGTTTTAGATAAAAATAGCGAGACCACGCCAGATAATACCGGCGAAGGCTTGAGCACATCCGTTTCCTATAAGGATATCAAAGATGACGTTTGGTATTTTCACATAAAATCAAAATTAAACGGCCAATGGTCTAAGGTTTTTCACTATAAAGTTCAAGTCGATACTGGTTTGCCGGTTATTTTAAGTGTTGAGTTTTTGCCCCAACGAGAATATTATCAGCCAGACCCAACCATTAAGGTTACTGGTCAGGATCAGTTGTCTGGAATCGGCTCCTTGGAAGTAAAAATTGATAGTGGTGATTTTGTTAAATCAAGTAATGTTCAGGAATATAAGGTTCCACCGCAAAACTCAGGAAGCCACATTGCTACTATTAGATTATGCGATCAAGCCTTAAACTGCGCCGAGAAAATAGAAAACTTTATTATTAACGCTTTACCGGCGCCTAAAATAGTTCGCTATACCAAGGCAATACTTTTTTCTTCTTATCCTGATACTTTGGTTTTTGAAGGCACTAGTATTCCGCAAACAGAAGTCACATTATTTTTTAATCACGAAACTGGCAAACAATTTACCGCCACAACTCATACTGGCGATTCGGGAGATTGGACTTTGGTTTATAAAGAAATGTTGCCAGTTGGCAATTATACTGCCATGGCCATCGCGTCTTTAAATGAGCAAAAAAGTCCACCTACCAACAAGGTTGATTTTAGGGTTTTTCGTACAGGCATACAAATAGGCAGCTGGGTGGTTCTTCCCGAAGCGGCTGTTTGGTCAATTATTTTATTCTTAATTTGTTTAATAGCTATCTTGGTGGTTATAATTTTATTCTTAAACAAAAGATTTATAAAATTAAATAAATCAGTTAATAATAACTTGAACAACAAAATCATTTTTCCCAAGTAAAAGTCAGAATACGATAAATTATGTCGATAATTAAAAAGCATTATTTAAAAATATTTATTATTAGCGCCATAGTCCTGTGCGGATGGGCGAGTTGTTATTCTAAAACTTCTAA
This sequence comes from Patescibacteria group bacterium, assembly GCA_028715115.1. Classification (NCBI taxonomy): domain Bacteria; species Patescibacteria group bacterium. The sequence continues at coordinate 208,838 of JAQUSN010000002.1, read as the reverse complement.
TCTCGGCAATGTTATTAATATTTTTCCTTCGTCATTTAATGGAGATTGGCAGAATAAAGAAGCGGCGGTAAATCAGGATCTGGATGGGGTCGCCACTTTAGAAAATTTTAATAACGAAAACTCCGCTTCACCGTTTGTGGTTAATTCTCCGAATGCCGTTGATTCTTCAGATGTTCAGCCGTTGACTATGATTTTTAAAAAATTATTTAGTTTCTTCAGACCGTCATCTGTGGTGGCCGAAGAATCTAATATCCCAGATTCAGTACTACCAATTGCTGAAAATTTAATTATAGTTGGCGAGAACAGCACATCTACGCCGGCTAATGTCAGTTCTACTTCGCCGATAATAGATGAAGTAGTGGAAGCACCGCCGGTGCTCGAAGAAACATCTCCGATTTTAAACGGAGAAAAAACCCTAGAACTATCAAATTTTGATTTAGGCAATCAATTTGCCAATAAAATCCTAAACAATCTTCAATTAAGGTTTTCTTTTGCTGGTAAAACAACCAATATCGGACAAATACAAATTGATTATTTTTACCAAAATTCATGGCAGAATGCAGGTAAATTAAATTTAGAATCAAATCAAGAAATTTCCAACGCCACTAATGGTGGCTATTTTCTTTATGCTTTGCCGGCGGCAAGCGATTTTCAGTTTCTTCAAGATTTTAAAATAAGATTTATTTATTTATACCCCACTGATTCAGGAGAGCCTCAAGATAAAATTTTTATTGATTCAGCTTGGTTAGAACTAAATTATGACATCGCGCCAAAAATTGATATCAGCATAACGGGCAATAAAAACTTTTTAGCCAATGAAAATCCGGAATTTACTTTATCCGGCATTAGCGAAGAAAATATCCTCGATAAAATAAAAGGGCTCTTTGGCCAAGATAAAGTAAAGACAATTTTAATTGATCCGGACCATCATGAAGAAAAAAATCGCGTCACAGTTAATAATAATAAAATCATTGTTTTAAAAAGTGAACAAAATAATTTTAAGCCCGGCTTATATAAATTGTTTGTCCAACTTAATGAGCAAGGACAGATTGTCCAAAAAGAAATAGATTTTCGGTGGGGCGTACTGGCAATCAATAGTGATCAGTCAATCTATATGTCGAACGAAAAGGCCTATTTGCAAATGGCTGTTTTGACCGACTCTGGCCGGACGATTTGCAATGGTCATTTGCGCTTAGAAATTCAAGATCCACAATTAAACACGCAAACTTTTACTACCGAAGACGACTCAATTCAATATAGCGATACGTGCGGTCCTAATAACGTAACCGATTATCCTGATTATTTTACCTATTATTCGACCAAAAGCTCTGGTGAATATAAGATGAAATTGGTTAACCTCGATAATGGCTATGAAATCAACGATACTTTTGAAGTTAAAAATTCTTCGGCCTTTAAGGTAGAAAGAGTCGGAGCGATCAGAATCAATCCTTTTTATTCCACTTATGTCATGCACCTTAATCTTACCGCCAAAAGTGATTTTAATGGAAATATTATTGAACAGGTTCCAGAAGACTTTGTGATTACCGGGCAAGAGGGGATGGACGTTGAATTTAATAACGGATTTAAAAATATTATTTGGTCAAAAAAAATAGCGGCCAACGAAACCATCAATCTTTTTTATGAATATCAGGCGCCGAAAATTAGCCCGCAGTTTTATTTATTAGGGCCTTTAAAAATTTATGATCGTAATAATTTAGTTTTTTCTGAAACTAGAAAGTGGCAAATCGCGGCTGACGCGACTAATATGCTTCTTTTCTGGGCTGGTAGCGGCGGCAGTTGTTCTGGCGCTGGCGCGCCGCCATCTGGCTGGACCTTGGTGAGTGACGGATCTTTTACGGCAACTTTTCCGCGCGGTGATGAAACCTATGGGTCCAATGAGGGTGGTTCGGCGGATCATACTCATTCGGCCACCGCCACTTCAGATAAATCAAACAACTCTACGACTAAATCTGGTGGTGGAGGTTCTTATCCTGATTATAATCATACTCACAGCGTTACAATAAACAGTGTTAATGTTTCTAATAGTTTGCCCTTATACAAGGATCTTTGTGTGATCAAACTTTCGGCTGGCGGTATTCCTAGTGGTTCGACAGCTATTCCGCAAAATACCATTACTATTTTTGACGCTGCCCCGCCAGCTGGTTGGAGCGATTATTCCTCCACTTTTGGCACTTATTTTATTCGCGGTAATACTACGCCCGGCGGGTCTGCTGGCAGCAACACCCATGCCTCAGGTAGCCCAACAGGTCACCTTATCTCTGGCACCCTCGAGGCCGTCGGCGGTTTTATAAAAGCTAATCAAAATGGATCATTAATTTCTACCGATACTCATACCCACACTCTTAGCGTGTATACAACCGACACACCAAACATTGAGCCATTATCACAAAATGTTTATTTAGGACAAAAAACAAGTAGTAATGGTCCTTTGGTTACAGGAATGATTGTGATGTTTGATGGCGATCCTGGCTTAGAATGGGACATTAAATCTGACGGGAGTGATGATTTTGCTACTAAATATATTAAAGTAACAGGCACTTATGGTAATAATAGCACTGGAAGCACTATCCATTCTCATAGTCAAATTATTACAACTTCTGGCACTAATACCGAGACCACCGCAACAGGTTCTGGAGCATCCGGTATTACTTCTCACAGCCATTCAGTAACTGTTACTATTCAGGATGGAACAAACAAAAATTTACCTCCTTATACCGACGTAGTGATTGGTAAATATATCGGTAATGCTCTTCCGGCCTTTACCTCTGACGCCACCTGTGGCGGCTCGTATCCGTGCGAAAATCCGGCTTCCTATTCCAGTTCGCCAACCAACGAAGGCTCAACCGTTACTTTTTATGGTACGGCTACTGATGGCAATAGTGATCAATGGAAATTATTAGTCTGTAAAACCGACGGCACCTCTGGCACTGATTGTGATGGCGGCGCTTCTGACCGTTGGTGCGTTTCGGTTAGCGCTGTCAATTCTGGCACGCAGAATTCTTGCGCTTATACTACCCAAGATAGCGATGGTAGTTCTAATATTTGGTACGCTTATGGTTGCGATGCGACCGGTTGTACGGCCACTGGTAATCAAGGAACTGGCAATTCTGGTTCGCCGTTTGACACCAATCATGATCCGTCGTTTAGTTTGTTTAGCGATAACTCGCCGATTAATCCCGACGGTGTGGTAACTTTTTCTACCACGGCCAGCGATTCTGACACCAGTAGCACGGTTACGCTATATGTTTGTAAAACAAATTCTTTTACTGCGCCGGCAACTTGTAATGGGGGAGAGTGGTGCCACAGTTCAGCCGGTGCTTCTAATCCGAGTTGTCAATACGATGATAGTGATAATATTTTTCAAGATAAAAATTGGGATTCTTATGGCTATATTGTTGACGATCACGGATTTGTTTCTTCAACCGGTGGCGCGCAAGGAACTAATTCCACCCTTGTTGTCAATAATGTTTCGCCGTCAATTACCGCTTCTTCAATTGCATTAACTGACAGTGATGGTAGCGGTAATTTAATTCCCAAAACAGAGCAAGCTGAGACTTCTGGTTTTTACGTTAACTTTGTCGTAACCGACATGAACAGCTGCCTTAACGTTTCTTCTGGCGATGAAATTACTTCAGCTATTGTTAATATTTACCGCGGAACTGCTCCGAGTAATCCGGGTCCGACTTCTTGCGACATTAGCGGTGAATATAATGCTAACCATTGTTATCCCGATGCTTATGCTTCTTGGAATCCAAGTTGTGTTAAAGTTGGCACTTGCGGCGGCTCAGGTGATTCAACCATTGAATGGCGCTGTACTTTCCCGTTGCAATATCACGTTGACCCGACCGTGGCTGATAGCCAATATCCAAATGATGAATGGTATGCAGCAGTTCAGGCAACCGACGATAATTCAGCCAGCTCAAGCTTAACTGAAGACGATGATGGTAATGAAATGGACATGTTTTTAAGCATGGATTTGCATACCACTACGATTGGATACTCAACCTTGGCCCCTGGCGGTACTAGCGCCGGCCAAGCTACTACCATTGAAGCCACTGGCAACGTTGGTTTGGATGAAAATTTGTCTGGCACGAAGCTTTGTAACGATTATCCAACCTGTGCCGACAGCGATGATATTGACATTGGTCAGCAAAAATATCATTTAACTACTCAAGATTTTGACTGGGATAGCGGTGGCGGCGTAGCTTTATCTGATACTCCGACCGAAGCCGAAAACAATTGCCCAAAAACTACGATTACCGGTACTCCGGCTACTGATAATACTTATTGGAAATTAAGAGTGCCTTCAGGTCAGGCGAGTGATGAATATACCGGTAGTAATACCATTACTGCTAAAACCGGCGAATCAGTGGACTGGTAATAATTTTGGTTTAGTTTAATCCTGGATTTATCGGCAACATGATTAAAAAATTACTATTACTAACATTTGTTATTTCGTGTTTATTGATTAACGTAAATGTTGTTCATGCTGGTTTTGGTATAGCCCCGCCTTATGTTAATAATGACAACTTACTTCGAGGTTCCACCTATAAAGCAGACATCTTATTGATTAGAGGTGAAGCGCCCGAAGCTTTAAATGCCGAAGTTTCGATCAATGTGCCGGGCGCCGAAGACTGGATATCCGTTGATAAGGGAAATAATTTTATTTTGCCAGTCGGCAAAGAGCAAATTCCAATCATTGTAATTGTGAAAGTTCCCAATGACGCATCTTTTGGCGACTATAAAGGTAATATAAGAATCAAAACGTCGCCTATTAATCCAGACAAGGGTAAGGTTAATATTGCTTTAGGCGCGCAA
>JAQUSN010000002.1:0-203899 GCA_028715115.1 Patescibacteria group bacterium | reverse complement strand
TCCAATCATTGTAATTGTGAAAGTTCCCAATGACGCATCTTTTGGCGACTATAAAGGTAATATAAGAATCAAAACGTCGCCTATTAATCCAGACAAGGGTAAGGTTAATATTGCTTTAGGCGCGCAATTAGAAATGTGGGAATTAATGATACAGAAGAGAATAGGGCGATTGAATTATGGATGAACCTAGAAAATACCGGTAGTATTGAAACAGCTCCGTCTAAAGTAGTTTTAGATATCTATGATCAGACAAAAACCAATCTGATAGTTTCACTCACCAATTATAATGGCATTAAAAAAGTAGATTTATTTCAAACTGAAAAAATTAGCGCTAAATTTAATCATCAACTATCGGCCGGAAGTTATCTGGCTTATTTTAAAATCTTTAACAAGGACGATTTGGTTAAACAAGGCGAATTAACATTAAGCGTTTTGCCCAAAGGAACTTTACCGCCTGATAAGTCAGATTTTAGCGATATTTTTGCTACCCTAGGTTTAAAAGATAAACCCATTTGGTTCTACGGAATTATTTTAGGAGCGCTGATAATTATTGTTGCCTTCCTAATCATTATTATTAAAAAGATAAAGCGGCATAGAAAATAATTTATGTATGTTATTTCGGGAATCTATAAAATTTAAAACTTTTTTTATTATTTCTATCGCGATAGGACTTCTTTTAAGTCCTATTTATTATTTAAACAAAGCTCAAGCTGAAAATGTTTCTACTAATGTTCAGGTGGTTATTTCTGTCTGCGGTAATAATGTTAAAGAATATGGCGAAGAGTGCGATGGTACTGATCTAGACAGCCAAACCTGTGTTACTCAGGGTTATTCTTACGGAACACTGAGCTGTTACAATAATTGCACTTTTAATATTTCTGAGTGTCGAACTGGTGGAGGAGGTGGCGGAGGAGGAGGTGGTGGGGGCGAAGGTGAAAAGAATCAAAATTAAAAAACGACGGTTATTGTTCAGGGATGGGCTTATCCAAAAAGTAATGTCACTCTCTTGCGTGATGGGCGAGTCGTCCAACTGCTTGTTGCCGATGACCAGGCTAATTTTAAATTTGAAATAGCCGACACAACTTCAGGCGTAACTACATTTAGTTTATGGACTGAAGATAGCAAGGGTCGAAGATCGCAAACTTTTAGTTTTACGGTTGATATTATTAAGAATATGACTACAACCATTTCTAATATATTTTTACCGCCAACCATTGATTTAACGACTGACGCGGTACATAAAGGAGACACTGTCGGAATTCTTGGTCAAACGCTTCCTAATAGTAAGGTAAATATATATGTATATTCTGATGATCCTATTATAGAAAGTCTTACCGCCGATAAAGTTGGAGCATATTTCTATGATTTAGATACAGACAATTTAGACTTAGGAGAACACACTACCAAATCTAAGGCATATAGTAGCGATGGTGTTATGACCGATTTTTCTAAAACTCTTTTCTTCAGCGTTTTAGATCCGTCAACGCCATTGCCAAAAAAGAAAAACACCGAAGGTTGCGCTAATTTTAATTTGAATTGTGACTTTATAACCAAGGTATACGAAGAAGAAAGTGTAAAAAATGATAAAATTAATTTTGTCGACGTCTCTATTTTATTATATAATTGGGGGAGTAAGCCTAAAAATACAAACACTGACTTAAACAAAGACGGTGTTGTTAATTATCGAGATTTAAGTATTTTATTATATTATTGGACCGGGTAAAATTATGAAGAAAAATCTCATTTTAATATTGGCGTGTATATTTTTCTCGCTTTTATTGGTTAAAACTTCACAAGCCGCTGTTTTATATTTTGACCCAAGTAATAATTCTCATGAAAATGGCCAGGAGTTCGTTGTCATGGCTAGAATTAATCTTGATAATAATGAAATTATTAATTTTATCGAGGGTTATATAAATTTTCCAGTCGATGTTTTAATGGTGAAAGATGTGTCTTTTGGTAACTCGATCCTCACAATTATTCCATATCAACCTTCAATTAATAATCAAGACGGATTAATTAGTTTTAGTGGTGGAATTCCAAATGGGTATTCGGGTAAAATTAATGGCGATCCCGGTCCGAGCAATTTATTGTTAAAAATTATTTTTCAAGCAAAAAAAGCATCTGACAATAATTTAATCCAATTTTCTAACAACTCTCAAGTATATTTAAACGATGGTTTGGCTACGCTCGCTAAACTAACTCTTGAACCAGCTCTTATAAATATTTTACCCCAATCTGTTGGTCAGCCAATTGATCAGTGGCAGCAAGAATTATCTGCCGATAAGAGTACGCCCGAAGCGTTTACGATTGAACTGCAGCGCGATCCGTTAATGTTTGATAATAAATGGTATATTGTGTTTTCGACCATAGATAAGCAAAGCGGAGTTGACTATTTCGAAGTAAAAGAAGGCGTAAGCGGTTGGCAAAAAACAGACAGCCCTTATGTCTTGAAAAATCAAACCTTAAAACAAGTCATTCAAGTTAAAGCCGTTGATAAAGCCGGCAATGAAACCATAGAATCAATCAAGCCGGCTAAAAATATTTTAAATACATATCTACTTCTTGCTATAATCATATTATTAATTGTTGTGTTAATTTTTGTAATTAAAAAACGCTCCGTTAGATAAGATCAGCTGAAGCGGAGCGAAATATTTATAAAAAAAGCGAACCAACTATTTGAGGATGGCCATTATATAAATCGTTAATGGTCATTACTTTTTTACCTTCTAACTGCACATCTATTATTTCTAATAAACCGCGGCCGGTTGCTACGGCTATTTTTTTATCAATTTTAATTATTGTACCACATGGATAATCAGATTTTTCAGATAAAATATTTGCTTTTAATATTTTAATTTTCTTTTGATCTATATTTTTATCAGTTGATTTAATCACAGAATAAGCGGTGGGCCATGGCCAGTAAGCGCGAACAGCCCTTTCTATTTCTATGGCTGGTGCGTGCCAATCAATGCGCCCATCTTTTTTGTCGATTATTTTTGTGTAAGTAGATTGATCGTGGTATTGCGGAGTCGGAATTATGCGATTATCGATCCAGCTCGGGATGGTAATGATTAATAATTTAGAGCTTAATTCGGCTAATTTTGCGGTTAAAGTTTCGCAGGTTTCATCGCCAGCCAAACTTAATTTATCATTAGCGATAATCGGGCCATGATCCATTAATTCGTCCATTAACATTAAGGTTGTACCTGTTTCTTTGTCCCCATTTAAGATAGCAGCCTGAATAGGGGATGATCCTCGATATTTAGGCAATAAAGACGGGTGAATATTCAAAGCGCTATATTTAGGCAAATGTAGTATTTTATCGGGAATAATCAGTCCATAAGCAGCAACTATAAATAAATCAGCCTTTAGACCCTTAAGCTGTTGATAAAATGTATCATTGTTTTTTATTCTTTCCGGTTGAAAGACGGTAATATTATTTTTGACAGCTAAATTTTTTACCAAAGAAGGGAGTATAGTTTGTTTTCGGCCAATCGGTTTATCCGGCGCGGTTACTATAGCCATGGGCTTATAGCCCGCGCTAATCATTTTGTCTAAAATAATCGCCGCAAATTCCGGTGTTCCCCAAAATACAATTTTTAAATTATTATTCATGATTTACTCTACACCAAATTATTTTTATATTTCTATAAAATTGATTGATATATAAATTTTTATTATTACTTTCAATATATATAAAGAATATTTGGTATGGAGTTTTATTTTTGAATGCGCCATTCTATCTCTGATTCTTGTCCGTCAAACTCAAGCCACTCGCCATCGTCATTAACTACGTACCATCTTTTTTTAGTATCGCTCCAAACCATGCGATTGCCTTGCCAAAAAGGTTTTTTAACAATTTCTTTCGGCTGTAAGCGATCCAGCTCCAGCCACTTTTTGAAAATAGTTTCGATGGCATAATCTAGTTTTCGAGATTTTGCCCACTCGGCGACGCGATCAATTGCTGCTTTGGCCTGTTCAACTGAACCAGCTAAATCTAAAAGTTGTTTAGCCGGTCTGGTAAATCGGGAATAAATTATTTTTTGTTTTTTAGCGTTCTCTTTAATCTCGCCTAAAGTTAACCCCTTGCTATAAAAATAATGATTAACGACTTGTTGGATGTCGGTTTCTTTTAAATCTTTTTTTATTTTTTTGCTTTTTTTGATTTTTTTCTCGGCCATAATTTTAATGATGACGAATAACTTCAAAACGATATAAATATATTTTATCTTTTTCAAGATCAATTCCCGCCTTTTGAGCGGCGATGCTTATTTGTTGTTCTACAGAATTAACACCGCTAATATCCGGCAATAAAACTCCATATTGGCCATTTTTATTTTTAACAATAACGCCATATTTTTTAACATCTAATTCGTCCGGAGTATTAATTGCTATTGGCTCGGTTAAAACATCAACAGAAATATCGAGATCTTTTAATTCGCTCTGTACCAGAGGTGAAAACCTATTATCATAAAATGCGGCTGAAACGGCATTAGAAATTATTTCATTTGCTAATGTTTTTTCGCCAGGTAAAATTGTTCCAATGCAGCCACGCAATGATCCGTCTTTGGAATGTAAGGAAACAAATATTCCGGCTTTGTTATTTACCATGTCCTTGGGTAAATTAATCGGTATCGGCATTAAGGCCTTGTGTATAAAGTAGTATTCTATTGATTTTCTTGCTAATTCAACGTATTTATCCATATGGTTATTTTAGCAAAATTCTTGTTTTTGGCAAATAAATATGCTATACTAAAGTCCTGTATTACTCGCCTCGCTCAATAGAGTCGAAGCGGGTTAATGTTCACTGACAATAATAATTATTTAAGACCATAAACACCTTTATGAATAAGCAAATTAATAATACCTTTAATAATATAAAAAAATTAAAAATTCAAGGCGCTACAGCAGTGGCCATGGCGGTTATTTCGTCTTTACGCAAGTGCGGTTTAAGCAGTAAAACAAATAATTTAAAAAATTGGCAACAAGAACTAAAAAAGTCTGCCAATTTTTTAATTTCTGCCAGACCTACCGAGCCGTTGGCGCAAAATAGCGTAAAATTTATTATAAAGAGCGTAGAAAAAAATAAAATAAATAACGTCGTCGAGGCAAAAGACTGCCTTGATATTGCTTGCGATAAGATAATCTTATTAATAAGCGATGCTGGTAAAAAAATTATACCTTTTGGCAGAAAAATTATTAAAGATGGCGACGATGTTTTGACTCATTGTCATTCATGGCTCGCCATTCAAACCATCATTGACGCGCATAAAAATGGACGAAAAATAAAAGTATTCAATACCGAAACCAGGCCATTGTTTCAGGGTCGCGAAACCAGTAAAGATTTTTTGAAGGCTCATCTTAATACTACTATGGTCACCGATTCTTCGGCTGGATTTTTAATTTCTAGATATTCCGGTAAATATTTAGCTATGGAAAAAATAGTTATCGGCGCTGACGCCATTTTAGCTGATGGATCAGTTATCAATAAGATTGGCAGCCATGCTATTTCTGCCGCGGCATATCTCGAAAAATCTCCTTTATATGTTGTCGCGCCATTATTAAAATTTTATCATCATTCTTGGATAAAAATAGAAAGAAGGTCTCCTAAAGAAGTTTGGCCCAGTGCGCCTAAAAATTTAAAAATTATTAATTTTGCCTTTGATTTAATTCCAGCCGACTGGATAACCGGTATAATTTGCGAGGTTGGCATTGTTAAGCCAAAAGACATAAAAAAGTATGTCAGAAAATTATATCCAGAGATATTATGATAAAATTAGTCATCTTCGATCTATGGAAAACTCTGGCATATCGGCAAGTTCCTTATAGTAGTACATCTAAAATTTTAGAAGAAACTGCTTTAAATATTCCTAAGGATAAATTTATTAAGATATTTGAATCATCATTACAAACAAAAAGATGGAAATCTAAATATAGGGCCTACAGAAATCTCTGCCATAATATGGGCCTATTAGAAACTAGGGAAAATATTGATTTATTAATAAATATTAGAGACAAAGCTGAGGCAAAAACAGAGCTTTATCCTTATACTATTCAGTTACTTAAACAACTTCATAAATTAAATTATAAGACGGCTTTAATATCCAATAGTAGTATTTTTGCCATAAAACAGATTAAAAAGACTAAAATTTTAGATTATATTGATTATCCTTTATTCTCTTTCCAGGTTGGTGTAATTAAGCCTGATTTAAAAATTTATAGAAAATTATTAAAAATAGCTAAGTGCAAACCATCAGAGGCGATAATGATTGGCGATAAATTGGGCGACGACGTCTTGCCGCCACGCCAACTTGGTATGCATTCGATTCATTTAACTACTTATCCAAAATTAAAAAAAGAACTTAAAAAATTTAATATTTTAATTAAATAAATCTATGCCAAAATCAGAGTATTTAAAGTTCGGTGGCTATCTAGAGCCGAGGTTTAGGCCGGGTTGGGAAAGGTTTATAATTTGTACTTTTCGCCTAGAGCCGGCCAAAGGCGCGAAGTTTGCCGAGGCAGCCGTAGCCGTAGCCGCTGAATCGTCCATTGGTACTTGGACGGAATTAATTACTCTGACGCAAAAAATGAAAGATAACTTAGCCGCTAAGGTTTTTTATTTAGATCCAAAAAGCAAAATAATAAAAATTGCTTATCCATTAAGGCTTTTTGAATTAGGCAACTTGCCGCAATTTTTATCAGGTTGCGCTGGAAATATATTTAGCATGAAAATAGTCGATCATCTTCGCCTAGAAGACGTATATTTTCCTAAAAAATATGTTAACTCTTTTCTTGGGCCGCGTTTTGGCATTCCCGGCATTAGAAAAATATTAAAAATATATAATCGTCCTTTAGTCGGCGCCATTGTTAAGCCGAAGTTGGGTTTATCCGCTGCCGGACACGCCATGTGCGCTTATGATTGTTTTAGGGGTGGAGTAGACCTGGTTAAAGATGATGAAAATTTAACAGATCAAGACTTTAATCATTTTACTAAACGGGTAAAGTTAACTTTAGCCTTAGCAAAAAAGGCAGAAATAAAAACCGGCGAAAAAAAGGTTTGTGCTTTTAATGTCACGGCTCCAACCAGTGAAATGATTAAGCGAGCTAAGTATATTAAAAAAATGGGCGGTACTTGTGCCATGATTGATATTGTAAGCACCGGCTTTTCTTCGATTCAAGAGTTGCGAGCGCAAAACTTAGGGCTGATTATTCATGGTCATCGAGCGGGACATTCGACTTTTACTCGTAGCAAAAATCAAGGCATTGCTATGTCGGTGATTGCCCATCTATCGCGCTTGGCCGGCATTGATCAGCTCCACACCGGAACCGTAGTTGGTAAAATGGAAGGCGAAAAGTCTGAAGTAACCGATATTGATAATTTATTAAAGGAAGATTGGGGGCATTTCCATAGCTTGAAAGAAGATTTAAGTAAGATTAAGCCGGTTATGCCTATCGCCTCGGGCGGATTGCATCCGGCTTTAACGCCTCGATTGATGAAAATATTAGGCAAAGACCTTATTATAAATTTTGGCGGCGGTATTCATGGCCATCCGGACGGCACTTATGCTGGCGCTAAGGCTGCTCGCGCTTCTGTTGAAGCGGCCATGAGCCATATCCCGCTAGAGAAATTTGCCGAAACCCGTCCTGAACTAAAAGTCGCCCTCGATTACTGGAAAAATAAAAGTAATTTATAGATAATATTATGAAAAATTTCTTTTTCCTTCGCGTCAAAAAACTAGATATCGAAACAGGCAGTCCTTGGGTGGTGATTATTAATAATGCCGATGCGCAAAGAAATGGCCTAAGGGCCGGCGATCAGTTATTATTGCGCTGGGGCAAACACACTAGAGAGGTTATTGTCGATATTACCGACAGCATGGTTAAGCCGGGTCAAATTGGATTATTTGAAGATATTATTAATAAGTGCCGATTTGAAAATAATAAATTAATTCAACTCACCCTATCAACTCATTCAGAATCTATAAAGGCTATCCAAAAAAAGATATTGGGCAAAAAATTATCTTATAAAGAAATTTATTCGATTATTAACGACGTAGTAGAATATAAATTAGATGATGCTGAAATGGCCTTTTTTGTCGCCGGCGCTTTTTCAAAGAGCACTTGTTTATCTCGGCGAGAATTATTCTATTTAGCAAAAGCCATCGCTTATACCGGAAAAATTTTTCGATTTGGCAATATTGTCGTCGATAAACATTCTATTGGCGGTATTCCTGGGAATCGAGTTACACCAATTATCGTGGCAATAATCGCCAGCTACGGCATTATTATTCCCAAAACATCAACCAGGGCCGTTACTTCGGCGGCTGGCACTGCTGATACGTTCGAAGTTTTAGCACCCGTAACTTTCGGCGCCAAAGATTTACAAAAGTTTATTAAAAAAGCAAACGCTTTCTTGGTTTGGGGCGCCGAAGACATTGCGCCAGCCGATGATCGAATTTTAAGCATTGTCTATAAGCTCGGGATTGAATTATATAATAAAATGATTGTTTCAATTATTGCGAAGAAGGTGGGCGAAGGAGTTACTCATTTAATCTTAGATATTCCGGTCGGACCGACCGCCAAAGTAACAAATATGAAAGATGCTCGCAAAATTGCTAACTTATTCCTATTTTTAGCTAAAAAATTTAATATTAAAATAAAAATTATTATCAGTAAATCGGTTAAAGGCCCGATTGGCAAGGGTATTGGTCCGACACTTGAAGCCAGAGACGTCTTACGCGTTTTACAACAAAAAGAGAATCGGCCGATTGACCTAGAAGAAAAGTCTATTTTATTAGCAGGCAAATTATTAGAATTAACCGGCAAGGTCAAGAAAGGGTTGGGTTCTTATTTTTCGCGCAAAGCCTTAATTAATGGCAATGCTTGGAAAAAAATGAAACAAATTATCACTATTCAAGGCGGTAAGCCTCTGGATTCTGAACAAATAAAACAAGGCAAGATAAAACTTGATATTATCGCGCATAAAACCGGCAGAATAACCGAGGTGCATAATAAAAATCTAGTTGAAATCTGCCGATTGCTTGGCGCTCCGGGTACAAAAACCGCCGGAATATATTTTCATAAAATGATCAAGGAACCGGTTAAGACTGGCGATGTATTGTTTACTCTTTACACTAGCAGTATTTTACATTTAAGTGCGGCTAAAGAGGCCTTGAAAAAGATTTGGATTTACAAAATTAAATAAATTGACTTATTTTAAATACAAAAATAGGTGTTTATGGCACCTATTTTTTGTATAATTAATGTGTGTAATATGTGATTAAAGTTTGAAATTCATAACCAGATAACCGACGCCGAATGGTCCTTCATAGGATAATAATTCCGGTTTATAATTAAGATTTTTTATTATGCCCAGTAAAATTAAAATCGACCTTAAGCCACACTCTCCTGCGTCATTGATTAATCCTTGATCTAAATCTAATATTTGTTTCCACGATTTAGTTTTTAATAACGAAATAAGTTTATCATCGAATATTTTTCCGTTTGGATTATAACCAGCCGGTGCGTCAAAGGTCAAGCGATGCGACAAATCACCGGAGGCGATGATAGCTATTTTTTTATCGGATAAAAATATTTCTTCCTTTATTTTTTGTCCAAAATCGAGGTGATCCTGATAGCTTAATAATGAGTAGCCGATCGGAATGATAGAAGAATTTTTAATGTGTTGCGTTAAATAATATAACGGAACCGCTGCGCCATGGTCAAGTTTGGGATTATTCAACATCATTACCGGCATTTTGGCCTCCAGTTTTTCAAAAATTCTATGAGTCAAAACAACATCTCCGGAAAAATTTAATTTGGTGCTAACGTCGCCAAATTGTTTAAAATCAGCCTTATATTTTTCCGATAAATTTATAGAAAATGCGTCAGCAAAAATAGTTCCGTGAGGAGAAATAACAATAATAACATCCGGATTGGCCCTTTTAAGCCGCCTGGCGAGTTTTTCCATGCCTTCAATTGTTTTCTTAGCCAAACTTAAATTATCTTTCCCAATGTCGGGAATAATAATCGGCGGGTGCGGAGTAATTGCCGCAAAAGAAATCATAATATTTTATTATAACCTACTAATATTCTTAATGTCCAAAATGTCACCGGCGGGATGAAGATTAAGCACCGCGTCGTTAATATATAAAACATTATTTAAATTATACCCCAAAGCGTCAAACGTTTCCATATTAGCGATAGGCATTTTTTTGCCTTGAGCAATTACATATATTGCGGGACTATAACTGTTTTTTACCAATGTGCCATCTCGCAGTCTCAGGGGTTCTGTGGTAATGAAATTAGCTAATTCTTCGGTGTTGCTATCTATAATCTGATCATAAGGAAAATTATTATACAAAATAACTTCGTCAATAATAGGATATTTGAGATTTTCTTGAATATAGTAAATCAAATTCGTACCCTTGTCTTGCAATATTGCTCCTGAAGGGTAGGGAGTAGCAATTGTTTTACCTTCGGGATATTGCAATAGATCGGTCTGTTCAACTGGAATAATTTCCTGGGGTAAAAATCCTATCTCTTTAAGCAGCGCATCGCTGGCAATTTTCCGTCGATAACCGTCTACTAGTAAAAATACTTCGCCGCCAGAAGCCTTTAATAAAGAATAATTGGAAAAGCTCATCGGTTCGCCAACTTCATATCTATTTAATTCTTCTTTTGGTATTTCTTTAACTTTACTAAAACTATAACTGGCCAAAAATACTGCTCGAGAATAGAATGGGCGGCGTAAATTATTTTGAATCAACCAAACTCCTTTTTCGCCATAAGCCCGGACTAAACTGCCGTTAGGTAAAGATCCCTTTTTGGCAAACCATGATTGCCAAATTTGCCAAAAAAGTTTATTACCATTTATATATGGAGTATAATTATATAAAGCGGCGGTAGCCAAATTTTGCGGTCTGACTTTTCGGCCGCTAATTTTATACACTTGTCCGGCTCGATAAGTAAATTCCCAAGGATGTTCCAAAAAATATCTTAAACGCCAGGCGGTTCTGTCTACCTGAATGGTAAAACCGCTAAAACGGCTAACTGGGTTGCGGTTGTCATAACAAGCAAAGCCGGTAGCCCAATCATATTGCGTGCTCTTTATGGCTTGGCGAGTTACAAGGGTTTGCTCTTTTTGGACAATCGTTACAATGACTAAGGGATTAATTTGGTATCTTGTGGCGGCATTATAAATTATTTCTCCGGCATGTTTAACCTGATTATCTAAATCAGAAGTATAATATGCTGACAAGGCACCGCCTTTTCCTTTTAAGAATCCTATTATTTCGTCTTTGGTCGCGCTTTGCCAATTCGTTAATTCGTGATCTGAAATAATATAATTAGGGTCAAAAGTCAGAGCAAACGAAAAATTAGGAATTGCAAAAAACAACAATAAAGCGATAATGCCGATTGATTTTTTGCCTAATTGGCTATTCATTCTAGGGTAATCTTTTTATTTTTTAAGGTTACTTTTACTTTTTGTCCGTCAATTATTCTGCCACTGACGATTTCCATGGCTAATCTGTCCAAAATTTCCCTTTGGATCAGTCTTTTCAACGGGCGAGCGCCAAAAACAGGGTCATATCCTTGTTCGGCTAATCGGTCTTTAACGTCATTATTAATTATTAACTTTATTTTCTTTTCCGTCAACCTTTTCTCCAGACGTTTTAGTTGTAAGTCGACGATTTTTTTGATATCGTCTTTGTTTAAAGCCTTAAAAACAATAATTTCATCGATTCTATTCAAAAATTCGGGGCGAAAATATTCTTTTAACCTGAAAAATATTTTATCTTTGATTATTTTATAGCCATTGTCTTCTTTTTCCGACGTAAACCCGAAGTCAGATCGCTTGGCTTGTTCTTGTATTAATTCAGAGCCTAGGTTAGAGGTCATGATAATTATCGCATTCTTAAAATTAACAACCCTACCTTTAGCGTCGGTTAATCGTCCATCGTCTAATATTTGCAGTAAAATATTAAAAACGTCAGGATGGGCCTTTTCTATTTCGTCAAATAAAATTACGCTATACGGTTTTCGGCGGATGATTTCGGTTAATTGCCCACCTTCGTCATAACCAACATAGCCAGGTGGAGAGCCAATCATTTTAGAAACAGTGTGCTTTTCCATATATTCAGACATATCAAGTCGCACCAAAGCCTGCTCTGTGTCGAACATGAATTCAGCTAAAGCGCGTGCTAATTCGGTTTTACCAACGCCACTCGGACCGATGAACATAAACGAACCAATCGGTTTATTTTCTTCACTAATGCCGGCGCGGTTTCGACGAATAGCATTGGCGACAGAAACAACGGCTTCTTCCTGATCAATTAATCTTTTATGGATCTCTTCTTCCAGGCGAGCCAGCTTTCTGGTTTCTTCTTCTAGCATTTTAGTTAACGGAATGCCGGTCCAGTGAGCTACGACCTTAGCAATGTCTTCAGCGGTTATTTCTTCTTTAAGAATTCTGTTTTCTTTTTGGATATTATTTAGTTTTTTGTGGAGAGATATGGCTTCTTTTTCGGCAACTGGGATTTGACCATATTTTATCTCGGCAACTTTTTGTAGATCGCCATAACGTTCAGCAATTTCTTTTTCTTGTTTTAGTTCATCTATTTTTTGTTTAATTTCTCTTAATGCCGTAATAATTTCTTTTTCCGTCTTCCATTTTATCTCCCATTTGGAATATTCTTCCTTTAAATTTGCCAATTCTTTGTTAATTTTTGTTAATTTATCTTTAGCGCTCTTGTCGCCCTTAATGGCTGTTTTTTCTATTTCTAATTGTTTAATCTTTCTTTTTAATTTATCAACTTCCTCTGGTTCACTTTCGATTTGCATTCGAAGGGATGAAGCCGCTTCGTCCATTAAATCAACGGCTTTATCTGGCAAAAATCTATCAGTAATATAACGGGAAGATAATTTAACGGCTGCGACAATCGCATCGTCGGTTATTCTAACACCGTGATGAACTTCATATTTTTCTTTAATTCCTCTTAAAATAGCGGTTGAATCTTCAATAGACGGTTCAATAACTAATACCGGTTGGAAGCGGCGTTCTAGGGCCGGATCTTTTTCAATATATTTTTGGTATTCTTTTAGCGTAGTTGCGCCGATACAATGCAGCTCTCCTCGCGATAATACCGGTTTTAACATATTCGACGCATCAATAGCGCCCTCGGCTGCGCCGGCGCCAACCAATGTATGTAATTCGTCGATAAATAATATATAATTTCCAGCGCGTTTTATTTCTTTTAATACGGCTTTGAGGCGATTTTCAAATTCACCGCGAAATTTAGTGCCGGCGATTAAACTTCCTAAATCTAATGATATCAATTCTTTATTCTTGAGCGACTCGGGAACGTCTCCGCTTACTATTCGCTGCGCCAGTCCTTCGGCAATGGCCGTTTTGCCAACGCCGGCTTCGCCGATTAACACTGGGTTATTTTTTGTTCGACGAGATAAGACCTGAATCAAGCGGCGGATTTCTTCATCACGCCCGATAATCGGATCTATTTTTTCTTGTCTGGCCGCTTCAGTTAAATTATTTGTATATTTTTCTAAAACTTGATATTTTACTTCGGGCTCCGGTTCAGTGATGCGTTCAGTGCCTCGCACGCTTACTAAAACCTTTAAAATTTGCTCGGGATCTATTTTAAATTTCTTGGCTAATTCTTTTACTACGGAATTAACCCCCAGTAATCCTAAAAGTAAGTGCTCGGTAGAAACATATTCATCTTTTAAGCGGGCCGCTTCTTTGTTGGCCAAAAATAGACTTCGTTGGAGTAGGGGAGTAATATAAACTTCGGCAATGTTGGCCGGGCCGCCAATTTTAACATTAGGCAAATATTCAATAATTTTTTCTAATTCTTGTTTAAAACGCTCTACGTCAACCCCTAATTTTTTAAAAATAGCCAAAACAACGCCCTCATCTTGTCTGATTAGGGCTAACATTAAATGAGGAGTATCAACTTGCTGCTGATCATACTCCATGGCGATATTATGCGCATCTTGCAATGCTTCTTGTGCTTTAATAGTAAAATTATTCATACCCAGTAACAACAACTTCACTAAAGATGCCAAACATTATTGGTACGATAGTGTTTTAATCGTTTAGCTAAAAACCTTCGACCATCCGTGGTTTTTAGATATTTTTCTCTTTGTTTGGCATCTTCTTGGTGAAGTGATGCCTCAAAGTAGATTAATTTTAATGGCAATCTGCCCTTGGTAGCAAAACTTTCTCCTTTCCAGTGTTCTTGAAGTCGTTTTTTTAAATTGTTGGTATAACCTATATAGTTATGGTCGTCTTTGGGGCTATAGAGCACGTAAGAATAGAAGAACACTGGTGAAGTTTTGTTACTGGGCATATTTTATGATAACTTAAAGTTGCCTATTTGGCAACTAATATATATTATACTACTATGTTAGCACTCGTCAAGCAAGAGTGCTAATTTATCCACAGTTACTTAAAAATACTTAAATCATAATTGCAATTATAACAATGTCCGCATTTATCTAGGCGCTTGATTTGATGGCCACTACGAACAATATTAGATTTACCGCAATTAGGGCAAATCGTGTTTTCTCGAACATCGTTAACCACATTACCGACGTAAACGTATTTTAAACCGATTGATTTGCCAATTTCATATGCCGTATCAATTGTATTGGGGGTGGTTGGTTCAATGTTAATCATTTTATATGCCGGATAAAAGCGAGAAATATGCCAAGGTACGCTATTACTTAGTTTATTTTTAATGAACTTGGCTATATTTCTTAACTGCGGTCCCTTGTCAGTATAACCGGGAATTAACAAGGTCGCGACTTCCAAATGAATTTTATTTTTATAAACTTGTTTTAGGTTTTTCAAGATCGGCTCTAAGCGCGCTCCACACACATCTTGATAGATTTTATCGTTAAAAAATTTCAAATCAATATTAATGGCATCTAAATATGGACGAATAAGGCCAAATGTTTCTTTAGAAAAATACCCATTTGAAACCCAAATATTTTTTAATTTATTTTGGTGAGCCAGCTTCATAATCTCCAGCGCATATTCTAAAAATATGGTTGGCTCGGTATATGTATAAGCAATGCTGGTGATATTTTTTTTGAGTGCCATCTCAATTATTTTTTGCGCTGGCCATTCTTCGCCGGTAATTTCTTGGTCCTGCTTGGTCGCTTGCGAAATATCGGCATTCTGGCAATTTTGACATTGAAAATTACAACCAATAGTCGCTAAAGACAGCGCCTGCGTTCCAGGCATAAAATGAAATAATGGCTTTTTCTCAACCGGATCAATGTTCAAGGCAATTAATTTACCATATGTCAAATTATATAACTTCCCGTTCGCATTCAGTCTGACTCCGCAATGACCGCGCGCACCGCTTTTTAAAACGCAATAATGATTGCAAACATGGCATTGAACGATTTGATTTTTTAATTTTTTATATAATAACGCTTCTTTCATAACTAATATTATACCACATAAAAACAATAAAATAATGTTAACTTCTTGCCTAGGCGTGGATTATAAGTTATAATATATGTAAAATATGGATCTAGGGCACAAAACTCGTTGTTTTATCGCGATTAATTTGCCACAAAACGTCAAAGATTATTTGGCTAAAATTATTGATTTACTCAAGTCAAACAATAAAGATTTACCCATAAAATGGGTAAACGAGACCGGAATACACTTAACTTTGCATTTTTTGGGTTATTTGAACGAAACAGGCGTGGAAAAAGTCAAAGAAATCATGGAAAAAACGGTCAACAAATATTCTAAAACTAAATTATGTTTGACTGATTTGGGTGGATTTCCCAACTTAAAAAAACCGCGTGTTATCTTTGTTGGCAATCAAGAAATTTCGGCAAAAAATATTTTATATGAATTGCGCCGCGAGCTTGGCGCATTGCTTATTCCTCTTGGAGTTGAAATAGACGATCGACCATGGCAAATGCACTTGACTTTGGCGCGCCTAAATTATCCCTTTGAGTTCAATTTGCCTGATCTAAAAATAGATAAAATAAACTTCACCATTGAATCTATTGATTTGATGAAAAGCGAATTAAGCAGGGCGGGCGCAAAATATTCTGTTATAGAAAAATTTAATTTGCTTTAATAAATTTCCTACCAATTACTAATTTTTCGCTAATTATAAGTTTTGATGCCGCTATAATAATTTATGGTTTCCATTATTATTACAACCTATAAAGAAAAAGATACGCTTGCTAATGCTATTAATTGCGTTTTAAATCAGAAGCCGACCTTTGATTACGAAATATTAATCGTCGGTCCAGACGCCGAAAGCGAGCAAGTGGCCAAAAACTTCATAGACCGTTACCAACAAATAAGATATATAAAAGATGAACACCGCGGTAAACCGGCGGCGCTTAATTTGGCCGTTCAGGCGGCGCGTGGTGATATTTTGGTTTTAACTGATGGCGATGTTTGGATAGGAGAGAATACACTGAATTTTTTAGTTTCATGTTTTGATAACGCTTCTGTTGGCGCCGCTACCGGACATCCTCTGCCGATTAATTCTAGAAACAATATCTTTGGCTATTGGGCGCATTTTTTAACCGAAGCCGCCCATTGGCTAAGAATAAGAAACATGATTTTTCCATGTTCTGGCTATTATTATGCATTTCGTAAAAACTTATTCGAGCTGGTTCCCGAAAACGCCCTATCAGAAGACGGGCTAATAACGCAAATGATTCGAGTAAAACAATATCGCATCGAATATATACCACAGGCATTCGTTTACGTAAAATATCCCAATAATTTCAAAGATTGGTTATTGCAAAAAAAACGATCTACCGGCGGCTATAAACAAAAGATAGGTTCGCTTAATAAAGAAAGAAATTTTTACGGCGAGCTGGTTGGCGGATTTAAATTTTTATTCGTTTATCCAAGTAACTTGCGAGAGTTTTGGTGGACTATTTTATTGTATTTAGCGCGCTTATACTTATGGCTAATTATCTTTTGGGAACAAAGAATTATTCGTCCTGATTTTAATAAGCCATGGGCTAGAATAGAAAGCACGAAATAATTTGCCTTTTAATTAGCTCGTGATAAAATTATATTGAATTAGCTTATTATTTTTTATTTTATTATGGTTCGAGTCCGCTTTGCACCATCTCCAACCGGTTATTTACACGTCGGGAGCTTACGCACTTTTCTTTTTAATTGGCTTTTTGCCAGGCACTATAAAGGTAAAATGCTTCTGCGTATTGAAGATACCGACCAAAAACGATATGTCTCTGGCGCAGTTGAGAGTTTAATAAAAACCCTGCAAGATTTTGGGCTTGATTGGGACGAAGGGCCATATCTTGATAAAAAGGAGCAAATAAAAGAAATGGGCAAAGTAGGACCGTACTTCCAAACGCAGCGTTTAGATATTTATAAAAATTTTGCGCAAAAATTAATAGACGAGGGGAACGCTTATTATTGTTTTTGTACCGAGCAAGAGTTGGATAAAATGCGCGAAAAACAAACGGCAAAAAAACTTCCGCCGATGTATGATGAACGCTGCCGAAGATTAAATAAAGAAGAGGTCGCTCTTCGACTTCGCTCAGGGCAACCTTATGTTATAAGGTTGAAAATACCAGAGCAGGGGATAGTGAAAATAAAAGATTTAATTCGCAACGATATTGAATTTAATTATCGCGATGTTGATGACGCGGTTATTATAAAATCAGATGGATTTCCGACCTATCATTTAGCCAATGTCATCGACGATCATTTGATGAACATCACTCATGTTCTAAGAGCCGAAGAGTGGATCTCGAGCGTGCCTAAACATGTTTTCATATATCAATCTTTTGGTTGGGACTTACCGCGCTTCGGACATGTTCCGCTACTGTTAAACCCCGACCGTTCGAAATTGTCAAAACGCCAAGGAGACGTAGCTGCAGAAGATTATTTAGCCAAAGGCTATCTGCCGGAAGCATTCTTAAATTTTTTGGCGCTCTTAGGTTGGAATCCGGGCGATAACAGAGAAATATTTTCTTTAAAAGAATTAATTAAAGAATTTTCTATTGAAAAGGTGCAAAAGGCCGGCGCAATTTTTAATTTAGAAAAACTTGATTGGATGAACGGCTGTTATATCCGTAAAAAAAACACCGAGGAGCTGACCAGGCTGTGTTTGCCATATCTTATTAATGCCGATTTTATTCGCCAAGACGGATCGCAAATATTTATTAAAAGCTCTGGCATTAAAATAGACATTAAGTGGTTATCAAAAATCATAAAGCTCGAGCAGGAACGATTAAAAGTCTTAAATGATATTCCTGAAAAAACTAAATTTTTCTTTATTAAAGAATTAAATTATGATCCGCAAATACTTATTTGGAAAAAAAGTGACGTAGCCACCACGAAAAGCAATTTAGAATTAATTAAAAATAATTTAAATAAGCTTTCGTCAAATAATTTTAAAGCGCAAAATGTTCAAAATATATTAAACTGTCTTGGCAAAGATAGGGGAGTGGGTGATATTTTTTGGCCATTTAGGGTCGCCTTGACCGGCGAAAAATCATCGCCGCCGCCTGCAGAAATTGCCGAAGTTCTTGGTTTTTCTGAGGCTATCCGACGTATTGATTTGGCCCTCGACAAGCTTAATTTAATGAGTTAAAATTATATTTCTTACTATTATTTAAAATGAAAAAAGCGTTTTTCATTATATTTATATTTTGTTGCGGCTTTTTTTTATTGTCGACAAATCATTTTGCTTATGCTTCGCCGGTCGATGATCTCCAAAAACAGATAGAGCAACAAAATGCCAAGATAAAACAATTGCAGGAACAACAAAAAGTATATCAAGATAAAATCGATCAGGTGCAAAAACAGGCTACGACTTTAAAAAATCAAATCAGCATCTTAGATAATCAAATTGCCAAAACTAATGCAGCTATTAAAGAAAAACAAGAATCTATTACCGAAACAGAATTATCAATACAAAGCTTAGAGTTACAAATCAATAATCAATATGATCAGATTGATGTGCGAAAAGAGCAATTGATCACTATGTTGCAAATGATTAATCAGAATGACAATAAAAATTCTTTGGAAATATTTTTATTAAACGGTAATATTTCTGAATTTTTAAATCAAGCAAAGTATCTCGAAGATCTGCAGGGCAACTTACAAGACAATCTGGAAAAAATGAAACTGATTAAAGACGGATTGGAGACTCAACAAAATGCTCTGCAAGAAAAAAAACAAACTCTTTCTAATCTCAAGCAGGATTTAGTTCAACAAAAACAACAATCTTCGCTAGAGCGCCAGGCGGAAAATAATTTATTAACCCAAACTCGAGGCGCTGAATGGAAATACCAGGCCTTATTGGCGCAAGCCGTTAGTGAACAAAAAAAAGCCGAACGAGACATGGCCACCGCCGAACAATTGCTTAGAAAAAAGATTGCCGACCAAAAAAATCAAGAAATGCTTAATAACCTCGAAGAGGGTGGGGGACCATTGGTTTTATCTTGGCCGGTTCCTCAAAATGTCATTACTACAAGTTTTCATGATCCAGAATATCCTTTTATCAGGTCAATCGGTCAACATCCAGCTATCGATATACGCGTTGCACATGGCACAGCCATTCGCGCACCGGCTTCCGGTTATGTTGCTAAGGCCGTAAACGCCGGAATGGGGTATAGCTATATTATGTTAGTCCATCGAGACGGCATTTCAACCGTCTATGGCCACGTCAGCGCGATTTATGTAAGCGAAGGGCAATATGTTCAACGAGGATCTACTATTGGCCGTACTGGTGGCATTCCTGGCACTCCTGGCGCTGGACCCTTTTGCACTGGACCACATTTACATTTTGAGGTAAGATCAAATGGTATCCCGACTAATCCTTTAAACTATTTAATTTAATAAATACATTACCATGACCTTTGGAAGCGGGGACTATCGCAGTACTAAGTATCCAAGCATTGTCGGTTCATCTTATGGCTGGTGGCATAAACCCATGGACTCCAGTTTAGCCGTTATCATTCTCACGATTCTGGTTGTTATGATTTTCCTTTTCGGCATCTGGTTTACGACCCAATATTTCAAAATTTGGTCAATCGTAGAAGCCAAAGCAGTCACCACCGACCAATCAGTCGAAATAAAATAACCCCCCCCCATATATTAAAGGGGATATAAGGTTTTTCTAGATATACAGCGTCGCACAATATACCTTTTACGAAGCCAAGTCAGGATCTTCAACAAAATAGGTCTTCTAATAAAAGGCCTATTTTGTTTGTTTTTTAACCTTAAAAGATGATATATACTCCATCTATTTTATTAAAAAAATATTTTTTGTTTTTCACTGCTCTATTCTTGATATCTATCTCAACTTTATTATAAAAATTTTTTAAAATTGTAGGGCACATAGGTAATAGATCAAGGATATGTATCTAAGTTCAGTTATTTATCAGATATGCTCGATTTTATCGGTTTAGTCCATGTTTCCCCTTTTTAACAATGATTTTAATAAAACTTAAGCCTCTTTTATTAAAAATCTGATTATTAAAATAAACAAAAAAAGATAATTAAATTATCAAGTGTCGTAAAATAAATATATAAATAAATAATTGACAAACCTCTAAAATAGTATTAAGCTATAGATATGCCAAACTATGGAGGCTCTCCTATGGACAGTAACCCTGCTGGCTGTGGTGGCAAACTACATCCATGCTGCGAAGGATGTAACCTGGCAAAAGGATGCCCCAAGACCAACAAATGTCTTAAGTCCTGCTGCGCTACTTGCTCAAGATACTATCAAGAGAAGATGATCGCCTGCCCCATCTCCCCGCTCGTTCGGCCCAGACAAACCCGGACACGGGTCCGCCACAGAGGTCAATCCCCGTCCATGTTTACTGCCGCCCCTTAACCGGGGCGGCTTTCTTATAAATAATTTATAATTCGATGGTCTGGCCAAATCCAGGAATAATTGTTTCTACGCCGGTCTCGTCGTTGACTTTTTTAGCTAAAATCTGAGCCTGATCCAAGTCGCCATGGGTAATAAACATTTTCTTCAAGCCATTCTTAGATTCTTTTGCCCATTTTAAAAGCAAGGGTTGATCAGCATGAGCAGAATATCCGCCAATCTTTTTAACTTGCGCTTTAATATCTATCTCTTGGCCTAAAATTTGTATTTTTTTGGCTCCATCTAAAACCTGCCTGCCTTTGGAGCCATACGCTTGAAATCCGACAAACAAAATCGTGGCATTGGGATCAGGTAAATATCTGACTTCATGATGAATAATGCGACCGCCTTCGCTCATACCTGAACTGGCAATAATGACTTTGGGCGCCGGAAAATCATTTATTTTTTTCGATTCTTCAACGGTCGGAGTATATGTTAAACCGGCAAAATTAAAAATATCGTCGCCTGCTTTAATTAATTTTATGGCTTCTTGGTCGAAAAAATTTGGATCACTTGAATATTTATCGTAGATTTTAGTTAATTTAATAGATAACGAACTATCAACAAAAATCGGCACGGCGGGCAATTCTTTTTTTTCTACCATATCGTTAATTTCATATAATAATTCTTGTGTACGTTCCATGGCAAAAGCCGGAATTAATAAAACAGATTTTTTACGAACAGCATCGATGATGTGGTCTTTCAATAATTGTTTTCTATTGGAGGCTGATTCATGAATCCTAGCGCCATAGGTCGATTCAAGCAATGCGTAATCGGCTGATTCAGTAAAATATTCCGTATCTTTTACTATTGGCGAAGGTACATTACCCAAATCGCCGGAAAATAATATTTTATTATTGCCTGAAGTTATTCTCAGCGACGCTGAACCTAAAATATGACCGGCGTCAATATATTCTATGTCAAAATTTTTAATAGAAAATTTATGGTGATATGGCACAACTTTCCATAAAGACATCGTTTTTGCAATGTCGGCCTCATCATAAATAACCATATTTTTGGTGGCAAAGTTTTTGCTCATAATCGCATAAGAATCCAGCAAAAGATGATAAGCCATATCCTTGGTGGGCGCCGTAGAATAGATGTTTTTATCAAAACCGTCTCTAACTAACTTAGGTAAACGACCGATATGGTCGATATGGGCATGAGTAATTAAAACACCCTCAATTTCATGAGGGTCGTATGAAAAATCGGCGCTATTTTTTTCGAAAGCCTGGTCGGCGCCCTGAAACATACCGCAATCGATCAAAATTTTATTATTTTGATCTTCTAAAAGATGATTTGAACCGGTAACCTCCCCTACTCCGCCCCAAAATTTAATCTTCATAATATTTTTCGTAAAAAACAAAATCTTTACTAAAATTTTTAGTATTTTTGTTATTTTTTTTCTTTTCCTCCGGTCCTCCGGGTTATTCTACGTTGTTTTGAAAGTCATCGCTTTCATTCGTGTCGTTTCGTCCTTCACTTTCTTCCTTGCAGCCACATTGGCAGCCGAAGTTGCACTCGCAACAATACTTACAAAGATCTTGATTACAAGCGCAACTATCTTCGGCGCCTTCTTCATTTTTTAGCGGCATGCCGCATTTTTTACACTTACTATAGGCCATATATTATAAATTTACATTACAAATTAATTTTTTAAATAATTTTTGATAACCGGCCAAGATATTTTTGCCCATTCCTCAACTTGATAATTCTGTGAATTAATAATTTCTTCCAATTCTTCAATTGTTTTCATTCCGCTCGTGATAATTTCCTGGTTGGTTGATTTAAACTCTTCCAAGTCTGTTTTTAAAACATACAAAATACCAATATGAACGCTGCCTACATCGTCAGTATCGTTATTAATATAGCCCAAAATATCTAAATCTTGTTCTTTGGCGTTTAATCCAGCTTCTTCCTCCACTTCTCTTAGGGTGCTAATTCTAATGGGGTTGCCTTTTTCTAAATCATCTTTCTCGACATGTCCGCCAACACCCCAAGACCAACGGCCCCATAATCTTTTTTCGCTATATTCTTTTTCTTTATTCGCGCGTTGATAAGCGAAAACTTTTTTTAATTTTGGATTAATTATGACCGCGTAACCAATCGGCTGTTTCAGATTTTTATCATGCTCCACGGCCGTACGTTGATAATAACTATAATTAGCTAAAATCTGGGCTTCATAATCGAGAATATTCTTCTCTCGAAATCCTTCAAAATAGCCATCTTTAAATAAAATTTCTTTTTTGATGGCCATGATCATGGTCTCTGGATTATTCATTAAATGAAATCACGAATTAATATTTAATTATGAAGCATAAACCGAGTTTGTCAATCGCGACTGGGGATTAAAATATAAGGCCGGGAATGACGCTTTCGCGCCATGCCCGGCCGATACTACTCACTAAGCTCGCCCTCCGATAGCTTGAAGGGGGCGATCATTGACCACACCCCTCCACGAACCACGATCGGTAGGTCTGCGAAGACGCCATCCTGCCAGTAGTCGTAGATGTCGCCGAGGATCGCTTCAATGTCACCAGTGCCGCTGACCGTATCATCACAGACATCATAACATGCCCACTTGATACTGTCGGTACTCGCCTGGTAGGAAACGTCGAGAACCAGTATCCCATCGCGAGAAAGCGTCCTCTTGATGACAATCCATGATCCTGACGAATCAATCAGGCGCGTGTATCTTTCGCACCTGCTCCATTCGTCGGACGAGCTCTCCAGACAGACCTTGGACCACGGGGAAACGGGTTGTGCCGCCAGTCGTGACGGGAGGATTATTACCACCACGATCACGATTGCGGTTAGCAATGACTTCATTCGGTAATTCCTCCTGTTGTTTTATATTATAAACGATTTTAGTCAAAAGTCAAGTTAATAAAATTCACCTGTAATCTTGACAAAATGTATAAAAGTTGTATATTATAAATGTTCGAGTAAGTCCCCTACATTCATTACCCTAAGGAGGTATTCGTGACCGAAGGCGCAACTACGCCGGTAAGCGGAACGGTTGTCTTCCCCGCTGACGGCACCGTCATCCCCTCTCAACCCCACGAGATAAGCCCGGCCTATTCCGAGGCAATGGTCGGCTTCGATCCGACGAACCAGAGGTGGGTCTCCCCTCCGCCCAACGGAACAGGCTTTCTCGTGATCTCCGAGAAGAAGCCGGGGCGCGGTGATGCACTCATGATCGGCGACCCTCTGGGCTGCAACTTCTGGGCCCACGTGGTCCCCGCCCCCAAGCCCACAACCTGATCGCGGCCGTTCGGCTTTCAAAAGCGGGGCTCCCTAACCGGAGTCCCGCCCTTTATTTACAAAGATTGTTCTCAATCTTTTTTATTTATTTAATAACCAAACTGAATATGTTAAATATGTAGCAAAGCTAACCCAAAGAAAATATGGAATTAATAAGCTGGCGGCTGTCTTGGATTTTGGCCAAATAGATATAATTAGAGCCAATACTGATAAACCCAATAGCCCCGCTTCCCAAATAGAAAAATATAAACTATGCGCAGAGAAAAATAAAAAACTCCAAAAAATATTCAAAAATGCATTCACGCCGAATAAAATCATTATTTGTTGGCGATAAATTCTGCTAAATTCTTTTCTTCTCCAGATAATCATCGCCGAAACCATTGCTAAAATAAATATAAGCGTCCAAACAAGACCAATCATAGCCCCTGGCGGCGTAAAATTGGGCAAATTAATCATTCCGTACCAGTTCATACCTAAATCTGTAATAACACTGCCGGTTAGCGCGACAATAATTGTTAATAAAAAGATAACGACCTGGCCCTTTTTCATAATTATATGTTTTTAATGATTAAACTAATAATATATATAATACCATTTTACTAAATAATTGGAAGCATTAATGTGCAAATCATCAAGTTTAGCTCTGACTAAATGTTAATAAAACCACCTTATAATGCCACTTTGGGACTTGACAAAATTTTACCTTTCTGCTATTATATCACAATCGGAGGTGTTATTGGCGTCCCTTTTCCCTTAAATGGGTTTCCTTCCGTACATCGGTTAAATCCTGTCCCTATATCGTATAACCTCCTTTGGGGCGTGGTGAACGAAGGACCCGCGCTTTTCTGTCACTCTACTGCGAGTCCTGTGACGGAAATATGTGCCAGGATTGACTGAATCGATGTACTTCACGGGGTACGCCAGGAGGCGGACAGTCGACCACTGACTTGGGCAAGGGGAGCAAAGTCAAGTCGACCGTTTGTGGGCAGGTCCGCCCTCCCGTTACATGGCGAGCCGCAGTTCTTTGCGGCTCGCCTTCTCTTTTTGTTTTAAAATATATAAAAAGAAGAGCGCCGAGAGGACCTCGGCGCTCGGGTGCTCGGGAACTCTACTGCAGAAACCGCAACGTTCCCGTCTGCTTGATGTGATCGAAGGTGATTGTCGCCGACCGGTGCGACTCGGTTCGCAAACCGTCAACGGCGACTACCGGACCGATTACCGACATCATGCTGTCGGTAACCTGCTCGTGACTGAGGACGTGGATCTCGGCGACCATGGGCTCATTCCGGCGGCCGCTTCTGCGGGCCAGAGCGAACTCAAGGCTCAAGAGCCCGTCACCGTTAAGGGACTTCAGGGGGCCACCGACTACGCGGATCGGTAGGACGCGGTGGGCATGGCTGGCTTCCATGAACCAGCGGAAGTTTTCTGCCGGCTCGGGCGGTTCGGGGAAACGATGACCGCTTCCGGAATCTGCACGTTCGAACATACGAACCTCCTTTAAGGTTATTTTTAATATAGCATATTTTTAGTTTTTGTCAATATTGACTAAGTGTAAAAAATATGCTATATTTATTATATAGGAGTTATTATGAACAACGACTTCTCGCCCACCGATCCCTACGGACCGTCGAGCGCTGAGTCTGCTGAACTGGGCAAGCTCATCATCTGGCTGATGGTGGTAATTGCCGAATGGATGGACAAGGCGCTCAAACGACTCCGGTTCTATGCCACGATAGCCGTTCTGATACCGGTCACGCTCGTCAGGATAACCTGGCGCAAGATAACATTTCAGAGCTAAAGGAGGTTCAATGCACTTACGTGCACCCCCTCGACGTTTGGTCGGGGGGTTTGCTTATATAAAAACGAACCAATTCGGTTCGTTTTTGCTTCTTATATAAGTATATCGTTCTTATTTTAATTTTTTAAATTGCACATATGAATAAATAAATGTGGCGATGGCAAATGCTAAAACCGGTATTATCACGAAAAAAATCGAACTGCTTGGAAAGAAAAATCCGATAAGTGAGATTAGAGCTGCAGCCTTAAAAAACGCTCCGGCCAAACGATGGGTCTTTTCCCAAACTACGTCGCTCGAAAGCGTCCAGGGATTGCGAATGCCGAAAAACCAATTGCGTTTTGCTTTGGGTAAAAACGCGCCCAAAAAATACCAGAGAAAAGCAAAGGCGGGAATAATCATGACGGAAAAATTAAACTGCCAACCAAAATTCCAACCTAATTGCAAAACATAAATATAAAGTAGAAATACTTCGAATAAAATCCAAAATAAATTATAATATTTTCCGAATGACGCGATATTGGTTTTTAACGGATCTATTTTGGGAATAACTAAATACAAAATAAACATGAATATCATTATTATCGGGGTTAAAAATATTCCCCAAAACTTACTCATATAACCATCTACCTGGCCGGCCGCGTTCCAGTGCGTGGCAATAACGCTCGGCAGTCGCGAATATGCCCACACGCCCACCACAATAGAAGCGAGAATAATGATGATAAAAATTAAATTACTGAGTTTTGTTTTCATATTATTTAAATTCCATGCTTAAAGCGATGCGATCGATTAAACTATCTAAATCAAAAGCTTGTTGCTCGTTTTTGCAGGCGGTTTTTTGCGGATCTTCGTAATTATCGCAATTGGGGGCGCGTAAACTAAAAGTTAAAATTATGGTTTGCTTATTATGCGCAAATGCATAAGCATAATTAGTATAGGTCGTGCCAGCTGCAGCTCCGCTTTCTTTGGTCACGCAATAAGTACGGTTATCAACTATTCTTTTTTGTGTTAAACCGCCTGACATAATTTCATTACCGGCTTCGGTGCAAGAAAATGATTCATTTACTACTTGGATTTTCGGCGGCCAATCTACTACACCTATATACTGAGTCAATAAAGCTTCCGGATATTTAAAAGTTATACCCGTAGCACTATCCGTGGTCGTCTTCCATAAATCATCGGGGTTGTTTTCATCAGGACACGGTTCGAATTCGCAATTCGGCCCGATTCGTCCAACATAAGAACCATCCGGGCATAATTTTGCTTCCATGGTGCATTGGACTATAGTGCTCTTTGAATTCCAAAACAACAAGGCAAATGACGCGACTAATATTAATAAAGCAGCGATTATGAAGATGACGCTTGACCTTTTCATACTCCCCTATTTTAACTTAAAAATATTGATATTTTATGAATTTTAATCGCAAAAGTTTGGCTTAAGAATCTGATCCGGAAAACCATATTCTTGTCTCATTTTTTGGCAATCAATGCTGCCGTTGCCATCATAAACCACTTGCCACGCTCCGTCTTTTTTCATAGCCAGGAAAAGTCCGCCCTCTCCGTTGGTTTGCGAAAAGGTCACACCGCCAGCCGCGTATGAATCAGTAAATCTAACTACGCTAATCGCTACATCAGCTGCAAATTTTTTGTATTTAGCGGCTAAAATCTGCTGCACTTGTTGGCCAATAGAAATTCCTGTCGCGTTATTAGGATTAAAATAGCCGCAAGTAATCGTCACGTTTAAATCATCCATTATCGGTTCGCTTGGCGCATTTATGATTTGTTTTATCTGCCCGGCCCGAAAACTTAATAAACAAACTGAATAATCCATAATAAAGCCGCGTTGGCCGGCGCCCACACCATCAGCCGCGTTATTATTATCAACTTTATAATTGTCATCGATAAATTTTTCGATTTTATTATAATCAGTCATTTTCACTCCTTGAGCTTGATATACCAAGCCACTTAGCGTTTCGGTTGCCCAAACATTTTCATCTTTGACCAGCCAATTAAAATTTTCTTCACCTCGTAAAGTAAATTTGATATTCGAGGTTTCTTCAGCGCCACCCAGCATTTCGGTCATTTTATCAGCGCAAAATTCTTCGAACGGGCGAAGACATTTTTGTTTTACCTCGCACCAAGAATAACCAGCCGAACCAATACAGCCATGAGCGTCGCGATCTCCGCCGACAACCACACTATCATTTTGCTTAGGAACGGCAAAATACCTAGTTAAAATCGTAAAAGCAACCCCAACGGCAAATAAAATCAAAACCACGATTAATATCTTCTTAGTCATAACATATTTTAAAACATCTTAAATATAATATATTATGATTATACCCCTTCTATTGCAAAAATGAAAGATTGTGCTATAATTATCCACATATGAACTCTGGGGCTTTAATACGCAAGGATAGCCTATATTTGGGAAGAGTCTCTCCTCTAAATCCTCTTGAAATTATTAAATCAGAGGATTCTTTTTTATATGATAAAAATCATAAAAAATATATAGACTTTTTAATGGGTTGGTGCGTCGGTAATATTGGGTGGAATAAAAAAGAAATTTTAAAGGCGGTTAAAAAATTTAAAGAGCCATTTTATGTTAATCCTTATTATTTATACAAACCTTGGATTGAACTAGCAGAAATTTTAGCTAAAATAACACCGGGAAAATTAGTAAAAACTTTTCGCTGTACCGGAGGAACCGAAGCAGTAGAAATTGCCATACAAGCGGCCATGACCTATACAAAAAGAAAAAAATTTATATCTATCGAAGGAGCTTATCACGGACATTCTATCGGTGCTATGAGTGTTGGATCGTCAAAATTTAGAAAGTACTACAAAAATCTTATGCCGCAATGCTATAAAATTAGCCCTCCCCTAAACGCTAAGGCCGGAAAGCAAATCGAAAAATTACTAAAAAAAAGAGACGTAGCCGCATTTATTTCTGAGCCAATCATCATGAACTTAGGCGTCGAGATTCCCGAAAAAGAATTCTATAAAATAGTACAAAAAGCTTGTAAAAAATATGGTACCCTGTTTATTGCCGACGAAGTCGCCACCGGCTTTGGCAGAACCGGCAAATTATTTGCTTCAGAGCATTATAACCTAAAGCCAGATATATTATGTATGGCCAAGGCAATCGGTGGCGGTTACGGACCATTAGGAGCGACTATTATGACTAAAAATATCGCTAAGTCAGTCTCTGATTTTAATACCGGCTATTACTCAACGTTTGGTTGGCACCCTTTGAGCGTATATTTAGCCTTAAAAAATATAAAAATAATTTTAAATAACAAAAAACAATTATTTAAAAATGTTGATAAAATGAATAAATATTTCTTTAAAAGATTAAAAGAAATGAAATTTAAATATCCGGCTAATATTAGAATTGCCGGACTGGCTATTGGAATAGAATTTAATAAAAAGAATTATGCGCTTAAAATAGTTAAAAACTGCCAGAAAAATGGGCTTCTTATCTCTGATTGTGGACCTTATAAATTAACTATCTTCCCTGCTCTAAATATTGATAAAAAAACAGCTAAAGAGGGGCTAGACATTCTTGCAAGGTCTGTATAATTTTTTCGCTTCAACCTTAAAAACCTTAAACATTTCCTGACAATAATACCCCAACGTAAAGCTCGCCATCCAGATGATCGAATACAGGCTCACCAAAACACCCTTCGTTCGTTTTATCTTTAATAAATATCTTGGGCAATAAAAAATTCTTTTAGCATCCAATAATAAGCTATTTGTAATACTTTTATCGCCACCCCACAACAATGATCCCTTAAGGACACCTTCTTTTATGCCAATTCGATGGCCGCAACCATATCGAAACGAGCTTCTTAAATCATAATAAACAGGAAGCGGCGTATGGTAGACGCTAGCTTCTGGCACAAATTTTATAGGTATCTTTTTTGCAAATACACGGCAGGTCAAATCGTAATCTTCTCGAAAATGTATATCATCATCAAAGATATAACCAACATCGTTAATTAAATCTTTTCTGATAGCAAGACATGGTTTAAAGGCTGTAAGTTCGGTGGTTGTGTTCACTTCTCTGGTTTTTGCTACAAGTCGCGTCTCAAAATTTTTGTGCTTAAATAGAACTCTGCCCTTAGCTATTTTATAATCATCAAGTCCAAAATATAATTTTCTGATTGATCCGGGAGTAAATACACAATCTGAATCCATAAAAATAAGCCGCTGATTCGTAGCGGCGCTAATAGCTAAATTATTTGCCTTGCCGATATTTCTTTCCGGCAATTCGACATATCTCACGTTTTTCAAACTTTTTACTATTTTTTCAACTTCATAAGTAGCTCCATTTAGAGCAATCACTATTTCCACGTCTTCATCAACACTATCAACGCACTCTTTTATGAGAATGTCGTCGGAAACCGCAATTATAACAGATATATTGAGGTGTTCCATATAGTATTAATTATAGCATTATGCCAAAAAAATACAACCCCCAAAAAGTAAAATCATTTTGGAACAATTACGCTTGCTCTGAAAATAAAGACGAACAAGACGACCGCTCTCTTAGGGTTATTTTGCCTAGATATTTTATTAATAAATATATACCCAAAACTGGTTTAGTCCTCGATGCCGGAGGTGGGACGGGTTATAATACGATTTTAATGGCTAAAAAAAATTTAAACGTGATATTGTTCGATATCTCTGATAAGTGCCTAACAATCGCGAAAAAAATATAACAAAAAATCATTTACTAAAAAAGGTGCAGCTTGAGTTAGGAGACATTGTTGACTTAAGTCGTTTTAAAAATAATACTTTTGACTTTGTTATCTGTCTAGGAGATTCTATCTCTTATACATTAGAAAAAAGGCGTATCGCTGCAAAAGAGTTGATTAGAGTAACAAAACGCAATGGAAAATTGATCGTTAGCGCTGATAGTAAGCTGGGGTTTCTAAGGGCCTATATAATGAACGATGATATCTCTAGTGCTAAAAAGCTATTTAAAACCGGCAAAGCAAAAGAATTTCACGAAGGATTTGAAACAGGCCTACTTACCGTTAATGAATTTACTAATCTTTTTACGAAACTAAATTGTAAAATATTAGAAACGGCCACTATTCCTGGCATCAGCTCTGAGATAGAAATATTAAATTTATCAAAAATAAAAAAATCTAAAAAAAACTGGCAAGCCTTAATAGACTTGGAGATAAATACATGTACCGAAAAAAGTATTTTAGGTTCTGGCCGTCATATTTTACTTGTAATTAAAAAGCTTTAATAAATATATGACGATAAAATTTAAAAAAAATGTTAATGCTAATTTTATAAAGCAACTTAGATGTCATTATAGATCTAATGATTTGCATAATTTTTTGGGTCCCCTTCTCTTTCAGGTTGAAATAACTAACACATGCAATTCTCGTTGTCAAATGTGTAAAAGGTGGCGATGGTCAACTTATAAAAAATCCGGCAGCGATCTAACCACTAGCGAATTAAAGAATCTTTTTACTGAGGTTAAAAAGATGGGAACAAAAATCGTTGTTCTCTCCGGCGGAGAACCTACGTTAAGAAAAGATTTTACCGAATTAATTGACCATCTCACTACTCTAGGCCTAGAGGCCGCTCCATATACCAACGGAACTAATCTTAATAAAGCGATAATTAAAAGTTTAGTTAAAAATAATGCCAATGTCTGCTTTTCTGTCGATGGCGTTACCAAAGAAACACATGATAAAATAAGGGGTGTACCGGGCATGTTTGATAAAGTGATAAAATCTATAAAAGAACTAAATAAATCTAGAAAAGAAAAACCGAGCAATAAGACTAAAATAAGAATTAATTTTGTTTTACAAAAAGATAATGTCAAAGATCTTGCGCACTTATCAGGTCTGGCCAAGAAACTCGGCGTAGACGAAGTAAGAATAGAGGCTATTCATGAAGAACCAAGATTAAACGTCTTAAAATCAGACTATCCTCTTATTAAAAAATTCCTTAAAAATTTTAAAAATGACAAACGATTGGATATTACGCCATTTATCGACATGCTGGTAAAGGGAAAACTGGGAAAAGATTATGATGGACGCGGACTGAGAGTTAAAAATTTATTTTTAGATTACCCTGTGCCCTGCTTTAAGTGTTATATGTATTCTCTGGTTGACGCCCACGGATTTGTGTTTCCTTGTATGTATTTATATTACGATACCAGAGGTGATGCTTTTGACGCTAAAAGGCGACAATATCGTATGGGAAACATTCATAAAGAAAAATTTTCTAAAATTTGGAATAATGTAAAATATGCTGAATTTAGAAAAAAAACAAACCCCGTAAATCTACGAAGTTATCCCGCCTGTGCCAACTGTGAATTATATAGTGATTTTAAAAATACTTATCAACAATTAATGAAAAAAACTAATTCAAGTTCAAGGGCGAATGAATTCCTGGCATTTTTAAATGTTGTTCGCCATCATTAATTTATCATTTTAAATACTTCTACATAATTGCCTTTGCCGGTCATAATTCCTCTATATCGCGCTAAATTTTTAGCCGCTTCGGCATAATTTTTAGAAATAAGTTGAGTCTTGTGTTTTTTAAGCGCTAAAATTTTAAGATTCATTGATCTGCTTATATCTTCGATATAGTTATAATTCTGTAGGGTGGTCCAAATTTCATATTCTAAAATAATAGGGGCAATACGATTGCCCTTTTTTGTTAAAACATTTTTAACTGCCGATTTAACTATTTTATATGTAGCCACATGATCTGCGTTGTTTTCTTTTGCGTGAGGTATATATATTATGTTTGGTTTTTCATGGGAAATAATTTTTACAACCTTGGCTAATAATTTTTTAGTAAATTTTAAGCAGCTGTCCGGTTGTCTTAAAAAAATCAATTTTTTAAGGCCGATAATTTTAGCAGCACTTCTAGCTTCTGTTTCTCTTATTTTAGCTAATTTTTTTGGGATATAGCCTAATGTTCCTAA
Organism: Patescibacteria group bacterium; assembly: GCA_028715115.1. Classification (NCBI taxonomy): domain Bacteria; species Patescibacteria group bacterium. Next base: position 170,946 of record JAQUSN010000002.1, on the reverse strand, counting down.
TTCCCCGGAGGTTAAATATACGACCAAAACATCAGCCCCTTCTTTTAGGTGATTAATCAAGCTGCCGCCGCATCCAATCAGGTCATCATCAGGATGTGGAGAAAATACGACAACTTTTTGTTTCATAAATTATTAAAAAATATTTAGCGATGGCGATATTTATCTCGCTTTTCATATTTTTCTATCATACGTTTAAAGGCTTCTGTCAGATCTATATTCAAAGAATTAGCAATGCAAGTTATGGCAAAAAGAACATCGGCTATTTCCAGGCTAATTTCTTGATCGATTTCTTGAGATTTCTTTTTCTTTTCGCCAAATTTATGATTAATAGCTCTGGAAAGCTCACCAATTTCTTCCATTAATCTTAACATCATGTTATTTGGTTTCCAATATCCCTGGGTATTTGTCTTCACCCAATTATCAACTATTTTCTGCATTTTTTTTATATCAATTGATTTGTTTTTAACCATAAATATTTATGTTTTAGACATTCTAACATTCTTTCGCTTCGCCCGTTCGCCGTCTTATGCGAATTAGGGAGAATGTTAGAATGTTATTTTAGACCATAGGTGAGGGTGATGGGGTCAAGGAAAAGAATATTTTGCGGCGGATAAAAGGTAAAGACTATGAAAATGGCTACGAGAAGGATGATGGCGGCTTGAAAAATTGGATTATAGCGCCGGGAAAATTCTGGCTTTTTGGTAATCCATCTGGCGACTAATTCAGCAAGAATAACGGCCAGGATAAACGTGCTGATGTCTAAAGGCAAATAATTCTTACCTAAAATAGCTGTGTAATCGTAAAAAATCAATAAGATTAAAATCGGCGCTAGATACATGGCCACGGCCCGCGATAGCCAAAAATTATTCGGCCTCCGCTTACCGTTAATCGCCCACCATAAAGCAATGAGCGCCATGGGCATGACTGCCAGTTTCAAATGCTCCCAACTACTTTCGTTGACCGCCGAAAACAAACCGACGATCTTGGCCTGGTGGGCAAAATTAAAAGTAAAATGGAGCAACGAGCCAACAATAACGGTAAATAAAATATTGAATAGCATAAACTAATTTAAAGTTGGTTTAGTGAGGAGGGTTAAGATGCGGGCGGAGGCGGCGGCAAAATCAGAAAAATTTGGTTGACATTTGTATCTTTTGTTTGGGATAAGATTTAATTTTATTTATTAGATTATCTGTTCCATTTATACAAAGGAGATCTTTATCCCAATTATTTTTTATAACCTTACCTGATTTATCTTTGTAATAAAACTGTTTAACTGCATTTTTTATAATTATAAATCCGCCTTTTTTATAAAAATTAGTATTTTTTGGATGACAGAAACTTATTTCCGTTTTTTTAGTTTTTTTAATATATCTAATCATGGATTTAACTAATTTTATCCCATAACCATGACCCTTTTTTAAAGAAACCATATCCGTAATGCCCAAGACTTTATATCGTTTTTCTTCAAAAATAACAGAATATTCCTTTATTCTTGCTATTGATTTTATCTTTTTCTTTTCAGTAAGTATGAAAAAAATATCTTTTGAAAAACTATTTCTTTTTTGTGGATCTAAAAACTCATTACATTCAAATTCTCTGTCAACAGCGGTGTTCCATTGCTTTATAAATTCTTTAGATAATTGTCTTCCCCGTTTTATTTTTATCATTTTATTTATTTATTTTAATTTATTCAAAGTCAGAGTATTGAGAATACGGGCGGAGGCGGACGCAAAATCGCTGCCGAATTTTAATAACAACTAAATAATATAGCGCTCAAAATCATTAATAGTGGCAACTATAATTTCTACATTATTGAACTTGATCTTATTTTGTGGGATATCAACAACAGCTTTATAACCAAAAATGAGTATGGGTTTAATGAATCTATCTGAACTATCTCCAAATTTTATATCTCTAATTAGTTTACAGTGTTTTAATAAGTTCTTTAAAATATAGGTATTCTTAAAATTAGAAATCATAAGATTATTATTTTCAAATCTTATAAGGCCTGATTGATTTTTAACTTCTATCCCATAAAAATTATTATTTCCACTAAGTAAAAAATCCAAATCACCGTGACCATCTTCTAGGTGGGGTTCATATTTAATTCTTAGTCTTTTTAATTTATCTTCTACCTGTGATTCCAATTCAAGCCCTTTTCTATAACGAGCCTGACTAATCATGTAATTCTCAAAAATAATAGTCAAAATTGCACCAATGATACCAAGAACCAGCCCCACTATAATGTTTACTATAATATCACCAAAAAATTTTTTAGAATAAACATATTCGCCAGTAAAAAAAGACAAACACATCAAAATAGATATAAGCATTGTTTTATATATTTCATAATTTCTAATCTTTCTCTTTAAATATTTATTGGCCATAATTTATTTTTTTGCGCCTATATTCTTCTCTCTTAAAATTACCACTTGCTAATAGACGATCCCATTCTAAAAATTCCTCACCATTTTTATCTTCAGAAACAGATAAATTGAACACTTTAGTTATTTCGAGGCATGGATTATGTCCGACCGTTATGAATTGAGGATGTCTACTCCATCTTTCAGACATCTTTTCTGCTTTTTTATTTTTAATCCCTTTTTCTTGAATTAATTTCATTAAAGTTCTATAAACATCAGATTGATAGTGCGTAAAAACCGGAACTTCTGTGCTAAAAAATTCTTTCTTACGTTTATTCCCCAGTGAATAATTAGAAAGATAAATCCTCTTTGAAAATGAGAGCATCTTTTGCTTATAAATATCTTTTGCAATTTCAATAATTTGGTCAAAATCTTTCCTCGCACTAATTATATCCGCAACTTTTTCATAAATACCTACTTTTCTTAAACATTCATCTTCGTTTTGACCAGAACAAGTCCACAGTACCAACCACGCAATTTTTATTTCTCCTAATTTTTTCATTAAATATGACATTTAAAACCCTAATCACTTTGAACAATAAATTGAGCTCTTTCAAATAATTCGTCAAAAGTAATAATATCGATTCCGTGAACCGATTTTCTAAAACGTTGAAATGTTTCTCTTTTATTTCTATCATCAAGCTGACCCAGCGCGCCAATAACAATAATGCCCTTTGGTTTAATAGTAAAAACTGAATCTTTCTCGAGTTTATCCCTATTCGCTGGTTGCTCTGATCCACATTTATCCCATGTTTGAATGTTCGCTAGTATTTGAGACAAAGCATCGGTTAGATCTTTAGACAAGCTCCACGCACCATTTCTAATTTCTTGCACTCCCTGTAAAAGCTTGGTGGCTGGAGTTTTTATCTCAACCAAAACTGTAAAATTTAAATCGCCAGTTGTAGACATAAGGTTGTCGCCCCGCTGACCGCCAGATCCATCAACTTTATCGCCTCCATAATGTGGCTGTGATTGTTGGTTCTTCAGAATTTCATAGTTTAAACCATAACCAAAAATCCATTTATTTTGTTCAAAAAAATTTTGCCACCATCCTTCATCACTTTGATATTTTTTTAGAGCCTCTTCGAAATTAATTAATTTCTCTCTTCTCTTTAAGAGAGAATTAACATCTTCTTGTGTTAAGGAAATATCTGGTGATTGTGAAAGTTGTTTAATAATATTTAAAACACTACCTGATCCTCGATTATGCAGGGCAGATACAATTTCTTCTTCTTTTTGAGACACAAGAGAGAATTTGTCTTCTGGAATTTCTATGTCCTGCAATGTTTTAAGAAAAGAAATCAATTTCCAAAAATTATTAGAACAATCACATAAACTAACGTTAGCTTTTATATTAGTTTTTTCTGCCTCCTCTTGCTCTGTTATTTTTCTTGCTTTATCGCGGATGGAAAATGATAATCGGGGTGCAAATTTACTATCTTTTTTTATAAGATCCACTCTGCATATATGGTCTACTCGCTTACCCTTGTTAAGAACAAATTGCTTTATTAGTCTTCTGTCTTTTTGATGAAAAAAATAATAAAATTGCTCAAATGGTGTCGAATTTATTTGCAGGTCTGAAAAACTATCTTTTCCGATAATAAAATCATCTCTTTCTGTTGACCAACCAAATATTTCCTTTAGTTCCGAAATTATCATAAATCTTTTTTATATTATTTAAATATGTTTTTTAGGTATAAAATTTAAATATTATTTTATTTTTAAAATCATAAATCTAATTAAATTGCCCGTCATATCAATGATTATCTCAATATCATTTTTATTAAGATCCTTTTTTGTTCCATGTTTAATAAGATCCATCCATTTACGAAGATTGTTATATATTTCTTTTTGAAAACCACAACTGAATAACTTTATATTTTCTTTATTTAATAAATGTTTAAAGCCCTTATTTTTATCATCAAATATAACTTTTGCTAACTCATCAAGAGCCGAATACATGTCTTCAACAACATTTTTATACTTTTCTATTGTTTTGGCAGATAAAAATTCTTTTAAACCATCTTCAAAAGAAGAAAGTATATGCTTATATTTATCATTTAATTCTAAAAGTCCTAAGGTATTTTTTATATTTTGTTTGAATATTTTTGAGGTAGTGGGCAAAATCTGCGGTGATTTTAATTTATATTTTTTAATCATTATTCCTAAAATTGGAAAGTCGCTAATATATTTTTCTAATTCTATAATAAATTGATTAAATTCATGGAGTAATAATTTATTAGAATTATTACGGAAAATAATATTCAAAAATATTTGTAATTTTAAAAGAGATTCTTGAAAAGGATCCATGCTGTCATAAAGTTGAGATTTTATAAAATACTCGAGTCCGTAAACGCTGTTGTATTTGTCCTGATCTGCGAACATTTGTCGGCATAATTCTTTAAGTGTCTGATTTTTTATGTCTATTAATTCATCTGTTTCATTAAGATAGGAAAGTGGCGTTATATATTCAAGCGCCGCATTCTTAACGCATAATTTAAAACCATTCTGGACTTTATCAAGATCAATTGTCCGTCCGAAACGAGAATATAAATTTTGATTTAAATTATTCATGATTTAAATATTAGTATTTCATAATTATACTAATCTTGTTATCAAAAACACGAATAAAACGCCTGATATTAACTTTTGTCTATATTTTACCCTAAAAATAATAAAAGCACCATAATGCCGAGGCCTAGCAAAATAAAGATTAATTGCTTTAGAAAATGCGATATTTGGGTTTGATGGTGAAGTTCAGGGATCAGATCCGAACCAGCAATATAGATAAAACCGCCGGCAGTAATTGGAATCAATAAATCAGAAAAGTTCGTCACATATTTACCGACTAAGGCCGCCATGGCCACCCCCAAAACTGCCAACAAGGCTGACAAAAAATTATAACCCAAGGCTTTTTTAACCGGCACGCCGGCATAAATCAGTACGCCAAAATCAGCCACCTCCTGGGGAATTTCATGCAAAACAACTGCCACGGTAGTTGCCAAGCCGAGCGGTAAGCTGACCATAAAACTGACGCCGATAATCAAACCGTCGATAAAATTATGCACTGCATCGCCTACTAAGTTCATAGTGGCCAAGTGGTGATGCTCGGGACAATCACTCTCGTGGCAATGCCGCCAGCGCAAAATTTTCTCCATTCCGAAAAAAATAAAAATACCCAACAGAATTAGTAATGAAACTGATAAGCTGTTGGGGTTTGTTTTAAAAGCTTCGGGGATCAAATGAATTATCGCGTCGCCGAATAGTCCGCCCACGGCAAAAGCGACCAAGACGTGAACGATTTTATTCAGTGCTTCTTTTTTTATACTCAAAGTAAAAACGCCGATTAGCGAAATCAAGCTGACAATAAGAGCCGAAAGAAAAGCGTAGAGAATAAGCACAAAGAATATATAAAATATGAAATACTAAGTACAAAATTATTTAGCGGTGCAGTTGGCTTGGAATAAATTGTTTTGCGCTTGCAAAACCGCTTCTTTCCCCGCGACTTTGTCAGCACCGAAAAGATGATCGATCGTATCAGTAGTCATATCGGCTAAGGGATAATAACAATCATTAGTTTCTGATGACGGGGTTTGACCAGAAGTTATCGTGCTTTGCCAATGACACTTACCATCTTCTAATCCTAAAACCTTAATTACATAAGTTACTCCTTCGCCCAGATTCATGCTTAAGGTTGCCGGCTGACACCGAAGAAAATATTGCACCAGACAAGGCGGATCTTGGCAAACAACTGGCTGATTATCATTAGTTTGAGCTGGCAAAGTATTGGCCAGGTCACCGGCTTTTTGATTGCTATTGCTACAGCCAGCGCCAACCAACACGGTCGTAGTCAGAATGATTAAACCGACGAAAATTGTTTTTTTCATAACGATTAAATTAGAAAGTTTTAATTAGTTTTTTCATAATTATTTATAATAAACTTTTTCGCCGAAACGTAGGTCAACGTACTCCGGATTACTGCTGGCAAATTTGTTATCCATTAGAATTTTCAATCGGGCGACTTCATAATTAATCTCCTTTTGGTCCAATAGCCATAGGATTTTAAAACCAGGAACAGCCATGCTTTCACCCAGGAAATAACCGCTATTTTCGCTTATTTTCAGGTCTTTTACCGCCAAACGGTATTTGACCCCATTCAGCTCCGAAAACACGCCTAAAGCCATTTTAAGCGCATCTGAAAGGCCTTTTGAGCCATAACTGGAGCTAGTTTCGTCATATATTATAGGCAAAACCACGGGTTGGTTATTATTAGTCAAATCAGTCAGCGGTTTAGTAGCCGGAGCAATGATCTCCCCGTTTTTATCCAACCAATAATCCTTGTCGCCGGAAACAGACAAAATCGCCACCGGGACTTTTTCGTACAAGGCGAGTTCTATTTTATGCGGAAAACGCCAGATGATTTTCGTACTGGCGAATCGCCCATCCTTGGCAAAATGGCTAAGAATGTATTGAGTCGAAAAAGTCAACGGCGTATCTTTTTTGAAATAATTCAGCCAAGGCTGATTAATGTAATCGTTTAACTGTTTAGTAATCTGCGCCTGGTCGGTCAGACGGTATTTAGCGTTAGCCGGCAAATATTTGACACTGACCGTAGTGATATAAAGATATTTATTTTGCGCAATAAAGATGGCGAAAATAATAACCAAGCCGACCAGCGGCCAGAAAATCCAAGGAAAGCAACTTTTTTTCGGCTGATGAAACCGGGCGGCAACAGGAGATCTTTTTTCCTCAAAGCGTTTTACCATATTAAGCGCGAAGATAATTTTCTTTTAATTCTTGCCAATAGTCGGCAATATTTTTACAATGATCGGAGATTCTTTCCAGATTAGACAACAGGCCGATGAAGATCGGACCGGCTTCGGCGCTGCAAGTGCCGGCAAAAAATCTGGCAAAATGATTTTGGCGATATTGTTTGTAGAGATGATCTGTCTCCTGCTCCACGGCCTTAATGTGTTCAATGGTCTCTGAACCGGGATTGTCAAAAAGCGAAACCGCGTAATCGATGTTACTGAGCGTCAAAGACATAAATTTTTGCAACTCATTATTAGCCTCCGGCGACAGACAAAGCTTATATTTTTTCTGATAACGGCTGAGCTTGGCAATGTTTAACGATAAGTCAGCAATACGTTCCACGTCGTCGACAATGATAGAATAATACAATAAGCGCGAAGATTCTTCCTGAGGCATTTTTTGTTCGGAAATCTTATCAAGATAAATTAAAATTTCTTTTTGTAAATTATCAACGACCATTTCCAAATATTCTACGCTGCGGAAATTAGCCGGCTTGTATTTAAAATTCAAACCCGCGGCTTCCTGATACATGCTTCTTGTAATTTCGGTCATGCGCGTCAATTCTTTAATAGTGCCTTCTAGGGCTAATTTCGGCTGGCTGATATGGCGGCTGTCCAGATACTCTGGCCAAAAGGAAACGCTTTTTTCTTCGCCCGGAATTATTTTTTTAATTAAATACGTGAGCGGCTTTAGTAAAATCAAACCGACAATGGCGGTGAACAAGGCAAATAAAATATTCCCCAAGGCGATCTGATAAGCCGGCTGAATGTAAATTATTTTCAATAGTTCGATGAATTTCCCCAAAAACGGCAGAAGAACTATCAGGCCGACCAAGCGGAATAAAAAATTTGCCAGAGCCACGCGCTGGCCGCCGCGTTTGGCAGTTAGGGTTGCCATAATTTCGGCAATGTCAATCGTCGTGCCCAAACAAGCGCCCAAGACAATGGGCAAGGCACTCTCGATTCCCACAATCCCCTGTCCGGCAAAAATCACCATCAGACCGATCGGAATGGCGCTGGCTTGAAAAACAATCGAGGCTAAAATACCGATTAAAATACCGATGAGCGGCGTTTGCGCCGAGGTCAGCAATTCGGTTAAAAACAGGCTATGTTTAAATAATTCGCCACTGGCTTCAATCAGACTTAAACCAAAAAACAATAAGCCAAAATGAAAAACCATTTGGCCTAAAACTTTTTTCTTGCCGTGGGTGAATAACAATAGTAAAAAACCAATGATAATAAAAAGCGGCGCGATAGCCGTAAAATTTAAAGCAATAAGTTGGGCGTTAATCGTACCGCCAAGGCCGGCGCCAAGCAAAATACCGATAGATTGATAAAAAGTTATCAGTCCGGCACTGACCATGCCAATAGTCAAAACATTCGAAGCTGAACTGCTTTGCGCCAAAACCGCCGAAACTAAACCGACTAAAATTCCGGAAAACGGCCGCCTGACGCTCTGGCGGATATAATCCCTGACCCGAACGCTAAAAAATTTCTGAACCAATGAATTTAAGTGAATCAGACCATAAAGGAACAGGGCTAAACCGACTAAAGGCAATAAAATATTGATATGCATATATACTAATTAGACAATATTATTGACGGCTTCACCCTCCTGCGCATCGCGTATAAATTATTATAAATTATTTAATTTATTAACAAACCTATATAACAGAACTAAATAATTGGAAGCTGCGGAGGATTCCGTCCCCTTTATTTATTATTGACGAGACTTCATCTTAATTTCGTACAAAATTTCTTCGGCTTTGCGTAAATTATTTTTAGCGCCGTCGTATTTGTTGCGCAAATATCCGGTCAAATTGAATTTAATCAATTCAGCGACAATGTCAGCCATCAGATCTTTTAATTTACCAGCTTCTTTGAATTTACCGGCCGTGGCGAGTAAAATCATTTTTCGCAAGAGTTCGCCGGTCAAATCGCATAAGCCGCCCAGATAACCGGAAAAATATAAATTAACGGTCTTGATAAAATCTATTTTGCCAGTCGTTAAAACCTGCCAGAACAATTTTGCTTCAACGTATTCTTCAATAGCCGCCCGATAGGCACCTTCATCCTCGAGGAAAAAGTTTTGCACGAAATATTTTTTCAGGCTTTTTAATTTTTTTTCGGCTAAAGCCAGGAGTTTTTCCGCGTCTTTGATGTCATCGCGATGCATGGCAAAAATCGCCTGCTTGGAACTAGCTAGAGCTTCGTTGGCCACGGCAATAATCCGATGCCGAGAAACGTAATAATGGTCGTACTCTTTTTTTAACTTGTTGAACAATTGCGCTTTAGCCATAAAATATATTTAAATTAAATTAAAGATTTCTTCCGCCAGATGGCAGATTTGGGTTTGGTGATGTTTGGCTCCGCGCCATAATGCGGCATAACCAACGTATTCTTATTCTTACTTAGTAATTTTTTCAACCCCTGTTTGATTAAGCCCTGGTTTGACTTACTCGGATCAAGATAAACTCCGGCCGCCGGAATTTTTAATCCCATTGCCAAGGTGTTGGTGATGGCTAGGGCCGTGCGAATGCCAGAAAAAGAGCCCGGACCACTGACTACAATCAAGCCCTTTATCTTTTCCAGGGGCATGGCCGCGTCTTTTAATAATTTATCGAGATATATCAGGATATTTACCCGGCGATCGGTAGTGCGATGCAAGATTTTCGATTTTATCTCGCCTTGTTTGTCGAATAAGGCCAGATATAGTTCGCCGTCAATGAGATTGTTGATAAATAAATACATTAAAAAGTTGCCAAGATTTAAAAATATATTATACTATATTTTATGGATAACTACAAGATAAATATCGAAAAAGTATCCCTTTCAAATCCAGACCGAACGCGTAAGTTTGTGTCTGCTTTTAATTATGGAGATACTAACAACTCGGACAAGAAAGAAAGAATGAGCTTTTTGTTAGAAATTGAATATAAGCTGGTGCCCACGCCCGAAGACCTGGTTTGGACCAAGGGTTTAAGTGAAGGATTAATCACCCTAATCAAAGAAGCTTATTTCGGTTCCGAGGCGCCTTTTACCGGCGTGTACGAAAGATTTGAAAGTTTTTTGCAGGACTTGAATAAATTTTTCAGCGGTTATGACCTAAAAGATAAAACTCTTAACGTCATCATCGCTGTTTTTGATTCTCCCAACGTGCACTTTGCCCAAATTGGTTCGCCACTCGCCTATCTCGGACAAAACGGAGAGTTAATTGAGCTCGGCCAAGAAAATAAAAGCAGAAAATTTTCCAATATCATCAGCGGCACGCTCGAAGACAACGACCAATTGTTTTTTGGCACCAGCAATCTGTTCGATTATCTACCGGAAGAAACCATTGAAGAAAATCTGCGCGACAAAAATGAAATTTCAATAAAAAAATTAAATGCCGCGCTCAAAAAATTCAGCCAGAAAGTTTCACTCGGTTTAATCACCATAAAAAATCCGATAATAAAAGAAGAGCTTGAAGAAAAATCCGAGCCGGTCAAAGAAGCGCCAGCTGAAGTTAAAGAACCAGAATCAACCCCTGAGTCAGAACCAACCCCAATCCCCGAACCAATTAAGAAACAAAAACGCGGTAAAAAAAATAAACAACCGGTTGAAAAAATAATTGAAGAAAAAAAAGACGAGGAAGCTTCCGAAGTTTCAGCCGAAGAAAATCCAGAAGAAACAAAAGATGATAAAATTATTGTCGAAGACCAAGAAGAAAGCCGTTCTATTGTTTCTCCCAAAATAAAAAACCAAGTTACTCCTGTTAGCTCTGAAGAATCTGAAGCTATTTTGCAAGAACTTTCTATTGGCGGCAAACCGGACGGACTCGAACCGCCACCGCCACCATTAATCTGGAGAATTATTTTAACTATTGGCGCAACGATTTATCACGGCGTTAAATATTTATTTAACAGCATTAAAAAAACAAACACCACGCCAACGACCAATAAAGCAAAACAAATCTTTGGTAAAATTTCTGCCCGTTCGCAGCGGTTTTCTCCTTTGCAACGGCTGTTGATTATTCTCTTGTTAATTGTGGCCATTCTCTTAACCACCGGCCTAATTATCGCCTGCCGCCAGGAATTTAACCGCCAAAACGCTAAAAAATCAAACGTTTCCATCCAACAAATTAAAGACCTAGAACAACAAATGTATTCGGCTTTGATTTATAAAGATAAGGCCAAGGCTACCAGCATTTATAGCCAAATAACCATACTCCTAAAAACCTTGCCGCAACAAACTGAAGCGCAAAGAACGGCTTATAACGAGTTAAAAGCCGATATCGACAAACAGGCTGCGCCGATTTTACACCAGGAAATAAGCTCGAATTTAAAACTCGTGGCTGATTTAAGTAAGGTTGATAAGCAAATCTCGGTCGGCGGATTAACCAAGCTGGGCAGTTTCCTTTATTTCTTTAACCCGACCAATAATTATATTTATAAAATCGACTTAGCTACCAACAAGGTTGATCTGGCGCACAAAGGTTCGGTCGACGTGGGATACTTGAAAGAAATCACGCCGCTCGATAAAGACTCCCTACTCTTTTCTCATAACAACAATGGTCTGGCAACTTATAATACCGTTAATGATAATTTTACCAGCATTGACCTTCAGACCAGCCATCAAAATTTGACCATGCAAGATTTTCTGGTATATGCTGACAAACTTTATATCCTAGACGCTAAAGATTCATTGATTTTAAAATACACCAAAACTGCCAGCGGATTTGGCAAAGAAGAAAATTGGCTGACCAGCGCGGCCGGAATAAACAACGGAGTTTCTTTTGCCGCTGATGGAGCCATATATGTAATGCTTGATAACGGACAAATGATAAAATTCTATCGTGGGGCCAAACAAAATTTTAACCTGAAAAATATTTTGCCGGTTTTGCAAAAGCCGACTAAAATTTTCACCGATGCTGACCATAAATATCTTTACGTCTTAGAGCCGACCAACCAAAGATTGGTTATCTTCGATAAAACAGGAGAATTGATTAAACAAATTTCCGCTCCGGAACTGGGCGCTACGACTGATTTTGTCATCAACGATAAAGCTGATACGGCCTGGATCTTAAATGATAAAAAAGTTTATCAGGTCGGATTAAAATAAGGGCTTCTATATTTAAATAAAAAACGAGCTTACTTGAGCTCGTTTTTTTATGTTCAAATGGCTGCCCTGCGACTCGCTCAATAAGGCATTAAGGTTACTCTGCGCTCGCAGACTCACTCAATAAAGTATTATGGTAACCCTGCGCTCGAGGACTCGCTTAGGGTTATTTATTTTCTTTAAGTTACCCTACGTCGCATAGCCTCCTCAGGGGTTTTTTGTTTCTAATCACAAGTCATGCTCCCAACTAAAGTTGAGAGTGTTTAAAGGTTACCCTGCGCTCGCAAGCTCGCTTAGGGTTATTATAGCTCTAATGTATCAGATACAAAGAGCTATAATAAGAAATCCACCAACTCGGGCCATTTGTGGGAACTATGCCCACTCCACGAGTTTGGTGGATTCTCTAATGATTGCTGATCAGTGCTATTGCTAAGCAAGCGAGAGAGAAAGAAAAAATTTATTTTTTCTTTTCCGAGCGAGCGCTAGCAACAAAGGGCTGAGGTCTTTACTTCAGGGTGACTTTCGCGCCAGCGGCTTCTAACTTTTTCTTCATTTCTTCGGCTTCAGTCTTGTCAGCTCCTTCTTTCACCATTTTGGGAGCGCCGTCAACTAAATCTTTGGCTTCTTTCAAGCCTAAAGCAGTGACTTCGCGGATGACTTTAATCACGCCGATTTTATTCGCGCCGGATTCAGTCAACTCAATATTGAAGCTGGTCTTTTCTTCAGCCGGAGCAGCGGCAGCAGCCGGACCGGCAGCAGCCATCATCATCGGGGCCTGAGCAGTCACGCCAAACTTTTCTTCTAAAGCTTTGACGAACTCAGACAATTCCAAAACGGTCATCTTCTCAATTTGTTCCATTAAATCCTTGAATTTATCCATATAATTATCTCTTTTTGCGAATGATTGCTTAATTGCTTCAATTCGCCTTAATATTATTTATTAATTTTTCTTTTTATCAGTCACGGCCTGCAAAGCATAAACCAATTTTCTTAAATTGCCATGCATTGCGCCAACCATGTTTTGAAGCGGCGCCTTGATGGTATAAACCACTTGGGCCAATAATTGCTCTTTAGACGGCAAAATGGAAATTTGTTTAACTTGTTCTAGGGTAATAAAAGCTTTATTAAAAATGCCGCCGTGAATATTCATTTTGTCATGATCTTTTTTAAAAGCAGTAATGACACGAGCCGGAGCAACCTCGTCTTCTAATCCCAGGGCCATACCAATGCCACCCTGAAGCTTATCAACTGAATCATCTTCGAGTCCCTGTTCTTTAAAAGCTTTTTTCAATAAAGTTTTTTTAGCCACGACGTATTGGCAATTATTTTTTCTAAGTTCCTGCCGCAATTGATTTACTTCTTTTACCTTCAAGCCATAATAATCAATCAAAACTAAACTTTTCATCTTGGCGACTAAGTCCTTAATGTTCGTAAATAGGCTTTCTTTTTTTGTTCGGGTAAGAGCCATATAAAGTAAAATTAAAAACCAAAAATTAAATCTAAAAATATGTAATTCGTAATAATAAATAATCTGCGGATAACCGCAGACAATAAAATGTCTTTTGACCTCGGTGGGCTGGTGTATTAACTCCGACGATTCGTCGAAGGCCACACTGTCTACGGTTAAGATATAATTAGTATAATCAAAAATAATTAAGTGTCAACGAGAGTTATCCCCAGACCAGATAAAAAAATAATACCCGGGGAGCAGAGAGCTGAAGCTCAATCTGCATCCCCGGGGCTGGCGCTGCTCTCCCTGGCGTACCTCGGCTCCGGGCTCCTAAGAATTCGGAACAAGGGCTAGCCGGGCATTCAGCTTACCAAACCAATCTCATACCTCCCTGGGTATGCCCACCGGATCCGTAGACCCGGTGTACTTACACAATGATTCTGTCTTTGTCTTTTTTTATTATATTTTATAAATAAAATTTGTAAATTAAAGTTATCCACTCCATAAAAAAACTCCCAGAGCGCAGTGCGCCCCGGGAGTGCGAGCTCGCGTTATGCGAGCTCCGCTTCTTCGTCGTCTCGACTATCCGCTCTCGTCCTTCAGAAGCCGTCTCAGCATAGATAACCTCCAGTTTATGCGTTCGATGAGGCATTAAAGGCCCAGCAGTTGAGGCGTGGTGCCAGTCCCCATCTCTTTTATTATATTCTGCTTATTTATTTGCGTCAATTGAAATTGTGCATAATTAGAAAAGAGCCGCCGGCCTAAGCCGACGGCTCCGAATGGTCAAACCTCCGTCTATCTCGTCCTCAGGATCACCTGAACGAACGTACTGTTGCCGATCGCTCTTTGTAGCCAGGTCGACAGCTGTGTCATTCTGCTGTCGGCCAAAGTTGCATTGAGCGCCTTGACGTGCACGGCCATCGCGCCGATGAAGAGACCTGCATCGGTCATAACCGTGAAATCAACCTCTGCTCTTACGCAGCTGGATGTTTCTTCCACAATCTGCACCGATGTCTCGTTGATGTTGTTTGCGACCTGTCTCCAGTCGCGCACGCCCACCATGAAGAAGTAGTAAGTGCGCAGTATGGTTATCAGCGCACCCAGCGTATTCGCCTCCTTGGCCATAGCCCAAGGAGACTTGGGGATAATCAATCCGATCAGGGCTTCGTCCACGAGGACTCCTTTCGTTATCTAAATAATCGGAATTTGCAGCGACTTATGCCGCCACTTTTATTATATTAACGCATTTTTATGATTTTGTCAACCCCTTTATAATCAAAAAATGAGCCATCACTGACTCATTTTTTGAAAATATATTTTATATATATTTTTATTCAATAAGCGTACCGATAAATTTTTTGCCGGCCAAATAATTTTTCAGGTTCTGTAGTTTTCGGCCGTTCAAAACCGCTACGCGCATGCCATATTTTTGCGCTAATTTCGAAGCAGTCGGATCAAATGGAGTTGATAAACGCGGAATCCATTTATCGCCGACTATTTTTCTATATTGCGCCCAACTGACATTATCCAGCGGTTTGGCATTCTTATCTTTTTTTGGGTCGGCGGTATAAGCACGGTCAAGATTAGTTAGGTTAATAATTTCCTTAGCGCCCAATTTCTTCGCCCAACCCACGGCCTGGCCATCAGTTGATTGGCCTGGTTTTAAACCGCAAGCCAAAACTAATTTATATTTGCCGATATTTTTAATTTTATTTTGGTCAGCGATAACTTCTGGATAAGCATACTTGGATAAAATTACGCGCACGAGTTCAGCATTAACTCTAGTACAAGCAATGCCCATCCAATCCAAATCAGTATTGGTCACGGTCGATAAAGCTTTGGCCGCTTGATTGTATTTTTTGCTCAACTCTCCCCCGCCGATAATAATAACCAATCGATAACCGCGACTTAAAAGATTTAAAATAAAGCCTTTGATTACTTTCAAGAACTTAACGTCGATTTCATCCGGGACGACAATAGATCCGCCCATGGAAAAAATAATAGTCTTGTTCTTCTTGGTCTTTTTGTTTGCCATACTTTTAAATTATATTAAACGATTTAAATGATTATACTCATCGGCCCGATATACGGACTAAAATTCATCTATAACTAATTAAATTGTTATCCGCCAGTAGGCGGATGAATTCCGACTAAGGCTTGCAATCACAAATTGCAAACCAAGTCTCATTCACATTCTATCTAAAGTTTCGATGCCTAAAATATTTAGACCCTTATTAATTATCTTGGCCACGGCACTAACTAAATTCAATCTAGCGTTTTTTAATTTTTCTTCCGCAGCTAAAATCTGATGTTGATGATAAAATTCGTTGAGATATTGGCAAAGTTTTAATAAATAATTTGCCAAATAAGACGGATCCATGGATAAGGCGCTGCGCTTTATCACATCTGGAAAAATAAACAACATTTTAACCAGTTCGATTTCGCCGGGTTCACCTAAACATCCGTAATCAACGTCTTGCGGCAAAGTTTGCGCTTTTTTCAAAATACTTTGGATACGAGCATAAGTATATTGTATGTAAGGTCCGGTCGCACCGTCCAAAGAAATTGACTCTTCAGGATTAAATTCCATGTTTTGTTTAGGATTAATCTTAAGAAAATAAAATTTTATCGCGGCCATAGCAATTTTTTCCGCCCGTTCGGAAACCTCTATCAGCGTAATTTCTTTGTTTCTGCCTAAGACTTCACCCTTGGCTAAATTTTCTAATTCAGCAATTAAATCATCGGCATCCGCAACGCTACCCTCTCTGGATTTCAATCTTCCATCAGGCAAAGATACCATCCCATACGATAAGTGATATAAATTTTTTGCCCATTCATAACCAAAAATTGCTAAAATTGTAAATAGGGTCTTAAAATAATACTCTTGTTCTGAACCAACAACATAAATAGCTCTATCGGGGCTAAATTCGTCTTGTCTTAACTTTGCCAAGGCTAGATCTTGAGTTACATAAACGCTAGTGCCATCAGCTCGCATTAAAACTTTTTTATCCAAATTATATGGCGTTAAATCTATTTCAATTGCACCATCTTCACGTTTATAAATCAAACCTTCCTTTAATGCTTTTAAAACTATGTCTTTGCCGAGTTTGTAGGTTTCGCTTTCGTAATAATATTTATCGAATTCAACGTTAATCTTTTTATATGTCTCTTTTAGGCCATCAACCGCCCACTTGTTCATTTTTTGCCATAAGGCCATAACTTCATTATCACCCGACTCCCATTTCACGAGCATTTCTTGCGCTTCATCCAGTAAAGTCTGATCTTCTTTGGCCTTTTGTGTGAACATCACATAATAATTTCCAACAAAATGATCTCCTTTTATTTTTTCGCTTTCCGGAGTTTTATCTTCTCCCCATTTTTTATAAGCGAGCATTGATTTACAAATATGGATACCCCTATCATTAACTAAATTAACTCTAATAACCTCAAAATTTAATTCGGCAAATAGGTTGGCCACAGACATACCTAAAAAATCATTTCTCAAATGGCCAATGTGCTGTGGTTTGTTGGTGTTGGGACCAGAATATTCTATCATTATTCTTTTGCCTTTGCCGTCTTCGGCCTGGCCAAAAACGCTGTCAGTCGCTAAAATCTCATCGCAAACTGATTTAAACCAAACGTCTTTTTTTAGAAAAAAATTAAGATAAGGTCCAGTATGTTTAACCTTATCTATAACTTCGTCGCTTTGAATTTTTTTTGCCAATTCGGTGGCAATTTTCCCGGGTGTATGCTTGGTCATTCTGCCTATTTCAAAACAACCAATGGCCAGATGCCCCATTTCCGATTGCGGCGGAATTTCTAATTCTAAATTAACATTACCCGACAATTCTGGTAAATTGTTTTTTAGGATTTGTAAAAGATGATTTTTTATTTCTTGTACGGTCATTTTATTTTAGGGAGTTAATAAAACTAAATAATATTATTCACTAAAATATACTTTTTAAGATCTCTGAAATTATTAATCAACAAATCAGGGTGATGTTTTTTTAATTCTTTTTTACTATATAATCCCGTTGGAATGCCGGCTGAAATTACGTCAACGCGTTCGGCGGCAATAATATCCATAATATGATCACCAACATAAATCGCTTCCGACTTTTTGAGATTCAATCTGCGCAAACATTTCTTAATCAGTGAAACCTTGGAAACATTGTCGGTACTTTTTTCGGCCGACAATACAGCGTCAAATTTTATCACTCGATTAACCGGCATGCGCAAAACCTTTTTGACGATTCTGTTTGAATTGTTAGAAATAATACCAAGTTTTATTTTATGATTTTGAAAAAATTTTAGAACTTCGATATCTTTGAGACGACAATTTTTATAAAATTTATCCATCACTGCCAAATGAATCTTATTTATTTTCTCTAATGGAATTTTATGCTTATTGGCGCGCCAGACGGCCGAAAGAAAATTTTTTCTTGATTCTCCCCAAACTTTTCTCTCAGACAATGAAAATACGTTTAATCCGTATTTTCTTTCCATCTCGCAAAAAATTTTATGGCCGATTTCGAGCGTATCAACCAGCGTCATGTCAAAGTCAAAAATAATTCCCTTAATCATGTTATTTATTTAAAATTTCGGCTATTTTTTCGCCAAACTGCTTGGCTACGTCCGGACCATTAGCGGTAATGAATCTACCGTCAACCACTACGCCCTGTTCTAAATATTTGGCGTTTTTATTTTTTAAAATATTGACGAATTCCTGGTCTTGAGGCGATGACCAAACTGTGGCCTCGCGCCCTGATAAAATTCCGGCCTGAGCTAGAATTGCCGGCGCCACACAAATCGCTGCTAATGTTTTTTGCTCTTGGTTAGCCTTTATCGCTAATTGCTGAACAACCGAGTCGTTAATCATGGATTCTGCTCCGGGTCCGCCTATAAAAACTACGGCATTATAATCATTAACATTGGCGTTGCTGATTAAATTATCAATTTCCACTTTGGCTCCGAATTTTCCAGTCGCCGTTCCGAGCGATGTACTGGTTGTAATCACGGCTATGCCGGCTTCAGTTAGAATGTTTTTCGTAACGCTATATTCAGCGTCTTGAAAGCCATCAAAAGCTATAACCAATAATGCTTTTTTGCTAGCGGTCATATTTTGATTATTAACTTTATGCCATTGGCAGCCAGTGAGCGATATAACTGAATAAAATAAAATAGTTAAACAAAATATATTCTTCATTATTTTTCGATTTTTTTTATTTCACTAATCGGCACTTCAACCATCGTTTCATCATCAATCCTTACCATAACGGTTTGGCGCAAAATTTTCCATCCTGATACTTTGCCGTCTCCGTGGGGAGTTCTCACAAAACTGCCTTGCGTTGGAAAATTTTTTGCCAACTCTTTATAATTATCTTCTTCGAATAACAAGCAGCACTTTAATCTACCGCACGGGCCGGACAAACGATCGACGCCCCGGTGCGCTATTTGTTGATCAAATATCAATTCGGTCGTTACATTGCCTAATTTTTCCAGGAAACTCATACAGCACAAAGATTGTCCGCATGGGCCAATGTCGCCGGTCATCTCAACTTCTTGCCGCGCGCCAACTTGATATAGACGAATCGAGCGATGCATTTTTTTCGCCAAATCTTTGACTAGTTCGCGGAAATCAACTTTGTTGGCCGCGGTAAAAGCAAAGGTTATTCGACCGCCGTCAAAGTGAAAGATTACATCTATCAGCTTCATCGGCAAATTGTGTTTTTTTATCAATTGTTCGCATTCAGTTAAACATGATTGCTTGTGTTCTTCCTTTTTAGTCTGTTTATCCAAATCATTCATCGTAGCTCTGCGGACTAAGGCTGCCGTAGTCTGAAAAGAAGGGTTGGCCTTAGCCACGGCTACTGCACCAGGACATTCTTTGCAGTCGTCGCATTCCGGCGTTTTATTTCTCTCTGCTTTTATTTTTATAATCATCGCCAAATCAGTCCCCTGTTCGTTTTTGATTATAATCTTATCTCCGACTTTCAGGTTATGACTATTATCGATATCATCGTTCTCGCCGGTTTGCGAAACTTCAAGGGGCTTATCCCAAGGAGCAATTTGGCAAATTAAAATCATATATTAAAGCGACAAAATCTCTGAATTTTGAGATTTTCGCCAGTTTTGGCGATTGCTTCTTTTAATAAGTCTTCGATTGTTTTTTTGTCGTCTTTTATGAACGCTTGTTTAAGCAAACAAGTTTCGGTGTAAAATTTATTAATCTTGCCGGTGGCAATTTTATCGATCATTTCGGCCGGCTTATTTTCTCTTTTTAATTCTTCAATGTAAATTTCCTTTTCCTTCGCTACTTCTTCTGCCGGTACATCTTCCGGAGAAAGCCAACGCGGATTGGCCGCGGCCACTTGCATGGCTACATCATGGACAAAATTTTTAAATATTTCATTGCGCGCTACAAAATCAGTCTCACAGCTTACTTCAACCAACACGGCGAGTTTTTTATTAGCATGGACATAAGCGTCAATAATGCCCTCGCGCATAGTGCGGACGGATTTATTTAAGGCAATTTTTTGCCCTTGCTTTCTTAGATATTCGACGGCTTTATCAAAATCGCCCTTAGCTTCTTCGAGAGCCTTTTGACAATCGCTCATCCCTGCGCCGGTGTCCTCGCGCAACCTTTTTAATAGTTCAACGTTCGCCATAGTAAAATAAAATTATAAAATTAATATCTATTTTATTCTTTTAAAAATTATCATCATATGTAAACTTGTATCAACTACGCTTGGATGCGTACAAAATCTTTCATGTACCTTCAGCCAATTCTTCCAAATTTTTGGCTTTTTTGACATTTTGTCGATTTCTTTTTCGTGCGAAGATCCTAAGCCCTCTAGCCCAACCTGATCCAATATTTCAATGTTTTTCTTAGACTGAACTAAATTTTTTAATTCGACTATATCAAAAAAATGACAATAGCCCTTTCCATGATGCCATAAATAGTCATCACCTTTTATGGCAAAACGATTAAAATCTTTGGTCCTACTTATCTCCCCTTCCCAAGGACTACCAGGACAACAGGTTAAGGTGCCCAATTTGCTCATAACTGAAATGAATATCGGACTCCCAACTTTAGTTACTCTAACCAATTCTGAAATAGCTTTCCTGCGCATTTTCTCGGGATAAACGTGAGACAATGGACCACCTAAACAAATAGTAGCATCAAATGTCTTGTCTTTATATATCGAAAGATCTGTAATCGAACCGACCGTGGTCTGTTTTACTCTTTTTGCAGTACCGGTTTTGATAATTTTTCTTTTAGCATAATCAATATTTTCTGGAACTAAATCGAGAAGCGCCACATTATAGCCCGCTTTGGCTAAAGCAATCGTATACCTTCCCGGACCGCCCCCGGCATCTAGAATAAATCCCTTCTTGGGTAAAAATTTTTTTAAGAATTTAATTGTTGTATCAAATTCGAGTTTATGAAGTGCGTTTTTCTCCAATCTCTTCCACTCCTTCAACACCATCGAAGAATATAATTTCTTGGTTAACTTTGTTTCTTTATTCATTTAGTCCTTTTTAACTTCTTTTTTGGCTTTAACCTGACCCTGCTTATAGGCCTCGACGATTAAACCAGTAATAAGATTGATCGACTTGGTTGCATCGTCATTGGCCGGAATGGCGTAGGTCACCTTTTCCGGATTGGTATTTGTATCAGTAATAGCTACGATTGGCACTTTTTTCTTACGAGCCTCGTCAACAGCCGTGGCTTCTTGTAAAATATCAACCACATAAACCGCATCAGGAAGCTTAGTCAGAGTTTTCAGTCCGCCGACCATAAATTCCAATCGATCCATATCTTTTTCCATATTTAAACGTTCTTTTTTGGTATATTTCTCCCAGTCACCCTTTTCCTTACCATCGGATAATTTTTTCAATTTTTCTATTAATTTAGAAATGGTGGAAAAATTAGTCAGTGTGCCGCCCAGCCAACGCTGATTAATATAGGGCATATTGATTTCTTCGGCGTACTTTTTAACCAAACCCTTAGCGGCCGGCTTAGTAGCCACAAAAACCAAGGTAGCATTTTGCGCACCCAATTGTTCAACATAATCAAGCGCTTCTTTTAATTTTTCAGCTGTTTTCTTGAGGTCAATCAAATTGATCCCGTTTTTGGCACCTTGAATATATTTAGCCATTTTGGGATGGCGTTTATTCAAACGATGACCGATGCTAACAGCCGCCTGAGATAACTCATTGGAAGTGGGAATAGTAACCATAAAAAATTAAATTTTACTAAATATTAATTAAGCGATTTTTAATTTTCGCTATTACATTATATACTATAGCAATAATTTTGGCAATAGATATTATGGCGTTTTTCCCCTATCTCTTGCCTAGAAATTTGATAACCGGCCTTGTCAAATATTTTAAGGTATGCTATAATTTCCACATAATTCATTAATCTCCCAAATATGAAAAAAGATGTTCATCCTAAGTATTATCCTAAAGCAAAAATTATTTGCAGCTGTGGTAATATTTTAACCGTTGGTTCGACTATGCCGGAAATCCACGTCGAAGTCTGCTCGAAATGCCATCCATTTTTCACCGGCAAACAAAAATTATTAGATACGAGCGGCCGATTAGAAAGGTTTAAAAAAATGGTCGCCAAGGGCCAAGAAATGCACAAGCCCACTACCAAAACCACTGGAACCGCCAATAAAACTAAAAAGGCTAAAAGCAAAAAATAAAGGGCATTTTGCCCTGTGTTGTCGGCGCTTCCGCCAGTTGGCGGATCAAAAAAGAAAAAAATATTTTTTTCTTTATTCTTCACTCGCTTGACAATAGCATTATTTCTTTTACACATGCATTAAATTAGTTAAAAACTGATTAATGTATTTTATTTTATGAATATGTCCGAACTCGATGATTTAAAAAAACAAGTTAGTGAGCTAGAAACGGAAATGACGCTTCCGGAAGTTTTAGTTAATCAAAATAAATTAACCGAGCTATCAAGAAAATATACCCAAATCAAACAACGCCTTAATAAATTAGAAAAAATAAATTCTCTCGATCGGCAAATCACCGATCTAGAAAAAATGTTAAAACAAGAAAAAGATCAAGAGATGCTCTCGCTTACCCAAACTGAATTAAATGATTTAAAATCCCAAAAAGAACAATTAATCAACGAGGATGACCCGAGCCAAAGCTTCAATAATGTCATTGTAGAAATTAGGGCTGGTACTGGCGGAGAAGAAGCTGCGCTTTTTGCCGCTAATCTTTTCCGTATGTATAGCCGTTTTGCCGAAAGACAGGGCTGGTCTATCGACACTTTAAGCGCCAATCAAACTGATATTTACGGCTATAAAGAAATTGTTTTCCGTATCAGCGGACCTAAGGCTTACTCGATCTTATTATATGAAAGCGGCGTGCATCGCGTTCAGCGAGTTCCGGAAACGGAAAAAAACGGCCGCGTTCATACTTCTACGGCCTCGGTCGCTGTTTTACCGGAAGCAACCGAGCACGACATCACCATTAGCCCCGATGAAATCGACGTTGACACCTATCGTTCCTCTAGCAAGGGCGGCCAAAACGTACAAAAAGTAGAAACTGCGGTGCGTATTACCCATAAACCGACCGGTTTAGTCGTCACTTCTCAAGAAGAACGCTCTCAATCAAAAAATAAAGAAAAAGCCATGAAAGTTTTGCGCGCAAAGCTCATGGCTCAACAAGAAGAAAAAAGGCTCGGCGATCTAACCGAGCAACGCCGCAGCCAAATCGGCCACGCCCTAAGAGTAGAAAAAATCAGAACTTATAATTTCCCACAAAACCGCATCACCGATCACCGCATTAATAAAAGCTGGTTTAATATCGATGAAATTATGGATGGAAAACTAGATGATCTGATTAAAGATTTGAAAGAGTGCCTGTTGCCGCAGAAATAATCTCAACCCAAGTATTACCCCTCATTAATGGTATTTCTTGACCGGACGCGTCTAAAAAGATTGTCCGATTATTTTTTTTCTCCCAAGTTCCTTCTGTTTTAACTCCGTGATTAAAAACTGAAGCCTTGCCACCACTGACCAAATCAATCTGCTTCCGGCCGATTTTATCAATTACGCTAACCTTAGTAAAAAGTACGATGACATTACTGGCACTAATTTGGACATTATTATCATCAATAAATTTTTCTTTTTGGCCGTTAACTAATAAAAATCTTTCGTATTTTTTGGTGGCAATATTGTAACTCCAAACTACTGGTTCAAAATAACCGGTAATTTTTATATCTGATAAATCTTGACCATTTTCTTTAAAATCAACATATAGCCAAGAAGTAAAATCAGCAATATTGTTTATTTGATTGTCTTGTTTAAATTTAGCTATTTGATTTTCCGAAGTATATAGGTTATACGGAGCCTGGCGATTTTTATCGCGCCAAAAATATACATCTTGTTTGGTCAATCCGTCTATATTATTAATCCAGTAAGTATCTTTGGCAATCTCTGATAAAGCTTGCGGGCTGCCGCCGGCATGAACATAAACTGCGCGATATTCATCGGCAATAGCTGCCGAATATGGACGAGCTGAACGAACTGGGCCAATTTTGTCGGGTAATTTATCTCCGCGATAAACAGCTAAAAATCTGCTAATATTAGCTTCAACCGGCAATTCATAAACTATTGAAGCTTGATTTAATCCCGATTGCGGCCGAGAAACAAAAAAATTATCAATACAAACAGCTACCGGCTTTAAATCAACATTGACCGAAACATACTCACCGTCCAATGAGTTCGGCTGGCCGATTGGTTCTTGGTTTTCGATTTGAGTCGGCGTCGGCTTCGTACATCCGGATAATAAAAAAATGGGTAAAATAAAAATTAACCCAAACAAAACCAAATCGTTTCGTTTTAAATGTCTATATGATTTCATTTTTTTTATTTGTCTGTTTTTTCTGTAGTTTTTTCTTCTTCGATTTTATCTTCGGCAGCCTTGGTTTCTTCTTTTACGGTCTTAACATCTTCAACTTTGGCTTCTGGCTTTTCTTCCAAGCTCTTTAATTCTTCTTCGCTTCTCGGTGCTTCAACTAAAGCCACAACTTCGTCAAGCGATCCGACAATTTTTATTCCTGCAGGCACAACTAAATCTTTTATTCTAATTGCATCTTCAAAGGTGTTTAAGGTTGAAATGTCAACTTCTAATTCATGAACCAGGTCCTTGGGTAGACATTCGATTTTAACTTTGGTAATTGGGGTCACAAGAACGCCACTTAATTCTTTAACAGCCGGAGCATCGCCGATAAAACGTAAGCCTGCTTCGGCAGTAATTTTTTCGTCAGCTTTGACATGATAAAAATCAATGTGTTGAATGGTGTTTTTAAGCGGTTGATATTGAATATCGTGAACCAAAACTTGAATCGGCTTAGCATCGTCAACGACTAAACTCACCAAACTACTCTCGCCCGCTTCTTTAAAAACTTTTTTAAAATCGCCATCAGAAACGATAATGTTTACATTTTTAAAACCATGGCCGTAAACAATAGCCGGAATTTGGCCTTCTTTCCTTAATTCATTTACCTTGCCGCCAGTAATCGTACGGCTTTTGGCTTTTAATGATAATGTCATATCAAATAATACTTAGATAGTTAGTGATAAAATTATAAAATAAAGGGGGAAACTTGTCAAGGTTATTTAAGATATTCGGTGTATAAATGGATTGACAATTAACCAAAAATATATAATATTAAATACAACCTAACTAAGGAGGCAGGAGTGATTTCTCTAGTGTGTTTCATCGTCTGGTTCGTGACGTGCATCAAGTACGTCATCTGGATCTGCCACTTCGACATGCTGAACCTATGGAAGGTTCTGTGCATCGGCCTGGGCGTCCCGTTACTGACCAGCGCCTGGTTAGTGATCAGCCTGATCCTGGTTTTCTTGTACGAAATCGCTACGGAAAAAACGCCTCTTGACGCCCGCCCTACGGGGACGTCATGAGGGATCTAGGGACAAGAGACGTGATATTCTGGTCTATCATAGGCGCCTGGCTTGGACTCACTATCGGGCTCTGTATGATGCCGGGCCCTTTCGTGATCAGACTCATCCTGTGGCAGATAGGCAGTGCCCTCATCTCTGTTCTCGTAGTCATAACCGACGGCATGCCGAACAAGGCACTCTTCCAGCAGCAAGAACCATCTCCCGGCGCGGACTAGTTCCGCGCCGGTTTCTTTTAAAATAAAAATGAGTTTTAAGCTACTCATTTTTATTTTTATCTACTATATGAATTTGGCGAAAAAATCTGTTGTATATTTTATCGCCTCCTCGGTGTGTTCTTTACTATCATCAAAACCGTGTTGGGCATCTTTAAGCAACTTAACTTTAGCATTTTTAAATAGCTTGGAATATTTAACTGAGTCTTGATATGGAATATAGTTATCATTAGTGCCGTGGATAAACAAAGTCGGTATTTTTGTTTTAGCCATTATCTGGCCAGGATGTAATTTCTTCATTTCCGAAAATAATTTCTTGCCCATTTTAAATTTAGAACCGCCAATGAAAATATAGCCTGATTTTTTTAACCTTTTCATCGCCTCTGAACCAAAATTACGTTTTGGCCAGGACAAAGTCGGTTTTAAAATGCTATGATAGTCTATTAAAGCATTCCATAAAACTGCGGCTTTGATAATTTTCTTATTTTGAGCCGAAAAAAGCGCCACTGCCCCGCCGCCAAAACTGGCGCCCAAAATACCGAAATTTTTATAACCTAATTTTCTCAAAAAACTTACCGCGACCTCTAAATCATATTTTTCTTTAATAATAGTCATGTTTATCGACTTGCCTTGACTTTCGCCATGTGCCATAAAGTCGAACCTGAAAACTGGCATTCCTTTTTGTACTAATCGCTTTTTAAGTTTTACGAAAATATTATTGTATTCATTTTTATCTACTCCCAGGCCATGGCAAAGAATAACGCAAGTGTCACCCTTCTTTTTCGGCTCGTCCAAAACACCGCACAATCTTAATCCGCTTTTATTTTTAAAATATAGTTTCATTTTATTGTTTAATTAAATTTTTTATTTCTTGAAAAATTATTGAATATTTATCGCCGAGCAAAAATGGAATGAATTTTTCTCTATCTTCAGCCGAGGCGTTCATAATTCTGTTTATTGGCCAAAATTCCAGACTTATCGCCTTTCCTTTTTCTAATCTTAAATTATCTTTGTTCTCATTATATTTATAAGCATAAACTACCCAAAATCTATTATTGGTCATTCCGGTACTTTGATCATAATCTTTGTCTCTCATTTTAATAAGATAAGATAAATCTTTTATGTCAGCCTTAACGCCAATTTCTTCCTCTAGCTCTCTAGTGGCAGCTTCTTCATAGGTTTGGTTTAAGTCAACGTGTCCACCAACAGATGCGTCAAATAATCCAGGAAAAGTATCTTTATCCATCGCTCTTTTCTGCAATAACACCTCGCCTTTATCGTTATAAACCCAGACATGAATTTCTCGATGTAATAATCCACTCTTATGTACTCTTTCTCTCTGTTCTTGTCCGATTATATTATCGTTTTCATCAACAATATTTAGTATTTCTTTCTTACCCATATTATTTTTTAAGATTAGAAATATATTCTCTTAATTTATTGATCATATCATCGGCATCATTGTAAATAATAAAGTCTTTTATCATTTTATTCACTGCCGGAGACGGTCTCGTTCCTTCTTTATAAACGCCAATGGCCGGAATCTTAGCCACATCAGCCCAGCCCAACTCAATGCCCAGCCCCGTCGAGGGATAGGAAATTTCTGCCACTAATAAATCACATCCATTTATTACATCTCGAGTAATCGTTTCAAATCCTTTTCCTTGAGGCAAAATAATTTTATGTTCTTTGTCTAAAGAAGAATCTCTAAGCGGCTCGTAGAGTTCTTTTTTAAAATCATAATTACTTGAATGAGCAATAAATATTTTCATAAAATTATGCTAAATCTTTTTCTTGGGCGATAAATAAACGATGAACACTAATGCTTTGTATTAAACCGATAAAGATAAACGTTACCAACAAATAACTACCGCCATAGCTTAAAAGAGGCAATGGAACCCCAATGACCGGCAAAAGACCAAGATTCATTCCGACATTTATAACAAAATGAATAACTAAATTTATTAAAATACCGATGGTCAAAAGCGCGGCAAAATTATCATAAATTTTTTGTACCAATTTATTAAGCCGGCTGAATAACAAAAAGAACAAACCGAAGACAATAAGACATCCTAAAAATCCGGCTCGCTCGGCAATGGCGGCAAAAATAAAATCAGTTTGTCCGGCCGGCAAGTAACTGAGAGATCCATGCGCACTAAGCGACAATCCCCTGCCCCACCAACCGCCAGAACCGATGGCCATCGCCGATTGCGCAGTTTGATACCCGCGACCAAGCGGATCGGCTCCGGGATTTAACAAAGTGCTAATCCTATCTCGTTGATATTGATGAAAGACAAAAAAATACATTAAAATAAGCACTAAAACAATGGTTAAAAAAATCGCGACCAGATGCTTAGGATTATTATCAACTAAAACAATAATGCCCAACCAGGTCAAAAATAAAACCAGCGCCGAACCAAAGTCTGGCTGTAAAGCGACTAAAATTATCGGCGGCAAGACAAAAACCAAGCTTAAAATAATACGTTTAAACGGCAGAGGCCGAATAGTCTTTTGCCAAAAGGTAGCCAAAGCAATAATGGAGGCGAGCTTCGCCAGCTCAACCAATTGAAAATTGAAAATGCCAAACGACAACCAACCTTTCACTCCGTGGAAAGTCTTGCCAAACAAAAGAACAGCGACAAGGGCTAATAAAATTACTCCGTAAAAAATATAGCTAATTGATTTAAGATAGCGAAAATCTAATTGACTTAAAATAAAAATCAAAATAAAACCGATTAAACAATAAATTAATTGCTTCGTGAAATTAGACAGCCCGCTTGTGTTATTATTAAAAGATAAATCATATTGCACTATTAAACCAAAAACCACTATAAGAAAAATAAGGATTATTAATCCCCAGTCTATTAATCTAAATCTTTGATTTAATATCAGTGGCATGTTATGGCTTAATAAAAATATTTTTATTTAGCAAATCGATATTGGGTATAATTTCAATCCTCGTAACAGAAGGAAATTGTTGAATCAAATTTATTTCCACGAACTTTTCTTGGCCAGTCATCCAATCATTTATGGGCACGAGATAAGCGTCAACAATTTTATTACCTTGATAAATTAAAAGCTGAGCCATCGTCTGCCAAAAAGAATAAGCTGAGTGGTTGGCGGCAATAAATTGAACGCGCGCCGGCGTAATTTTGTCGCCGACAACTTCGCCGGGTATAAAATTAACGTCCTGATAAGATAAATTATTGATTATGGATAGATTTGATTTAATGTCCGGCCTTGCTCGGCGCCAAGAAACACCAGTAACGGTAAAATCGGCCGTAGAAAATAATTGACGATTTGTTTGATTTAAGGCCATTAAATATTTCTGCTCATTGGGTAGAAAAAAATTACTGACAGAAATCACCGTGTCCCCTAATTTAAATTCTCCGCTAAGCGATGAAATTATCCAATTGCTGTCGTTATTTTTGACTTTGGCCAATAAATGATAATGATATAAATTATCTGGACCTAAATACGAAATCAATGGCGCGACATTTACGTCCGGAAGCGCAGGCTTTTTTGATTCGTTATAAGTAACGTAATCAACCCAATTTTTGACTAAACCAAAAATTGTTTGCTGATATGCTGAAGTGTTTATAAAATATTTAACAGTCTGGTTAATACCAACAGCCCAAACTATAATACAAACTAAAACTAGCACCAAAACCGGGATTTTTTTAAATAAACCCTTCCTGGTTTCATACCATTTGGCAAATTTTACTTCTTTAATGTTTAGATCCTGGTTTAAATCAGCCATAAATTCATTATAGCATAAACAATATTAACAACAAGGGGTTGTCTTGAAAAGAAAAAAGTGGTAAGCTATTAACATATTTAAATATTAACTTATAGTCTATGTTCGCACAAAATCTTTTTTATTACAGCGTCAGTGCAGCCATAATCGTAGTGGCTCTTTTTGTTTGTATCTCTATGATTTATTGGCTGGTTATCTTAAAGAGAATATCTGGCGTCATAAATCATTTTAACAAAATTGCCGAAAACTTAAAGGAAAAAATTAAAATTTCCACCTTCATGGCCCTAATAACACAGGGTATAAAAGAAGTAACCGAGTTTATCAAAGAAAGAAGACAGAAATAGCTCGTTAATTTATAAATATGTTTAACCATCTTCACGTCCACTCCCATTTTTCGCTTCTTGACGGCATGGCTAAAATCGAAGATCTGATCGAAGAGGCAAAAAAATACAAAATGAAATCTCTGGCCATTACCGATCACGGCGTGATGTATGGCGTCATTGAATTTTATCAAAAAGCCAAAGCGGCCGGTATTAAACCAATCATCGGCGTCGAAGTATATCTAGCCCCCAACGGCCTGAACGACAAGCGGGTAAAAATTGACGAACGGCCCTATCATCTGGTGCTCCTTGCCAAAGATGAAATTGGATACAAAAATTTAATTAAACTCACGAGCATTGCCCACCTCGAGGGTTTTTATTATAAACCAAGAATCGATAAACCGACGTTAAAAAAATATTCACAAGGATTAATTGGCATGAGCGCTTGTCTGGGCGGAGAAATTTCAAAATTAATAATTAATAATCAAACTGCCAAATTAGAAAGCGCCCTGCAAGATTATAAAGAAATTTTTGGCCCTGATAATTTTTATTTGGAAGTACAGCACCATCCTGGCGAACCGGAACAATCAATCGTTAACAAAAAAATGTTTGAGCTTAGCAAAAAATTCGATATTCCAATCGTGGCCTCTAACGACTGCCACTATATTCACCAGGAAGACGCTGAAATTCAAGACATCCTTTTGTGCCTGCAAACGAAGAGAAAAAAATCAGAAACCGATAACCGGATTTATATGATGGGCGATGACTATTCTTTCCGTTCGCCAGAAATGATAGAAGAGGCCTTTAAGGATCATCCTGAAGTCATTGCCAATACGCAAAAAATCGTCGATGCCTGTAACCTGGAGATAGAATTAGGTAAAACCAAGCTCCCTTATTTTGCTCTGCCCGAAGGAGAAACACCCTTTGATTACCTATGTAATTTATGCTATGAGAGACTGCCCCATCGCTATCCTGACAAAAATCCCGAGGTAATGGAACGGTTAAAATACGAATTAAGCGTTATCGAAAAAACCGGCTTTGCTTCTTACTTTTTAATTGTCCAAGATTTTGTTATGTGGGCTAAAGAACATGGCATCGTCGTCGGACCGGGCCGAGGTTCAGCCGCCGGCTCAATCGTTTCATATATTTTGAATATTACTAATATCGATCCTCTGCCTTATGGTTTAGTTTTTGAAAGATTTTTAAACCCGGAGAGAATCTCCATGCCTGATATTGACTTAGATTTTGCCGATATCAGGCGCGATGAAGTAATACATTATGTTGAAAATAAATATGGCCGCGATCATGTGGCGCAAATTATCACTTTCGGGACGATGGCTGCCCGCGCCGCGGTGCGCGACGTCGGTCGCGTCTTGGATTATCCTTATAGCTTTTGCGACAAGTTGGCCAAAATGATTCCCATGAATATGAAATTGGGCGAAGCGTTAAGTAAAGTATCTGAGTTAAAAAATTATTATGACACCAATTCTGACGTGAAAAAAATAATTAACGCGGCAATAAAACTAGAAGGCGTCGCCCGCCACGCGTCTAAACATGCCTGCGGTATTGTTATCACGCCCGAACCGTTGGATCAATATGTTCCGGTACAATATGATGTTTCCGGCACGGAAAAAACTATCATCACTCAATATGAGATGCACGCCGTGGAGGCATTGGGCTTGTTGAAAATGGACTTTTTGGGTTTAAAAAATTTAACGCTCATCGAAACCGCGCTTAATATCATTAAAAGAATTTATAAAGAAGAAATTGATCTCGATAATTTGCCGCTCAATGATCCGAAAACTCTTAAATTATTCCAAGCTGCTTACACTATCGGCGTTTTCCAATTTGAAAGCGGCGGCATGAGGCGATATCTAAAACAATTAAAGCCAACGCAGATGGAAGATATTATCGCCATGGTTGCTTTGTATCGTCCCGGCCCGATGGAGCTTATCCCTGATTATATTGCCGCCAAAAACGGATTAAAAGAACCCAGTTATTTGCATCCGAAACTTAAACCAATCCTGGAAAATACTTATGGCATTGCCGTTTATCAAGAACAACTTTTACTAACCGTTAGAGCCTTGGCAGGCTTCACCTTGGCCGAAGCTGATGTCTTGAGAAAAGCCGTAGGTAAAAAAATCGCCAAATTATTGCAAGAACAAAAAGTAAAATTCATCAAAGGATGTATAAATAATAACGTCGATCGCTCAGTGGCCGAAAGAGTCTGGCAATTCATTGAACCATTTGCCGGTTATGGTTTTAATAAATCACATGCTACTTGTTATGCCGTAATCGCTTATCAAACCGCCTATCTCAAGGCAAACTACCCCACCGAATTTATGGCCGCTCTTTTAACTTCCGACCAAAACGACAGCGATCGTATTGCTATTGAAGTTGAAGAATGCAAAAAAATGGGATTGGAGGTGCTCCCGCCCGACATTAACGAAAGTTTAGAAAATTTTACCGTAGTTGGAGCAAAAAAAATAAGATTCGGATTGCTAGCCATTAAAAATGTCGGAGAAGGTATTGTTAAAGAAGTTATTGCCGAACGAAAAGCCAACGGCGCCTATCAAGGACTTGATGATTTTCTGTCGCGCGTTAAAACAAAAGACTTAAATAAAAAATCTCTTGAGAGTTTTATAAAATCCGGATCCCTCGACCAGTTTGGCGAAAGAAATAAATTATTGGTTAATATGGAGGTTTTGCTTGACTTCAATAAAAAGTTACAACAAGACCATCAGAACGGCCAAACAAATCTCTTTGGCTCTTTCCAAAACAATAATGGCAAAAGCAGTTTACGCCTAACCGAAACCGAGCCTGCTCCATTAAAACAAAAACTTTTTTGGGAAAAAGAGCTTTTGGGATTATTCGTCTCCGATCATCCGCTTAAAGAGCATAAAGAAGAATTACAAAAATGGACCAGACCGATAAATTCACTTTTAAAAGGCGCTAACTTAAATACGCGCTACGTGATTATCGCCGGCATTATTACTAATATTAAAAGAATTATAACCTCAAACAAGCAATCAATGTTATTTATAAAATTAGAAGATGAATCCGGCTCCATCGAAGCCATAGTGTTCCCGAAAACCCTTTTGGTCATGCCTGATCTCTTTGAAGAAAATAAAACTATTTTAGCGGCCGGAACTTTAACCGACAAAGATGGCGTGCCAAAAATAATCGTCGAAACAGCCGAAGAATTAATGGAAGAAAATATCGAAAAAAGCGTTAAAAAAATTCAACAAAAATTATTGTCAAAGCAATATTAATGTGATATATTAATCATATGACTACTATATTTATTTCACCGCATAAAAAGATTGGTTATTTTTTTGGACTTTTCACTATCGTTATTTTACTTCTTACGATTTTGGGTTTGATATTATTGTCATACCGTACGACCATATTGGTTTATTCTAAAAAACATCGCACCGAAATTAACTTTACCGGCACCGTTAATGCAAAAATCATAGAAGAAACTGTCAGCGGCGAACAAACCGCCGAACCTAAAACCGTGGCCAGCATGGAAGACTTTGCCACTGGCGAAGTAATAATAACCAATAATTCGGCCCAAAACCAATCGCTAGTTGCTAACACGCGCCTTTTATCAGCTGATAATAAATTATTCAGGCTGACTCAAAAAATAATTGTCTTAGCCGGCCAAAAAGTTGAAGCGAACATCAAAGCAGATAAAACTGGCGCTGATTATGAAATAGGACCGACTACCTTTACCTTGCCCGGCCTTTCTGCTATTTTGCAAAAAAAGATTTTTGCCGAGAGCAAAGAGCCCATGACCGGCGGTTTTAAAAAAGTTGGCATCGTTACGCAAACAGATATAGATGACGCGACTAACGCATTAAAAAATAGCCTGCAAAAACAAGCGCTGGAAAATATTGAAAAGAAAAAAGATGACCAGAGCCTGAAAATAGCGGTTCGACCAGAAGTAGTTTC
Source organism: Patescibacteria group bacterium (assembly GCA_028715115.1). Classification (NCBI taxonomy): domain Bacteria; species Patescibacteria group bacterium. The sequence goes on along the minus strand of JAQUSN010000002.1, from coordinate 136,965 downwards.
CTCGCAAGTTGACGCAAAAGTAAATGAAGAAAAAGACAATTTTACCGTTAAAATGACCCTAAAAACTACGGCGGCTCTAATAAAAGAAGATGAATTATTAAAAATTATCAACCAAGAACTAATCAACCAAGTTCCGGCAGAACAAAAATTAATCAGCGTTGACCGCTCTTCTTTCGGCTATCGATTAAAATCTTACGATGTCGAAAATCAGCGAGCGACGATTGAAATGTATTTAGCCGGAGAAACCATTCTTAACGAAAACAACAACCTTTTGGCCCGCGTTTATTTCATTGGCAAAACTAAAGATCAAATTAAATCTTATCTGCAAAATATAGAAGACGTTGAACGATTTGTTATAAAAATTTCACCATTTTTCGTGACTAAGTCTCCTACCAACGAAGATCGTATTTCGCTTAAAACTTTATAATTATGAGTGATAAAAACAAATTTGAGCTCGAAGTTGTTCGCCATTCAACCAGCCACTTGCTCGCGGCTGCAATTTTAGAATTATTTCCCGAAGCTAAGTTTGGCGTTGGGCCGGTAATTGAAAATGGCTTTTATTATGATTTTGATTTGCCACGTACCTTAACGCCGGAAGATTTGCCGAAAATCGAACAAAAAATGCGCCAATTGATTAAACGCGGGGTTAAATTTGAGCGAAGAGAGGTCGTGATTGACGAGGCTATTTCTACCTTCAAAAAACTTAATCAAGCCTACAAGGTTGAACTTCTGGAAGATATCAAAAAACACGGCACCACTAAATTAAATGGAGAGGGCGAACATGAAGTGACCACGGATAAAAATAACGTCATCAGCCTTTATCAAACCGGAAATTTTATTGATTTATGCCGCGGTCCGCACGTTAATTCCGCCCAAAGCTTAGGCGCCTTTAAATTGACCAAAATTGCCGGCGCTTATTGGCGCGGCAACGAAAAAAATAAAATGCTCCAGCGCGTTTATGGCGTGGCATTTGCCAGCCAGAAAGACCTGGACTGTTATTTAACACAAATCGAAGAAGCCGAAAAACGAGACCATCGTCGCATCGGCAAAGACCTGGATTTATTCAGCATTGATGATTATGTCGGACCTGGCCTGGTGCTTTGGCATCCGAAATTATCCATTGTACGCGAAGAAATTGAACATTATTGGCGGCAGCAACATCGTAAGCGCGGCTATCAATACGTCTATACTCCTCACATTGGTCTTAGCAACCTTTGGGAAACTTCGGGCCATCTAGAGACTTTTCAAGAAGGAATGTATCCATCTATGTCTATGGCGGAAAAAGATATTGGAGAAAAAACAAAATACTATATTAAACCGATGAACTGCCCCTTTCATATCCGAATTTATAAATCACAATTGCGAAGCTATCGAGATCTACCGATGAGACTGTGTGAATTGGGTAGTGTTTACCGTTTCGAGAAATCCGGTGTTTTACATGGAATGCTAAGAGTGCGCGGCTTTACTCAAGACGATGCCCATATTATTTGTCGTGAAGATCAGTTTGTGGATGAAATTAATAGTATTCTTGATTTTGCCTTGGATATTAATAAAACTTTTGGTTTTAATAAATTGAATGTTTATTTGTCTGTTCGTGATCCAAAAATTACAGATAAATACATTAAAAATGAAAAAACTTGGCAATTCACAGAAAAAGTTTTAGAAGAATTATTGACCAAGAGAAAAATAAAGTTTCAAAAAGACATTGGCGGCGCTAAATTCTATGGTCCAGCTATTGATTTGAAGGCAGTCGACGCGATGGGCCGCGAATGGCAAGGCACGACAATCCAATTAGACATGAACGAGCCAACTCGATTCCAAATGACTTATATTGATAAAGATGGCAAAGAAAAATCTCCTATTATGCTGCACCGTACGCTTTTGGGCTCAATGGAAAGATTTGTCGCTATCTTAATCGAAAACTGCGGCGGCGCTTTCCCTGTTTGGCTCTCGCCTATCCAAGTTCAACTAATCCCGGTTGGCAAAAATCATGATGCAGTTTGCCGGAAGCTTAAAAAAGAATTTGATGAATTAGATTTACGCGTAGAAGTTGACGATTTGAATGAAACCGTTGGCTATAAAATACGTAAAGCCGAAAAAAATAAAATTCCTTATATCTTGGTTATCGGCGATAAAGAAAAATCAGGCAGAAATCTTAACGTTCGGGCTCCCCGCCTACGCCAAGGCTCCGGTGGGCAGGGCGGCGATGAGGTCAAAAATATGACCAAGAAAAAATTTATCGAAAAAATTATAGAAGAGATTAATAATAAAAAATAATATTTTTCATCTATTTTAATAAAAAAAAGACGGATTGCTCACGCACCGTCTTTTTTGAATTTATCCGCCAGTCTAATTTTCTTTTTTAATTTATATGTATTCCCGTGGCTCAATAATCCCAAATATGAAGCAATGGTTTCTTTGGTCGGATTTGCTTTAATTCTCTTGGTTAGCTTCTTTTTAGTGCTCGTCCTAACCACCCTATGGTGGAAAAAATTAACCCAGCCCAGAAAATCAACACCCGAAGCAAGGGTTTTAAGAAAAATTTTTCGTGGGTGCATGGTTAAGCGTAACCTTTCAGAAAGAAATGTTTTAAGATGAGGAATCTGACCCTCGAGCCAGTTTTTATCTTCAGAGAGTAAAACAAAATCGTCAGCATAGCGCAGATAATATTTAACTTTTAGGTTATGTTTTACAAATTGGTCAAATTCGTTAAGATAAACGTTGGCAAAAAGTTGCGAAGTTAAATTGCCTAACGGCAATCCTATTTTTGGCTTGTTCTCAAAACTGCCAACAGTCTCTTTGAGCAACCATAAAACATCTTGATCGGTAATATATTGGGCTAAAATTTTAAGCAAGGCTTTATGGTCAACGCTAGCGAAAAATTTCTTAATATCGCATTTTAAGATCCAAGCGGTTCTGGTATTATTTTTACTCACTTTATAACCATTGGATTGAAAATATTTAAGCCCTCGATGCGTTCCTTTGCCAAGACGACAAGAAAACGAACTGGCGATAAAGATTCGATCAAAAAATGAATAAAGCTGACGATAGATAGCACGGTGTAAAACCCTGTCGCGCACCGTGGCTTTATGAATATTTCTTGGCTTAGGATCAGAAATATTAAAAGCTTGATAAGCGCCGTGCCTGTAGGTACGGCTAATTAAATCGTCGCGTAAAGAAAAAATATTGTCTATTAAATTCCTTTGAAACAGCGCAACATCAGGTTTTTTCTTTTTACCCTTTAAAAACTCTCGCCAGGCTTCGAGTAAATTCTCTAAATCGGTAATTTGACTAAATTTAATATCTAACTTAATTTTTATGAAAAATTCTTCCTTTAATTGCCCCCCCCCCGCTTTAAATACCCTTCCAATCATAGATAGATTAATCGGAACTTACAAATTATGGCACGAAATTGTTCAACACTTGCCCAAAACATCACGCTTTACTTTGGGTGCAAAAATTGATTCGACATTCGTCGAAGTAATCGAGTTAATTTTTACCGCCGGAAATTTACCCAAAGACAAGAAATTGCCTTATGTGCAAAAAGCAGTCAGCCGATTTGACTTGCTAAAATTTTTTCTCCAAATTGCCTGGCTAATCAAGTCGCTGGATAACAAAAAATATCTGGCTATCTCTGAACCGCTTAATGAAATTGGTAAAATGCTTGGCGGTTGGCACCGTAATTTATTAAAAGAAACTTCTCCCGAGCTGAATCGGGAGAAGAAATGAAGTGAGTTGCGAAGCAGCGCCGGATTGTTGTCGTTGAAGTTGTTGTCAAGCCAGTTGTAGTTCCAGCTCCACCTGCTGCCATTCCAATAGAGGTAGCGCACGCACAGATTGCCATTGGCGTTACGATTATGTAGAATGCTGTCAATATCACTACCCTTTATTCGTATTGTTGATGAATTTAGGGCTGTATTTTATTCGACATCTAAAATGCCTTAACGTCCTACACCAAGTAACTTCATTTTTGAAGCGCCTATAAACCACTCTATCCTAAGTCGTAACCAAGGATACTCTCGGTTGCATAAACACTGGCCTCGGTAGCAAGAAGCCTTGACCGCCTGCGTATTCACCTACCGCCAAATATTATTTTACTAGAAATAATTAAAAAGAAAAGGCCCTGCGCGAAAGCGCGCAGGGCTAGAACCAAAGACCAAAATTCCAAGGGTCCAATCCGCCTCCGCCAGTTGGCGGACGGCGGACCAAAGGAACAAGGATCCCAGGTCCCGAGAGTTACTTGCGAAGCAGCGCCGGATTGTTGTCGTAGAAGCTGTAGTCAAGCCAGTTGTAGTTCCAGCTCCACCCGCTGCCACTCCAATAGAGGCAGCGCACGCACAGATCGCCATTGGCGTTACGATAGACGGTCCCCCAAAAGAAGACTGCCTTGCCCTTCCAGCTGTCCGGAATGAACTGAGGATGGGCCAACAGCCAATCAAGCAGGTTGGCATTGAAAACCGACTTGCCTTCAAGCTCCTTGCGGAGTTCGTGGCCACGAATGACCTTGCCGCCCTTCTGGCCGTTGGCCAGATAGAGCTCCACTTGGTTGGGGTCACACTTGAAGGAGCCGCCCTTGATGTGCTGCTCCACTTGCCAGCCGTTGGGCAGGAATGGGTCAGCATCGAGGTCGATGATGCCGTCCTTGCGGAGCATCTTCTTTAGCTCGTCCAGCCAATCGCTTCCGTTGTCTCCGGCGAGACAATCAAAAAGCTGTTTTAGCGGTCCACGAGCATCGCAGAGCGCTATTTTTGACATAACAACCTCCTCGGTTGTACTAGAGGACTACCCTCTTCTTCTCACGCATATCGCGGAAGCGTGGCAGTCATAGCCAGAAAACATTAATCAGTTATCCACCAGCCGGCGGAGGCGGAGATTAGAATCTTCTGGCTATGACCACCAATTTCGCAAGTATTTTAAAGAACTATATTTATCCTCCTTAATTCTTATGTTACTATTCTAGCATATTTTTGACAAAAAGTCAATAGTCCCTCACCTAAAAATTTTGATTGATTTTTAGACAGACCCTTAATAAACGTAATTTTTTTAAACAAAATCTATTCGCTAATTTAATTAACTTAAAGAATCGTTAAAATCAATCAAAGGGGTCTGGCTAAAATTTCTAGGTAAGGGATTGATTTTTATGTATTTTTTGCTAAAATATACAAACCATGAAATACCATATAATCACATTTGGCTGCCACCCCGCAACACTTGACTTCGTCAAACAACGGGGCAAGAATGAACCCCGTAAAAATTTTACTTCGTAAAATTCACGGGGCAAGTAAAATTATTTATGAAATATTATCACATTATTGCATTTGGGTGTCAGATGAACAAGTCAGATGCCGAACGCTTAGCCGCGATTCTGGAAGGCTTGGGTTATCAAAAAACTGATAACGAAAAATCGGCTGACTTAATTGCTGTTGTCGCCTGCTCGGTCCGACAGAGTGCCGTTGACCGTATTTACGGAAAAATAAAAATTTGGAATAAACTTAAAAAGAACAAGAAAATCGTCACTCTATTGACCGGTTGTGTCTTAAAATCAGACCAAAAAAAATTAAGTCAATCGTTTGATTTAATTTTTGATATCAAAAACCTGAATAAACTACCTAAATTACTGAAAAAAGAGAGGCCTATCTCATCCGACTATTTTTCTGTTACCCCCAAATACCAATCTAAATTCCAGGCCTACGTGCCGATTTCAACCGGTTGCAACAATTATTGCACATATTGTGTTGTACCATATGCTCGAGGCCCGGAAATCTCACGGCCGGCCAAAGAAATTATTAATGAAGTGAAGTCACTAATCAACAGCGGTTATAAAGAAACAACGCTTTTGGGCCAGAATGTTAACAGCTATTATTCCGAGAATTATAATTTTCCGAAATTATTAAAAACTATTAATGATTTGCCTGGAAATTTTTGGCTTAATTTCGTTACCTCCCACCCGAAAGATCTATCCGATGAATTAATAAAAATAATGGCTAACGGCAAAAAAATCTGCCAATACATGCATTTGCCAGTTCAGGCTGGCGACAATAAGGTTTTAAAAGCTATGAATCGCCATTATACATCCGTACATTATAAAAATTTGATCAAAAAAATAAGAAAAGCTATGCCCGACATTGCTATTTCTACAGATATTATCGTTGGCTTTCCCAAAGAAACCAAGGCACAATTCAATAATACGGCAAAACTGATGAAACAGATTAATTTTGATATGGCATATCTCGCCGAATATTCGCCTCGGCCCGGCACTGCAGCCGCGAAGCTGGAAGATAATGTGCCGGCGGCAGAAAAATCTCGCCGATGGAAAATTCTAAATGAAATCTTAAAAAAATCAGCCTTAAAAAATAATAAAAATTACTTGAAAAAAATAGTTGAAGTATTGATTAATAACCATGATAAAGGTTACTTCTACGGCAAAACCAAAACCTTTAAAACCGTAAAAATTAAAAAATCACCGAATATAAAAATCGGCGATATTATAAAAGTTAAAATTATCAAAGCAGCTGATTTCTGTTTAGAGGGCGTTCGACTTGAATAAGGTCTGAGTTTTTCTTAAGCCCAAAATAATCGAAATATAAACTCCGATTAATAACACTGCCAAAGGAATCATCAGCCAAACATAATTGAAACGAATGACTAAATTATATAAGGCATGGAAGCAGATGGCCAAAATTAAACCACGCCAAACCAGCATTCTTTGATAGCCCTTTGTCGCCAGCTTATGACGATAAAAATGCGCAAATTTTGCCAGACCAAAATGATAACCAATAATCCCACCAGCCAAAAGATGCATGAAAGTTGTCATTAATCCCCTCATTAGAATAATTAAAAACGCGTGCTGCTCGCCCACTAGGGTTAAGCTGTAGAAAAAACTTTCTAAAAAGGAAAACCCGATGCCAAGAATCATACCATAAATTAAACCATCGCGCGGCTCGTCAAAAAACGGCTTTCGATAAACCTTCTCCGAAATGATGCTAAACTTAATAAATTCTTCGATTAGTCCGTCAACTAAAAAAGAAAGGATTAAAATTTGAGCTAAAGAACTCAGAAAAGTGAACTTATTTATAAAAACGGTAATCGGTCCGGCAATAAACAGGGCCGGAAAAACCATCAGGCCTCCCCAGAAAAATATTCTCACGATTTGTTCTTTTGGCTCTGGAGATTCGCGATCCAAGCGCAAGCACAAAAAAATCCACGCTAAACATAATAACGCGGTTATCAAAGTAAATAAAACAATATTTTGCGGATCTAAAGAAAGGAAAAATTCTTTTAAAGCTTGAACATTCATATTTATATGATTATACCCTTATTATTGCCAAGCGAGCGCTGGCTGGCCTGCCTGCCGGCAGGCAGGCAACAATGGAGGCATTCTCCTTCTATTATAAAACATTCTTAAATTATGTCTACTCTAAACAATAAATTAATAGTCATCATCGGCCCGACCGGCTCGGGAAAGACCGATTTTGCTATTAAATTAGCTAAAAAATTCAAAGGGGAAATCATTTGCGCTGATAGCCGCACTGTTTATAAGGGTATGGATATTGGCACTGCCAAGCCCACAATAAGGTTACCCCTCTTTGCCAGCCGGCGGATCGGGGCGCTCAATTCTGTAAACAAAAAATCAGATTTTTTGAACAGAATTGACAAAAAACCAATATTCATAATTCAGCAAGTGCCTCATTATTTAATTGATATAAAAAAGCCAAATGAAGGCTTCAGCGTAGCTGACTTTAAAGATATGGCGCTTAAAATTATTAGAAACGTTCAATCGCGCGGCAAGATTCCATTTTTAGTAGGCGGCACTGGTTTATACGTATCCTCAATTATTAATGATTTAAATATCCCGCCTATAGCGGCCGATCTAAAATTAAGAAAAAAAATAGAAAAGGACATAAAAAAATACGGTTTAACTTATTTATATAAAAAATTAATCAAGCTTGACCCCGGAGCTAAAGACTTCATTGATCCGAAAAATCCGCGCCGAATTATCCGCGCCCTCGAGGTTTGCCTTAAAACTGGTCAGCCATTTTCAGAAACAAGGAATAATAAAAAATCATCTTTTGATATTTTACAAATTGGGCTTAAGTTGCCACGCCAAAAACTCTATCAGCGTATCAACGACCGCGTCGAGCAAATGATAAAAAACGGGCTGATCAATGAAGTTAAAAAACTGAATAATAAATACTCTCCCCTGCTTCCGTCAATGACCGGCATCGGTTACCGGCAAATTAACTTATATTTAAATAATAAATTAACGCTTGAACAGGCTGTCGAACTAATCAAAACCGAAACTCGTCATTATGCTAAACGTCAATTATCCTGGTTCAAAAGAGACAAAACCGTTAAATGGTTAAATTATGAAAGTACGGAAAAAGCTAAAAAATTAATTAAAAAATTCTTAAAAAATTAATTCTAAAACAAAAAAGACCAGTAAATTAACCGGTCTTTTTTTATAATATTAATTTATAATTTTTCTTCTAGTATTTCTTTAACCAATTCAACTTTAGCACGACCCTTGGTCTCTCTCATAATTAAGCCGACTAGAAAAGCAATGGCATTGGTTTTACCTTTTTTATAATCAGCGACAACCTTGGGATTATTCTTGATAATTTTATCAATTATTTTTTCGAGCTGTTTTTGATCGTCAATCTGGTTCATTGATCCCCTTTTAATGGCTTCGTCGGCATCTAGCCCTTCTAAAAACATTTTTTCTAAAATTTGCTGTCCCAAGGTACTCGAAACATTGCCTTTATATAATAAAATTATAAATTCGGCAAAATTCTCCGGCGTAATTTTAAGCTCAAAAGAAGCGGTTTTATATTTATCCATTAAATGCATTAAACGATTAATCAACCAACTACCAACTAATTTCACGAACTTTTCTTTATGTTTTTCCCATATTTTTTGCTCACTACCTTCGACTTCTTCAATCGAAATTAGCCAAGCTTTTAATTCGCTAAGCGTTTTTTCGGTAAAATGAGCTAAGATTATATCATCGGTCAATATCCTCGCTTCAATCTCGCTAAAACCAAAAGACTTCATAAATCTTCCCCTCTTAGCCATCGGCAATTCGGTCAGATCCTTTTTAATGGCATTTAGATTAAATGCTGTTAGTAAAAGCGGCGGCAAGTCAGGCTCAGGAAAATAGCGATAATCCATTTCTCCTTCTTTGGTTCGCTGTTCAATGGTTATTTTTTTCTTTTCATCCCAACCAAAGGTCACATCGCCACTGGGCGGATTGCCGGCTTCCCATAGTTTTGATTGCCTTTTAATCTCATACCTTAAAGATTCCTCCACGGCGCGGAAAGAATTTAGATTCTTTATCTCAGCTTTAGGATAAAGTTTCTTATCTCCCTTAGGTCGCAACGATATGTTGGTATCACAGCGCATTTGGCCTTTTTCCATGTCAGCCCAGGAAATGTTTAAATAGCGGGCCAGGAGCTGTAATTCACGTAAAAATAATTTCGCCTCTTCTGGAGATTTAAAGTCAGGTTCGGTCACTACTTCCAACAGTGGAATTCCGGCTCGATTGTAATCCAACAGGCTCCATTTATAATCAGGGGTATGAATTAATTTTGCCGTATCTTCTTCAAGATGAATTCTGTTTATTCTAATCGTTCTGTCTTCGTTTAATTTTAATTTGGCTTTTTTGACAATCGGAATCGCATATTGGCTAATTTGATATCCCTTAGGCAAATCTGGATAGAAATAATTTTTTCTATCAAATTTAGAATACTGGGCAACGTCGCCCTCTAATGCTAATCCTAAATTAAGGGCCATTTCTACGGCGCCACGGTTAATTACCGGCAAGACGCCGGGGTGACCAAAGCAAATCGGGCAAATATTAACATTTGGACTAGCGTCAAGCCACTCATTCTGGCAGTCGCAAAACATTTTGCTTTTGGTTTTAAGTTGTAAATGAATTTCCAGGCCAATAATTGGTTCTAATTCCATAGTATTAAGCTACGTTTTTTTTACTTAAAACAACCGGTAGGGTTTTTATTAAAATTTGTCCATCATAACCCAATGACCAGTTTTCAATATAATAAATATCCAAATTTGCTTCATCATCAAAGGTGAGATTAGAGCGACCGCTGATTTGTGCCAAACCGGTAATACCAGGTTTAATCGTCAAGAGTTGCTTATGATTGCTTTTGTACCTTTCTACTTCCTGGGGTTCATGGGGCCGCGGGCCAACCAGGCTCATTTGCCCAATTAAAACATTGTATAGCTGGGGCAATTCATCAAGACTGGTTTTTCTAATGAATTTGCCAAAACGGGTTACGCGCGGATCATTTTGCATTTTAAATAATGGGCCATCCCCTCGTTCATTGTATGACATAAGGTCTTCCTTCATCTTCTCGGCCCCAATAACCATAGAACGAAACTTGTAGACCGGAAAACATTGATTGCGACAGCCGACTCTTTTAAGCTTAACAAAAATTGGCCCCGGCGAATCTAATTTTATAATAACAGCTATTATTAAAAATAAAGGAGATAAAATTATTAAAGCCAAGAAGGAAATAATTATATCGAAAAATCTTTTTATAATTCTGCCCCAACCATCAAGAGCGGTTCTCTTTATTTCTATAACCGGCACGCCGGCAATGGTTTCACTCTTTATGTTAGTTAAAAGAGCGCCATAAGAATCAACCACGTATTTAAAAACTATTTGATGTTCATTACAAAAATTAACCAAACGATAAATTTCTTGATTGGTGGTTGTCACGTCCCCCAAAATAACCACCCTAATTTCTTGAGCTCGATCTTGCCAACGCGTAATAAATTCGTCAACTGACTTTGAGTTGTCAATAATTCGATAACCAAACCCTCTTTCTTTAATTAATTGGTCTAAAATATCGCGAGCGAATGGGCCATCGCCCACTATAACTGTCGGCTCTAACCCTCTGCCTAATTTATAGATGTTAAGCCGGGCCAGATGGATAAAAAATCTACCCAAGGCAACCAAAATTATCGCTAACAACCAGCCCATTAAAACGATAAACCTTGAAGAAAAAAGGGTTCGCTGAAAAAAAACAAATAAAACTATCAACATAACGGCGGTTGTTACGCCGAAAAATATTTTAGCCAGCTCTCGACTAAACCGTTGACGACCTATTCGATATAATCCATTAAAAGCGAAAACTATTATAGAAAACAGGGCGACCAGCAAAATAATTCCTAAATAATGCCAAAATGGCAACTCAAAAATTATCGGTCTAAGTTGGGCCAGGGCATTAAAACGCAAAAAATATGCCAAAAGACCGGCACTAACTACCATCAAATAATCAATCGGCAACAAAATGGCCGTGAAAAAAAGTTCTGCTTTTTTCATAAATAATCAAAGACGATGTTTATTATATTATAATCCTAAACATAAAAGAGGTCAACTCGATTGAGTTGCCCTCTTTTTCTATATAAATTATTCAATTATAGTTGAACCTTTAATCCTGGGCCCATAGTCGAAGCAATTGTAACACCCTGAATAAAAATACCCTTGGAGGTTGATGGTTTCGATTTCTTAACGGCCTCAAAAAGTTTAACAATATTTGCTTTTATTTTATCAGTTGGCCAAGAGATTCTAGCCACAGCCTGATGCACAATTCCGCTAGCATCGCTCTTAAAGTTCGTTTTACCGCCGCTTAATTCGGCAATAGTTTTCTTAAAATCAGTCGTGATAGCCTCGGTTTTTGGGGTCGGCATTAAGCCTTTTGGTCCCAGCACCTTAGCAACTTGGGCTAAATCTTTCATAATTGCCGGCTCAGCTATGGCCACGTCAAAATCGCATTTACCGCTCGCCTTAATCTGTTCAATTAATTCTTGCCCGCCGACAATATCGGCACCAGCGCTTTTGGCTTCTTCTATTTTAGCCGGAGTAGCAAAAACAGCAATTCTTTTTTTCTTTAAAGAACCGCTCGGCAAAACTACCGAACCATGAACGTTCTGTTCTGTTTTGGTCGGATCAATGCCTAATTTTATGTGAAGTTCAATACTTTCATCAAATTTGGCAACGTGATTATTTTTAATAAAATCAATCACCTCGTCTAATGTATAGGCTTTGTTAATGTTAACCTTTGCTTTAATTTCTTGATATTTTTTACCTCGTGCCATATATTAAAATATAAATTATTGATTAATCAATCACTTGAACTCCCATTTGTTTAGCTGTACCCTCAACCGTTCTCATGGCTGCTTCCAAGCTATTGGCGTTCAGATCTGGCATTTTTATTTTAGCAATATCGGCAATTTGTTTGCGCGTTATTTTGCCGGCCTTTTCCCGCAAAGATTTACCTGAACCCTTTTCAATGCCAATTGCCTTTTTAATCAACTCTGGAGTAGGCGGAGTTTTTAAAATAAAAGTATAGCTTCTGTCTTCATAAACGGTGATTTCGACCGGAACAGTATTGCCGGCTTTATCTTTAGTTTGATCATTAAACTTTTTACAAAATTCTGCAATATTTAAACCATGCTGGCCCAAAGCCGGACCAACTGGCGGAGCTGGCGTAGCCTGAGAAGCCGGAATTTGAAGTTTAATGACTGTTTTAATTTTTTTAACTGCCATATTATTATTTTTATGTATTATATTTTTTTGACTTGTAAAAAGTCCAATTCGGCGGGCGTTTCTCGACTAAAAACGGAAATCAACACTTTAACCTTGCCTCTTTCTTCGTCAGTTTCAGCCACCTTGCCTTCGAAGTTTTTAAATGGGCCATCGGTGATTTTAACTAAGTCTCCGACTTTAATGTCAATTTTATATTTTGGCTCTTCAATGCCCATTCTTTTTTGAATAACTTTAATTTCTTCTTCCGACAATGGCGTAGGAATGGTGCCGGTACCAATAAAACCTGTCACGTTCGGAGTATTTCTAACTACATACCAAGAATCGTCAGTTACAATCATCTCGACTAAAACATAGCCTGAAAACATTTTTTCAGTAATAATTTTCCTTTTCCCGCCCTTTATCTTAATTCTTTTTTCAGTAGGAATCAAAACGTTAAAAATTTTGTCCTGCATTCCCATAGAGGCAATTCTCTGTTTAAGACTTTCTATCACGTTCTCTTCATAGCCGGAATAGGTATGAATCGCATACCATCTTTTACCTTGTTCTACCTGTTTAGCCATAATTTATATTCGATTAAATTAATAATTGAACAACTCTAGTTAAGCCGAAATCAATAATTCCCAAGAAGAAAGCCATAACCAAACTAAAAGCAATCACGGACAAAGTATGCTTGATTAATACTTTGCGAGTTGGCCAAACTACTTTTTGTAATTCTAGTCGGGAATTTTTTATGTATTCCACAAGTTTATTGATCATAATGAAGTAAACTATTTTAAAAGAACCCCCGCAGGGTTGTTTAAATATTATAAAACACCTATTTTAAATGTCAAGGTTTTGGACGGTCTTGGCATGAGTTTGGATGAACTTTTTGCGAGGCTCAACCTCCTTGCCCATTAATATGTCAAAAACCTCGTCAGCCAAAGAAATATCGTCAATTGCCACCTGTTTTAGGGTTCTTTTATTATAATCCATGGTGGTGGTAAATAATTCTTCAGGATTCATCTCGCCCAAACCTTTATAGCGCTGGATATTTACGCCGGCCTCAACTTCTTTCTTTTCTTCTTGCTCTGGCTGAGTAGTTTCGCCTATTTTCTGCACAACGAAACCCTTGGCAATCTTTTTTGTGGCTGCAACTGATTTTTTATGACTAGGAACGCTTTCCAAAAAATTATCTTTTTCTTCGTCAGAATAAAAATATTTTATTTCACGATTATAATTAATTCTATATAACGGCGGCTGAGCAATATATAAATAATTATTTTCAATAAGCTGCGGCATATAACGATAGAAAAAAGTCAAAAGTAAAGTTCTGATATGCATACCATCGACGTCAGCATCAGACATAATAATAATTTTATGATAACGCAACTTTGTTATATCAAACTGCTCGCCGATATTAGTGCCCAAGGCAATAATTAGTGATTTTAATTCTTGATTAGCTAAAATTTTATCTAAACGGGCCCGCTCGACGTTTAAAACCTTACCTCTCAGCGGCAAAATAGCCTGAAACTGACGATCGCGACCCATTTTACAGCTGCCACCGGCCGAATCACCCTCAACAATAAATAATTCGCATTTTTCAGCCTCGCGAGAAGAACAATCAGCTAATTTCCCGGGCAAGGTAAACCCTTCTAGAGCGCTTTTGCGCAGTACTGCATCGCGAGCGCTTTTAGCCGCTTGCCGGGCCCGAGCTGCCAAAACACATTTAGCAATCATATCTTCGGCGTCGCGGGGATGTTCCTCTAAAAACGTGGTTAAAGCTTCGCCAACCACCGTTTCTACCACTGGCCTAGCTTCAGTATTGCCAAGTTTGGCCTTGGTTTGACCTTCGAATTGCGGATCACGGATCTTAATGCTGACCACGGCTGTTAGGCCTTCACGCGTATCTTCACCGGTTAAATTATCGTCTTTCTCTTTTAATAAATTATGAGCGCGGCCATAAGTATTTAAAATGCGGGTCAAGGCCGTACGAAAACCCAATATATGCGTTCCGCCTTCGGGCGTATAAATATTATTAGCGAAACTATAAGCCGTTTCTATAAAGTCGTCGATATATTGAAAGGCGGTTTCAACTATTATACCCTCGGATTCTTTGTTCACATAAAAAATATTTTGATTTCTAATTTTATTTGTACGATTCAAATGCTGCACATAAGCAATAATGCCTCCCTCGAAATAAAATTGATGTTTAGTAATGTCACTGGCCTTGCGAGAATCAACAACAATTATTCTTACGCCCTTAGTTAGATAAGCCTGCTGGCGTAAATGATTTAAAATAGTATTCCAATTATATTCTATTTTAGGGAAAATTTCCGGATCAGCCTGGAAGGTGATGGTCGTACCCCTTTCTGATGATTTCCCGACTTGTTTAGCTTTTGATACGGGCTGACCCTTTTTATATTCTTGCATCCATAAACCACCGTCGCGGCGAACCTCTGCTTTTAAATAAATTGACAAGGCGTTTACCACTGACACGCCAACGCCATGCAAACCGCCAGAAACTTTATAAGCATCATGGCTAAATTTACCGCCGGCATGCAATTTAGTTAAAACAACTTCAAGAGCAGATTTACCGACTTGCTTGTGCATATCAACAGGAATACCTCGACCATTATCAGTAACTCTGATTAAATTATCCGGTAATAATTCAATAATAATTTTATTACAAAATCCTCCGATCGCTTCATCGATTGAATTATCAACAACTTCCCAAATCAAATGATGTAAACCGTCTGGCCCAACCGAACCAATGTACATGGCCGGCCGCCTCCTAACCGGCTCCAATCCGTCAAGAACCGTAATTTGGCTAGCGCTATATTCCTGGCTGGCCGCTTTCTTGTCTTTGTCTTTGACTAAATCGCCGGTCGGCTTACTTTCTTTGATTTCATTGATTTTTTTAGTTATTTGCTTCTTCATAGATATGATAAGTATACTATAAAAATTGATAAAAAACAAGCCCCAAAAATCAAAAATTGGCGGCTTTTTCGTTAAAATTTAATTATTTTGCATTTATAAAATTTTGTGTCCTATTGTTTAAGAAAATCGCGGCTTTCAAGAGTGAAAAATTTATTAAATCATGTTTTAGCCTTTGTGGATAACTCGATTTATTTATTTCTATTTTCCGCCCACCAATTCAAAACATCTTTGGCAACTGGCGCCGCGGCCGTACCGCCCTCTACACCATTCTCAACTAAAACAGTTATGACAATCTGCGGATTTTGATATGGCGCAAAACAAGTAAACCAGGCATGAGGAGCACCGGCTTCATTTTGCGCCGTGCCGGTTTTAGCCGCCACCTCAATTGGCAAAGTCGATAAACTGCGGGCGCTTCCTTCGGTAACTGCCGCACGCATGCCATCACGAACCACGCTTAAATTTTCATGACTAGCTAACCTATTGGCTAAAATTTTAGGTGATATCTTTAAAATAGTTTTATTGCCATCATCAATAATTTCTTTTAAGAGGTATGGTTTGTATAAAGTGCCATCATTGGCAATAGCAGCCGTATAATTAGCAACCTGAAGTGGCGTTACCAGCAAGTCTCCCTGGCCAATTGATAAATGATAAGTGTCGCCCGGATACCATGGCTCGTTACGCTGTTCTTCTTTCCATCGTTGAGTCGGTACAAAACCGGATTTCTCACCGGCTACGTCAATGCCGGTTAAATTGCCCAAACCGAACCTTTTCATCCAAAAATCTAGTCCGTCTACCCCCAAACCTTTGAAATTATTATAACCACCGCCAACGTAATAGAAAAAAGTATTTACAGATTCAGCTAAGGCCTTAGTGACGTTGGATATACCATGTCCACCGGCCTTCCAGTCGGGGAAAAACCAACCCCCCAAACTAATTCCTCCGGTGCTAAGTACTGTTGTTATTGGCGTAATAATCTTTTCTTCCAGGGCCCCAATGGCAACAACCGGCTTAATCACAGAACCAGAAGGATATTCGCCAGTAATGGTCCTAAAAAACAATGGCTTATGAGAATTTTGATATATATTATTATATTCGTTAATGCTTATCCCTTTACCCAAAGAGGTGCTATTAAATGAAGGATAAGATACTAACGCCAAAACCTCTCCGGTATTTGGATTCAAGGCTACGGCAGAACCGCCTCGATTACCATTAGCTCTAATATGCGCAGCCAAGGATTCAAATAACTTTTTTTGTAAATCGCCATCGATTGATAAAACTAAATTATCTCCATTTATCGCTGGTTTATTATAAGATATTTCTTCTTCGCCAGTTGGTAAAATATCAATACGCTGCTGGCCATATTGCCCTCTTAAGTAACTTTCATAATAACTTTCTAGACCGCTCTTGCCTATCAGATCATTAAATAAATAATCACGGTGTTGCGCTAGTTCATCTCTAGAAACCTTTCCTACGTAACCTAAAACATGAGAAAACGCCAAAGAATCAGCATAAACCCGCTGGTCTTGCAATTCAACATCTATTCCCTTATTAGAAGATAAAATCGTTTGGATTAAAATGGCTTGATCGTAGTTTAGCTCCTTTAAAAGTAAGATGGACTCATTAGCATAAATAGGCAGCTGCGAAAGATTGTCTTGTAGTTCTTTTTTTTGATCTTCAGATAAAAATTGCTCTATAGCACTAATTGTTTCATTGCTATTTTTGCGATCAAATTTTGCCGGAACGACATTCAAAGAAAAAATTGGCGCATTTTTTACTAATGGATTTAAATTACGATCATAAAATAAACCCCGTTTGGATTTTAAAACCTCAACTCTTGAGCTCTGACCGCGAGAAATTAGCGAGCGATGACTACCCTCTAAAACTTGCCAATAAAAAATTCGGCCCAGAAATAAACAAAAAATAAGGCCTATAAAAATATATAAAACAATGATTTTCTTAGAATTAACGGGTGATATCAGAAGCTCTCCGCCAGCAACATTAAAAATACCATCCTCACCTGCCCAAGTGCGTCGAGAACCACTGTGCATGTGCGATTCTCTTGCTCTCAAGTCAATCGTTTCGACTTTAAAAGGATCGAACATAATTGATTAACTATAAAAATTAAAACCGTATTTAATAAAATAAATAAAATTATTTCTCTAAAATATATCCTATCGAAAATAACTGGCCAAGAAAATATTCTAAAATAATGAATCAATATAACCAAAAAGGTAAGAAATAGCTGATAGGCAAATAGGACCGTAATAGTAATCAACAGGTTCATGCCTGACGAAATGTCGATAAAGCGTTTTTGAAGCCAATTAAGCAGTAAAAATATTAAAATGAAAATAACAAAATATATTCCTCGTGGAAAAATGGAATATAGATCTAAAACAATAGCAGTTAATAAAAAATAAATTAGTAAAAATTTTCTACGGCAAAAAAAATAAACCATTAAAAAACAAAGTGGCAGATTTAAATATCTCAAAACTCCTAAATGAGGCATAAAGCTTATTTGGGCAAAAATAAAAAAAATCAATAAAAGGTCAAATAAAAAGTATCTCATATGATTATAAATTATCGTTAACCTCTATACTCACTATTCTTAAATCTCCCAGGGAAACAAGGGGTTTGGTTATTATGTTTTGAAATGCGGATTCATTCTTTCTTTCTACCGTTTCAACCTGCCCGACGATCAATCCTCGCGGTATATCTTTTTCTACGCCAGAGGTGATAATATAGTCACCATTATTAATATTCTTATCCAAAGGCACAAAGTCTATTTGCATATTCAAGCCATGCTTGCCCTTGGCTAAACCGGAAATTACTCCGGCCTTGGGATCTTTGGTTAAAAAATCAACACTGGTTAAAAAATGATTATCGTAAATCGGTAAAAAATAAGCATAATTTTTATCGACCTTGGCAATTTTGCCCACCAAATATCCGTCATTAACAATAACCGCTGCGCCCTCTCTGATTCTATCGTCTCTTCCCCTGTCGACTATATAATAATTAATACCGACTTCTGTGTTTTGACCGATAACATTGGACAGAACATAATGATATTTTTGTTGATCAATAAACCCAACTTGCCGTGATAATAAATCAAACTGAACCAATTCGGCGCGCAAAGAAACAACCTCTTTTTGCAGCTCAGTGTTTTGATTCTTAAGATTGTCCAATTCAGATAATAAATTATTTTTTTCTAAATTATTTAAGAAAGAACCTGTTTTTACGCCTCCATTAGTTGCTGCTCTAAGGGAAGGATTAAACCAATCAGCTATAAAATTAAAGGCTCCTATTTTGAGTAAAAAAAATAGAAAAACAATAATTAAAATTATGCTTAATGTTTTTTTGTTCCTTACAGCCATAACTTCATTGCGTCATTTAAATTTTTAATTTGAATTATCTCTATTTTACGATTAATTGATTTAAGATCTGACCTGGGTACTAATATTTTATTAAAACCCAATCTCTCCGCTTCTTTGATTCTTTTTTCAATACTATTTATTGGTCGCACTTCTGCTCCTAAGCCTACCTCGCCACACGCCGCTATCTTCGGGTCAAATGGTTTATTTTTAAAAGCCGAAATAATCGACAAACAAACCGGTAGGTCTACGGCTGGCTCGCGGATATCAATGCCGCCAGCAATATTAATATGAACATCATAATTACCTAAATTTATCCCGCAACGGCGCGATAAAATAGCAGTAATTAATTGCAACCGATTATTGTCAAAGCCGATAGATCGGCGCTGGGGATAGCCAAAATGCGTTTGAGTTACCAGGGCCTGAACTTCAACCAAAAAAGATCTCGTACCTTCAACAATAGCGCCGACTACTACTCCGGGCAAATCTTTGTCTCGCGAAGCTAAAAATATTTCCGAAGGATTTTTAACTTCTATTAATCCCCCTTCGCGCATATCAAAAACACCCACTTCATTGGTTGCGCCAAAACGATTTTTTACCGCGCGTAATAGTCTAAAGTTGTGAAATTGGTCTCCTTCAAGATAAAGAACTGTATCAACTAGATGTTCTAGCGTTTTTGGTCCAGCGACAAACCCTTCTTTAGTAACGTGACCAATAATAACCGTAGGTACATTATTTTTTTTGGCAGTTTCCAATAATTTTGCCGTGCAAGCCTTAATTTGGTTAACGTTGCCAGCCTCAGAAGGAAGATTAGAAAACCAAATTGTTTGAATTGAATCTATGATCGCCAAAGATGGTTTTACTTTTTCGATAGTAGCGCAAATTACTTCTATATCGGTTTCGCCTAAAAATTTTAAATTCGTCGTCGGCAACTTAAGACGATCCAATCGCATCTTAATTTGTTCGGCCGACTCTTCTCCAGAAATATATAAAATTGAATTATTAGCTAATTTAGCGGCTAATTGCAGAACTAGAGTCGATTTACCAATACCAGGCTCACCGCCCAGTAAAATCAAGGAGCCCGGCACTATGCCACCACCTAAAACACGATCTAATTCTTCTAGCCCAGTTTTGGTACGAGGAAACTCCCTGCCTTTCACTTCTTCGAAATCAATAACATCGCCAGCTGAGACGTTTAAACTTTTAGCTCTCGTTTGTTTTTCAACCATCTCTTGCAATGTTCCCCACGAACCACACTCCGGACACTGACCAAACCATTTAGGAAATTGAGCGTCGCACTTCGAACAATTAAATATTATTTTTAATTTATTAGAGGCCATAATTTTAAATACTACATCTTTTGCCATCTAAATATTTTAAAGTGGCCGTTGGGTCCAATAATGTTGACGGCTTTGTATTTAAAAAATTTTGTTGGCAATAATTAGGTTGATTCTCAACTCTTTGTCCATTTGGAGGATACCATGTTTTATTTCCTCTGGCACCGGCTTCATACATTTCAAGGTGTAACATCCCACAACGGCTTGCTTGGCCTAAAAGTTGACCAGCCCTCACTTCATCTCCATTTTTTACCAGAATACTATCATCATCTACTTCACCATATAAAACTGTATAATTTAATTTTTTGTGATCAATAAAAATTGCACTAACGTGTCCACCCTTACCGGTTTCGGTACTACAAGTATAAAAACCGTAAACAGCCAAAACGCGACCGTCCCCTATAGCCACTACACTATCATTACCCGACCGCCAATTGGTTAAAATATCAATGCCAGCATGACAACGTTTGCCGCTACTACGGCTATTACCAAAATTCCATTGGGTTTGTTTGATGCTATCCGCACTAACAGGAAAACAATTGCCCCCCATATCTATGCTGGTACCGGCATTAGGACCACTAATACCGCCCTCTTCTTTGTCTGAATCTAATGGAGTGATAATTATTGGTTCAATCTTGCCCAGGGTAATAGGTTTTAAGATTGTTAAATTGGGGTTAATAGCCGACAAAAAAACATTCATACCAACGATAATTACTATGCCGATCAAAGCTGAACTTATTTTTGATTTAGCTTCCGTAATGGCCGAGGAATTGCCACGAGCTAATATCCACTGCAACCCGCCCCACATAATAATTATCACGGCCAAAATAGCGATAGCTCTAACCGCCCATTTATAAACAGCGATTAAATATTCCCCTATCCATGGAATTGAATAGCCTGTTTTGCCCTTTTGACACTCGTCTAAAGTCTTGCCCTCCTCTAAACAAACTTGGATATCTTTGGAAAATCCAGAAAAACCGGGAATTTGAACTTGAAGAGTAGGGATAATATCTGGAGTTTTTTGTTCTGTATTTTTTGTTGGCACAGGATCAGTAGCATCGGCTGGCGCGAAGCTGCCCTGGCAAAAACAATCAGTACAATTAGCGCAAGTAGTATCTTTCGCCTGCATGGTATATGGCAGTGGACAAAATCCAGTAGTAATATCTTTGCACCTTGGCTCGATATTAGAACCATAGCAACAGCTAATAGCCAGCACGTTTTGAAATAAAAAAAACAAAAAACCCATTAAGACAAAAACCACCAAGAGATAACCGAGCTTGGAAGTTCTAAAAAATCTATTTTTTAAGAAAAAATTGATCACAATCTATCTTAATTTTATGTATCTTAATATTCCTGAATTTTTATCAATAAAATATAACGTACCATCGTCTCCCGAAATAAATAGCTGGGAAACATCATAACCACCCATTGCTCCTTCGGCTAAAAATGTCTTTTCGCCGGTAATGGCGTTAATTTTATAAAAATTATCTTGCAGATTAGTAGCTAACTCGCTCATCATCCCCGACCCCTCTGGTAAACTTTTAGGAACGGCGCAAAAAAGATAACTGCCGCTAGAATTATAAGCGCATTTATGAGACCAGGTGTTAAGGCCTGTGTTAATTTTATCGTTACCGATTTCATCTCCCTGCGCTTTTACTAAATATAATGTTGGTTTATAGCCGCTGTCGGCACTATAAACACTATAAGCTATGCTATCGCCTCGCGGATTCCATTGAGTTTCAAAACCACGGCCATCGATAATCAAAGATTTAAAATTTTCTCCATTTTGGCCGATTAATAAAACCTCTTGCTGCCAAGCTGATTGCGCTTGACCAGTAGCCGAAAAAGCAACGACTTGATTATTGGGCGACCAGGAGACGGTAACCTTATCGCCGTTATCACCCATATTTTCTATGGCCCTCGCCCCGGTTCCATCGGAATTAGCTACGGCTAACCAATTATTTTGTGAATATTGCGAAGTAGCCTTGAAAACAATTTGATTCCCGCGAGAATCCCAAGAAAAGTCTTCCCAATTGTTCGGCAGGGTGTATTGTTTCTGATTTTTAAAATCATACATTATTTTAAAGCCATCGGGATATTCGATAATCGCTCTGTCCTTATTTGGCGCCCAATTAACATTACTGACATTATGAAAAACTTGATTGCTTAAAGACGTTTTAATGCCGTTCTTATCTACCTGATAGAATTTACCATCAGTTGAGTTATAGAATAAGCTATTTTGTCCATCGAAAGACAATGTGGCACTTTGCGCCGAATCATTGGAAACAGGATTAATAATGGTTTTACCGCCGTTGGCTATCTCAGAGACTTGCAAAACTACCGGCTGTGCTTCTGAAGATTGAGCAGGCGCCGCTTCCTGCCATTCGTATAAAGGTAAATTGGCGCTAGCCCGCTCATTTATAGTCATGCCCTCCCATTGTTCACGACTTACTGGCAATTTGCCGGTTTGCTCGTTGATTAAGTTTTGCGCCTCATTAATCGGCGGCGCGGAAATATTGGTCCTAAAAATAAAAAAATACAAAACCAAAGCTATGGCTATAACCGCCACAAAAAACAAAACTATCAATAGTATTCTTTTATTCATGATATAAAAATTTGACGACTAAAAATTCCTCAAAACCGCCCTATCAACTGCCTGCTGGCAACAAATTGATTTTCCGGATGCGTCTATCTCATTTGTGCATCCTGATACTTTACAATTAGTATATCTTTCACAATTTACTCTTCTCTCACTTGGTTCACACATAGGCATTCCGCTATCTGGTTTACAAAAACTATAAAATTTAACGGCAGTCTTATTTATTTTATCATCAGTAACATTAACCAGAGCAAAGACACACGTTGAATTCGAATTAGGACATTTTATCCCAACTTTCATCCCAATCTTATTTTTTATAATATCTCCTTCTCCTTTTTTAACGCCGCAATTAGTTGATGGATCAAGAGCAAAATCGTACATTACGGTTGGATCATCTCTGAAGGGCAAACTTACCTTCCCATACGTCGTAGTCGCTGCCTCAATTAATCCGTAAATCGGGATCATGTATTTAAATACCGACCCCCTACTAATACAACCAGACTCTACGTTATAACCAGAATCTTTGCCAAGATAATAAATATCTGCCAAATATTCGGCTATATCTGCTTTTTTATTAATATCATCTTGATAGTCCTGTGATGTTAAACTAAATTGTAAAACACAAGGCTTCCTAATGGAAGCACCCGGCACTCCGGCCGACGAACATTTGACCCCAAGATAAGTTCTCCCATCTTCCTGATCCACGGCCTGTATTCCACAGGCGCTAGCCTTAATATTTGGCTGTTTTTCGCTTTCGTCCCAGATATTAGGCATAATGGCTTGCTCTATCGGAAAATCATAATTATCCAAACTAACCTTCTTTATGTGCGTTATTGAAAGATCGTTAAACCTCACCAAGGCCGGATTAATAAAATATAACAATAAATTAGCGCCAATCACTAAAATTAATCCGATAAATGCATCGATCATCTGATTCTTCGCTTGGCCGATTACTGATGCATTTCCGGCAGCGCTAACCCAACGAAAGCCAGCCACCATGATAACAATAACGGCTAAAATCGCGATAACCCTAATTGACCATTTATAAACGGCAATAATATAATCAGCTATTGATAGTCCTGTAATTTCTACGCCCGAACCAGCTTGAAAATTACTATCTCCTATCCCGACCGAGGGGGTGAAAGTAGTTTGCGCCTTAATAATATGAGCGCCGCCAATTAAAAAAACAAACAATAAAAGAATAAAGATAAATATGCCGAGAATGTTTTTATTAATTAACATACAATTATTTACAATTAATACCAATACTTTTAAAGGCCTTCAAAATGCCCTCGGAATGAGTAACAATAGCCGCTGACTGGCAAGGATGAGTCATGATAAAAATATATATCAGGATTAAATAAATTGCAGCGCCAATTATCAAATTACAAACCATTAAAGCAGCGATTTCGATAATTTCCAAAAATTTATTAGGGGCTTCGGCGATTTGATCAGCTAGCTTGTTTAAATCTCCGCTTGTTTGTCCTGCAGTCGCTTGTGCTCCCGTTGTAGAAGATTTTGCCGCCTCTAACCCTTGTTCGGCTGTTGATGCTTTTTGCGCTCCAGAAGCAGCCTTACCACTGCCTTTCATAAGCCATTCCTGTCCTAGGCGACAAAACAACTTAGAGCCAGCAATATACCGCATTATAAAATGAAAATCTATATAAAATATTGGCAACACATAATAAAAATTTTCCCACATGAACTGCAAAATTTTGGCAGTTGCTATTTGACCTCCCATCTCTCCGGCAGCCTTTAGGCCAGCAGTGATGGCTCCTTTAATATCGCCTCGCTTTATGCTTGTTGCCGCTGCGTCAACGGCAACGTTAGATAATGCACGGGCCTTATTCATATATTCTTTATTGTCTCTGGCCCTGGCTCTTTCTTCACTAAAATCAGAGTAACCTTTATGATCTTTGAAGTCCCGATATGTCTGTTGCATTTCGGGAGTTTGCACTTGTCGATTTATTGCTGCTTTTCGACTAGAAGCTTCTTTAAGTCTTTGTTGTTTTAATTCCCTGGCTTGGCGTTGCTCTTTTATTTGCCTAATTGATTCTTCAAATTCTTCATCTTCTCCTCTGCCGCGCTTTTGAGCAGCTAGATAGTCAGGATCAGAAGTGTCAAGATTATATTTTTCAGCATCCGAAGCATCCTTTCGTTCTATTTCCTCTCTTATTTTTGGATCAACAAAGTCACCCATAATTAATAAAATTATGGATTAAAAATGATGTCATTGACCTTCCATTGAGACCCTTCTTTTAATAAAACCAATTTTACTGTTTTGTATAAAACCGTAGTAGTGTCGCCTTTTGTTTCTTGTTGTTGGATATTGGCAAAAAATTCGCCAGTCGGCTCGGCCAAATTTTTCAATTCTAAAGATAATATTTTGGTAGTAATGCCATAATAACTCAAGGATAATTTTTTTTCGGCTATTTTCTGGTTAACTAGGTTTTGAGTTTGCGCCATTAATGAGCTAGTCATATAAGGATAAAGGTCTGTAAAATTGGAAAAGGTAGATTGGTTTGACCATGAGCCGTATTGTTCAATAAAAGCGCGAGCCATCACGGTTAAATCGTTTTCTAATTTAGCAGTTGGGTCTACGGGCGTATTGTCAGTTTGGCCCTCATTCGTAAAATCATTGTTCTGTTCATTAATTTGGGTCTGGTTGTTACTTGGGATTAAAGGATTTGCGGTGTTTTTGCCGCGCCAATTTAAATAATAAAAAATAACGCCGATTATAAGTATAATGATAATAATGATGATTACTTTTTTCATAAAATAATTTTATATTAAATTTCTAAATCACCAACACCCTTAACAAATTCTTTTTGCCCGCCCTGATCAACCACGGCATCGCCAGCCTCTTTTTGAGAAAACTCCCTTTTGGCCTGTTCGATTTCTAAGATTTGCCGCGGATCAGAAGTAATTAATTGATCTTCGGAGTACGAAGCAATAATCTTAATGGCTGCGTGTTTGGCGCCAGCGAAAAAAATCCCTTCACCTACCCCGCACTCTAATAGTAAATATTTTTCTCCTTCGGTTAACATGAATGTTTGCGCCACTAAATCAATCGCCGCCGGAGCTTGTTTTAATAAAAGTTGCAGCGCCGAGTTATTTACAATAGCTTTGCCATAAGGAGAAACCAAAAAATCGTTAACGTCTTGAGTGATCGTAGTCACACCTAGATAATATTTTCGGCAACGTTTGACTAAAGCATAAATAAATTTTGCCGAATCCTCTTGCTGCATTAACCACCAAGCCTCATCAATGACGAGAATTCTTTTTTTAAGTTCAGAACGGACGATGTTCCAAATATAATTGACAATAGTATAAATAGCTATCGGCCGAAGCTCATCTTCTAAGTCGCGAACCGAAAAAACTATTAATTGATTATTAACTTTAACGTTGGTCGGATTATTTAATAGTCCGGCAAAGGTGCCTTCGGTATACTTTTTCAGCCTTTCTGACAACTGGGCCCCGCCCTCCATGCCCTCTAAAATATTTTGCAAATCAGACATGGTCGGCATTTCAGTAATTTGGCTTAAGTCAGCAGATGGCGTAATATCTCTTTTAGCATAAGTCTCAAGTAGAGCGCGATCAATAATTGAATCCTCTTCCGGCGAAAACTGCTTTGTTCCTCTTTCGTCGGTCTTGCCAATCATAATTCTTAACAATCCTTTAATAGTAATAACTGCCGAACGAATTATGTCAGCTGCAGTCATATCGGCCGAAGTAGCCCTGGGCAAATCAAAAGGATTAATTTTGCTATCCGAAGATAAAGAAATATTCACATATGTTCCTCCTACGGCATCTGATAAATATTTATATTCTCTTTCTGGGTCAATAATAATTACATCGGTGCCAAACATCATTGAGCGCAAAACCTCGAGCTTAATAGCGTAGCTTTTGCCAGCGCCACTAGTAGCAAAAACATTCATATTAGCATTCTGCATACTAAATCTATCAAAGATAATCAGGCCATTGTTGTGCCTGTTAATACCATATAAAATCCCGGTATCTGAAGTAACGTCAGCGGAGATAAAAGGAAAAGATGAGGCACAGGGAGAAGAACTCATGTTAAAGGTCACCATCAGCTCGTCGCTAGCTAAAGGCAAGGTCGAATTAAATCCTTGTTCGGCTTGGTAAAATACTTGTCTGGTGTAAATCAATTTTGAACCGAATAGCGCTTCTATTTTTTCCGTCATTGAATCAAGGTCTTTCAATGAATTCGCATACATGGTTACATAAAGAGCAAATTGAAAATAATGTTCTACTCCCGTCGTTAGGTCGTCGCGAAGCTTCTCAATATCTTGTAAAGCGGTCTCTTTAATCGGATCTCGAGGCATCCCTTTATCACGCTCAGCTGATAATTCCGCTTCAATATTGCCCACTCTCTTTTGCAGTTGTTTCAAAACCACACCCGAATTAACCGGATAGAAAAACATGGCCACATCAAGAGAAGCATTAAAATTTATTACTGGCGCAAACCAACCTACAGAAATATAACGAGGATAAGCGGTCACGAAAAGCGTTCTAATATATTTATCTCCTAATTGCAAAAAGGAAGGATTAACCTTAAGCGCGGCCGGCGCAATCAAGTCGCGAACCGACATTAGTCCCTTTAAATATGCCTCTTCCGAATCTAAAAGATTTTTTATTTGCTTTTCTTGAACAATTTTAACCTGCTCCTTTTGTTGAGGAGTCGGTTTCTTCTCTGGCATTGCAGTGGCGCGATTAATAGCTGATGGACGAATAGCCATAAATTAAATCGTTTCGATGTTAAGCTTATTTATTTCGGCTAATTTTTGAACTGCCGATTCGACCGGATTGTAACTATTATATAATAATTCAATTAAACTTTGAGTATCAAGTGGCACGACTCTTAACCCCATGCTCGACAACGCCGAACTAACATTATCAACTCTTCTAAATAATTGCTCTCGATAGGCCTCAAATCGCTCGCGCTTCAGTCTAATAGCTGATCCGGCCGTAAAAGCGCTCGATAGGCGGGAGAAAAATTTTAATTTTTTATCACCCATAGGACTGTAGGGCACGACAACATAAAATTTCTTGGTCATTATTTCTCCCAAATCGACTAATTCTTTTATAAAATCAATATATTCGGCCATTTGAGCTTTTAATAAATTGTTGGTTTGCTCTTTTTGGCGGGTATTTAGGTCAACTAAATAATTCTCGATATTCAGGCGACGAGACTGGATTATTATTTGTAAGGGGTGCTCCAAGGTATTTAAAAATTGAACATAAGCCGAAACGGTCGCCTTTTGCTCGTCCTCTGACTTTAAGGAAAAGTTGATTGAAGAAACCAAAAGCACGGCTCGCATGGTTCCGTCTTTTAAAATAATACAATCACTTCGCACCTCGGAGATGTCTAAATATTTTTGTGTTGATGAAATGGCTGCAGTTTTACTCATAAAAATTTAAATCAAACCTCCTCATGATACATTCCGCCCGTATCAACTAAAATTGATAAATTTGAAAGCCGGGCATTAGAAAGCGTTTTACGCGGAATAGCTACCGGCGCTATCTTTACTTTTTCTTTAACCGCTAATTCTTTTGCCATAATAAAATCTTTTCTCCAAATTCTTAACATTGGTCGTTTAAAAGTCTGGGTTAAGTTTAATAAAAAATAGTGAACCGGTTGGCCGTTTATTTTCAAAAAAGCTAGAGTCCCTCCTAGGCCTAATAAAGCTACCGCTTCGATAATAAATAAAGAAAAATCAGATAATTTATAAGCGACAAAAATAAACGCACCGGTAATAATTAAAATAATAAACTGCCGTGGCGTAACCGGCCCGATAATTTTAGGTTCAATGTCGATAAATTGAGGAACAATAAACTGCATTACTACTACAAATTACGAATTAAAATACCCTATTCTCCTGAATTTTACGCCAGTTTTAGTAGTTTAGTGGTAGGGTTAAAAACGTAGTTTTTGATTTATTTCCGAAATAGCATTAAATTCGTCAATGGTTAAAGTCGGTAAATTAGCACTTTTCCTTTTTTCAATAGCTTGCTCAACCGACAATCCATTATTAATTGCCTCGGTACCTATATCCAAATACATTTTGTTTATTTCTGAGCCTTTCCAGGCGGCGATGCCTTCAGATTTTTTAGTCAAAGATTCTTCTGCTAATAAATTAATTTTATCTAAAATAAGTTTTACTGCTTCACCCACACCTCCCCAACGTCGCCAATCTTCTAAGGTTAGACTTCTAAGCTCGTCAACCGGGCCATAGGCTCTTGGGGTTACCCTGACCTCTTCTATGGGCGGCTGAGGCGCTTCTTCCGGCTCCGGAGCACGATAGATATTTTTAATAGCACCATCTGAGGGCTCGACAATTTTCTGCTCTGGTTCCGAAATAGACGCGGGCTCGACAAGTTCTGTTGGCTTAGCCTCTTCTGTCGGTAAAACATTATTAGCAGCTAGTTGGGAATTCAAATCTTCAATCGAAGCATCAATGTTCATATCGCTTGCTTCTTGTGATTTTATTCCCTGATCGGCTTCTTCGGTTTTATCAGAACCAAATGCCGACGACAAGTCAAATTTTGCCAAAAAATCTTCTGCCGGAGGCTGTTTAATCGGCTCTTCTTCGGATGTTACTATATTTTCAAAAGACGAAGAAACGTTTTCCGGTATTTTACTATCATCAACAACGGGCGCAAGCGAACCTGAAGAAAATTTTTCTTGTTGCACTTCTATATTGTCTGATGTCTTTTGCGTCGATCCAGTTAATAAAGCGTCTTCTCCTTCTTCTAATAATTTGCCTGGCTCTCTAGATAAATCAGGCGTTACTGGATTAATAATTTCTATCGGCGAAGTTAATCCTTCGGCTAGGGCTGGTTTGGTAGTTTCTTTTTGCATGCTTTCTTTTTCTTCGATCCGGCTACCGGCTAAAATATTCATAATTGCCGTAATTTTTTGTTGATCATAACCCATACCGCCCACTTTTTCACCGCGCATTAAAGCGTCGCGTAAGTCTAATTCTTTTCGTACGCCTTTTAAATAAGAAGTAATGAGACCAATAAACCTGGTCTTTAGATTCTCGTCGGTAAAAGACAGGCCGGCCTGTCCAACGATATTTTGAATTATTTTTTCAAAATCAGGTTCTGTTTTTGTCGAGATAACATTATTTGTAAATTCGGATGAATTTGGCAAATTCATATTTTCCAAATCTTTAACGAACTCTTTAGCTTGATTAACTATAGGTGTAACCACTAAATTTTCCTTTATTGTTGACGGCGAGGCAACGGCTATAGCTGCTTTTGTTTCTGGCGTTAATAGCTCTTCTTTTACGAGTCCTTCTTTTTTGTCTCCCTCGATATCATAAACTTCTTTAGCGCCGGTTCCGGTCATTAAAATTACACGACCTTCTCCGGCCTCTTCTAATTCTTCCTCTTCTAGGCCCTCAGGGGTTAAGGATGATAATTTTAGTTTTTCATAAAGAGCTAATAGTTTTTTAATTTTTCCGGCCTCTAAATCCATTAGGGCCGTAAAATTTTTATTTTTAACAAAAAATTCTGCTAATTTTAAACTATCAACCAGCTCAACCCCAACAACCGAATTATATAACTGTAACCAATTGCCAATCGTTCCCTCAACGCTGGAATCTTTTAATTTAATTAATTGACTGGTTATTTTTTCCTTATTCTGCAATAAAGCTTCCTTAATTTGCTTCTTTAGAACGTCGCGATCGTTTAATATCGACATACCCAAGAAAGCTATTTTCAGCGCTTCTTCAATCGGGAAAGTATCATCATTTAGAACGACACTAACATGATTCCTAAACATCTCTATGATTTCTTGGTCGGTTAAATAATTAAATGAATACCATTTTAACATTAATAGCATATCCTGAACTTCCTGAAAAAATCTGGGATCAATATTGCTTAAACTAGGATTTTGTTTCAAAAAATCTTCTAATAATTTTTGATTCTGACGGTATTTTTTAATTAAACCATTATAAAAACCTTCATCTAAAAAAAGTTCCCTTTTCAGCTGATTTAATTTTTCAGAATTAATTAATTCGGAGGCCATGATTTATATAAAATACGAAATTATTTTTCTTCTATAGTCGGCCAATATTGGCCTTGTTTCATCTGCAAGTGTTTAATAACTCCCTTTATCTGTTCAACTGCGCCCTTTCTGCCCTCTTCAACAAACCGTTGCTGCAAATCCTGAAAATGAGCTATAAATTCTGGATGGGAGAAACATGATTCTAACTCGGAATTAAGCCTAGACTTATCTATCTCTGTTTTTAACATACCTAAATCCCTTCTAACGATCTGCTCAATCGTTTGAGTCCAAATCGGGACTCGTTTGCCAGTATTCGGATCAACTCGCTTGCCTATTAACCACCCCCACCAATCTTTACGAAACAAGGTTTCTCTGTCTCGCTTACCTGATTCTATTAAAACAAAGTTTCTGTGTTCCTTGTCGGTAGTAGTCCTTAATTTTCCATTAGTACCCCTTATATAGGCGCCACTAAATTCAAAGGCCGCCTCATGTTTATTCAACATCGTAACGTCGTTTCCAAAAGAATAATGCGCTTGTGCCGAACCGCCAATATGCTTAACAAAATCTTCTTCGATTAATTCTTGAAGTCCCTTATAATTTTGTTCATGCCCCAATTTATCCAGTAATTCATTTAAGTCTCTATTTTCGGTCAATTTCAAAATAATAGCTCTCATTTTAATTAAATCTTTTTTATCTTTGGCTACCTGATATAAAGTAACTAACTCATCAGCATCCTCTATGCCTTGTAAATTTTTCGATTCTTGAGATATAGCGGCGTTTATCGTGGCCTGATCTTCATATGGCATGCTGGTAGGCATAATAACCTCTCCTTCAACGCGCAATTTATCTCTTTTCGTTGATAAATCTCTTAATTGTTTTTGGAGATTCTTTTCGTCTGCCTCGTCAATCTTAACGCCAAATTTCTTACCTATTTTCGCTAATTCGGCCGAAACCTGCTCTTTTTGCTCCGGAGTTATAATAATATTTGCCTCTAAGTCAAGCTGCTGTTTATGGGCTTCTAATGTATCGATTTCTCTTCTTAATTGTTTAATTTTTTCTTGATCTGCTTGATCTGGGTTTTCCTCGGCTTCTGCGGCTTTTAGTTCTGCTCTTTTTCCCTCAAGTTGTGCCCCGGCTTCCCCAGCTTCTTTTGCTTTTTGTTCTCTCCATGCTTGGCTATTATAGTTTTCAAACTCCTCCAGTCGGGCTCGTTTTAAATCAATTAAATCTGTCAATTGATCAATTTTAGCCTGTTTTTTCTCCTCTATTTTTTCTCCCTTTGCTAATTTAGTTCGGTCTTCTTCGGTTAACTTACTCTTATAGACTTCTAGTTCTCTTGCTAACATGCCTATTTCTCCTTCTTCTCCTGTCTCGCCTCCTAATTGAGTAATGCTCTTAGCGATTTCATCGCTGGTAAATCTTCCGTTTATTTTAGCTCTTTGCTCTTCAAGCTGTCTATTAAGCTCAGCAGCTTGATTTCTTTTAACTACATCAACTCCAAACATTCTCTGAACGCCAGCTTTCCATCCTTTTGTAGAAAACATATTATTAACGAATTCCGTTGGCGGACGAAGGAATCGATGCCCCTCCATTTTCTCCATCATTTGAGCGGCTCTTTGACCGCGTACTATTCTTTTACGATTCTCCCAAGCAGCTCTGTAGTGTTTAGGTTGAATAGGTATACCCGTTTTTGCCTCAAATCGTTCCACGGCGCTTTGACCTACGGCTTTTAAGGCCTTGCCGCCCAACCTACCTGGCATAGCCGCAGCGCCGGCGCCGATTTGTTTCATTTTATTAACCGCGTTCATGGCCATACCAGATCCAGCGGCAGACAATTCTTGAGCCATAGCCACCGATCCAACCAACAAAGCAATACCGACCATAAATCCTAAAACATTAGGCGCCTGACCAATATCGGCCACGCCCGCTGCTATTGCATTATTATTCACGCCCACGGCATTTCCTAATAAATCAGTAGTTTTTTGTAAAGAACTTCCCATCTTTAAATGGTTTAACATACCTCCGTCATTCATACTTTGTTGAACAATAGATAGCGATAACCAAATAAAAATCATTAAAACCGGGCCCACGATTACTTGATTGGTAAACTTATCCCACCATCGACTTGCATAAGCATTAGTTCGCGGCAAAATTGTGGCGATAAAAGCAACCGGTGAAAGCATGACCAAAAACCAAAGTATAATTATTCTTAAAAGAACTATTACCGTAACAACAATAAAGATAACTAAACCGACAATAGAAAAAATTAAAGCCAATAAATAAGTAACTGATAATTCAAAAGAATTTATAGTCAAAGGTTTACTAGGATCTGCCGTCATGGAAAGAAGCTGCTTAATACCAATCAATTCGGCAAAGTTGCCTTCGGCCGCGTCTTTTATCGCGTTGACAAAGGTCAACATGACTACTTGCGAAAAATCAATAATAACTCCGCAGATTAATTTCGAAAAATTAACCAACACCGCCGCCAGAACCAGCGCGCCCAACATTCTTTTATAAGAATATTGTTCTCTCTGTAATACTGTCGCAAAAGCAATTACCAAAAGAATTACTATAAATAGCATGTTGCAAAGATCACGAATCAGTCTCCAGCCTATATCAACTACTGGCGACTTCAGAAAATCATTATACTGAGCCAAGCTGACCAAAACTCGAATAACCACGACCATTAATTTACCAATTGCCGCTACCACTGCGCTAGTTATCAATCCGCTAACGGTTAGAGAAAGATGTTCTATACTATTAACTGAAGATTGATCGGCTGGCTCGGCGGAGTCGGCTGCATTAATGACGCGAGGTAAAATGGACAAAACAAAAACGGCAACTAATAAAATTATCAGCCCTTTGCGGAAGTTGATTTTTTTTATCCAGTTAAACTTCATAATTTACTCTTGTTGCTGACCGCTAGTGCTAGGTGGATAAATTATTATTTCTTTGGCAAAAGATATTCCAGGAGTACTAGTACAAGGAGTGTTCCCGACATAAACTCCACCACTACACCAACCCCAATTGTCTCTTACGAAAACCCTGGGCTTAAAAATGCAGGCCCCTCGTTGCGGATCATAATAATCACTATCTTTGGTACAAATATAAAGATGATTAAACTGCCAAAATTGAGTCGCGCAAGCATCATATGAATCTCCAAAATTAGTTATTTCGCAAGTCGCAGGCCCTTGCCCCACACCACCAGCAGGACAATCATTAATATTATTGCAAACTATCGCATCAATACTATCACAACTAACTTTATTATTATTTTTGTCCCTACAAAAACCATCTCGCATACATTTTGTTGGACAAGCATCTTTATGATTTTTAGCAATAATGCTGTTGTTGTCAAAGATAGAGGGCCTACTCCCACCGGTCCAATCTATAGCTATTTCGCGAACTGGCATTTGATTTGCGTCAGCCCAAGCATAAAATTTTATCGCCGCATAATAAGCTTGTTCTCGAACAATATTCAGATTATAAGTATTACCAATTGTTAAACCGGCAATGGGGTTGTTGTTGCCATCGCGACAAATTGACGAAGAGCCATTTTGCTGATTAAAACAAACCGCGGCAACTTTCGGCGCCTTAGTAGAATTAGAATTAATATCCGTCCGATCATCTCCCGAAGAAGATACATAGCTAAAAGTATTTCTGTCATAAGTATATATCTCGAAACTTTTAGCAAATAAATTATTCTCTAGAACATCGCGGTTAGAATAAATCGAATCACTTGCTACCTGTTGCATCCAGCAAGTGCCGGCAGTATTAGTATTAATAAAATTAGTTTTATCCGAATTATA
The DNA here is from genome assembly GCA_028715115.1 of Patescibacteria group bacterium. Taxonomy (NCBI): domain Bacteria; species Patescibacteria group bacterium. The sequence goes on along the minus strand of JAQUSN010000002.1, from coordinate 102,330 downwards.
GTTTACTGCGCCCCAAGGCTTACATTGATTAACGTCTGTTTTATTGTCTACCCCTTGTCCGGTATAATTTTTATTTTCATCCATGCTATTTATCTTATTGGTATAGGCTTTGGTATCGCCATTACTTGCTATTCTGGCAATGGTTGAACATCCGCTTTTAAAATCAAACCCTACATCTTCAATCAATCCCCAAAGGGCATCGCCAAAAGTATTACCAGCATTATTCAAATTTAATTCTGCCTTAATTAATCTAGAATCAACCGAACTACCATTAAAACAAACCTTAAAAATAAACTCTTCTGGCGTAGCTCCCGATGGAGTACTGTCTTGAGGTCTAGCAGCTTGTTGATAAACGAAACAATTACTTACGCTATCCCAAGTAAGAGGTTTGACTCCCCCAGAACCACCACCAATATCGCCGCAAGCGCCGCATTTAGTATTTGTACCACCAAAATCACCGCAAACAGTTGCTGAAACACCGCTTATCATTCCTAAAGTAATATTTTGTATGCCGGTGTGCCAATAGGTGAAAGCTTGACTGCCAAAACTTTGATTATTTGTAACGGGCCACGTCCATGTATAGCTTCCTGAAGTTAGCTTAAATCCTTTGTATTGATCCGGGTTTCGTGAATAATAATATGGATTTCTGTTAATATAACCATGCCCGCAAGTATTTACGGCGTCTTGTTGATCTGGGAAAAAACCAACGCCACTTAAAGAAGACGGTGTAGTCGTATTCCCCACACAATACCATTGTCGGCTTGTACTCGGGAAATAACCCGCGCTTTGGAACATATTATTAATGTCCGAATCACCAATACTGCCATTAGCCGGCCACCAGGTTAAACATGCATTAACCTTGTCTAATTTAGTTAAATCAGGCTCCAAGCAAAAGTCTCTTTGACCGTAATTTTTAATAATATTAGATGGTTCTTCACAACGGCGCACATCTGGCTGTCCATCTTCCGGGTCTGGCCCACATTTATCAAGATTATCGCATAATTTCCCCAACATACCAGGATCACCCTGAGTACAGACCTTTTTAGCGGTTAAGTCGGTATCTAGATTAAAATATTTAGTAGCTAACTTATTACCATATTCTGCTTTTTGATAAAAACATTGGCAACCATCTCCGTTGGCATCTTCACAGAAATTAACTTTTGAATAATAATCACCGATCTGATTGGCTGAAATAAATGGCGAATCTTGTTCTGGATAGGCCTGGCAAGTTTTAGGAATGACACAATGTCCGGTCTGACAATCCATTCCTGTCGGACATGATTGCGTTGATGAACAGGTTAAATTATTAACACCATGATCTTGAATGTTGTCCTTATAGGTTAACTTATAGTCAGGTTGATCCGACGTACCATAATTATAAGGAGTTAAAGTATCAACTGGATAAAATTCGTACAAAGAATAACCCGAATAATCCATATCAGCCCAAGAAACATTTCGACTCTTATAAAGAGATTCTGTTAATTGTTGCGGCGTATCAAGAATAAAATTACTACAGCGCTCCTCATCGCCCGAACCGACCAAACCCTGACAACGAATTAGACTGGTACATTGATTTTTATATTCATTAGCCGACTTATCCCAAACCATCTGCCCACCAGCACAGCTTAACCATTCGCCACAAGTCCTATCGCGCTGAACCTTTACGATTGTGTTAGAATCATTATTAAGTATTTGCTGACAAAATCCACCCGGACAACCACCATCATTTAAACAAGAACCGCCCGTATTGGTGCCGTTAACGCAAATTTTACAATATTTACAAAAATCTGTTTCTAAGTTTTCGGGATTAGAACAATCAGCTTGAACTTCGCAATTAATCGGTCCAACGGCCGCATATTGCTTATCTTTGCTTTTATTATAAGTAGCCTTGCTGCTATAAGTCTTAGCTGATTGATTGGTATCGTTAATTAAAATACACCCTTCTTTTTGGCTAACACCTTGGCAAGAAGATTTATCTAATTTGCTGTTATTTAAATAATAATAAGATTTGTTATCTAGGGGATCGGTAAATTTCGTACAACTAGATTGACTGCTCGGACAAAGTCCGGCAAAGCCCAGATAGTTGTTGTCGGTTGTCTTTTTTATTTTATAGAATCCATTAACCGGCGAATCTGAATAACACGGTTCATTGGTACCCTGTTTATACCAGCCATATTCATCTGTTTCGGAAATTTTAGCCTTGTATTCACAAGCCTTATCGCCCGGATCTTTAAAATAAACCGACGTATTAGATCCTTTAGCCATAAATTCTTCGCAAGCCATACCATTATCAGAACATAAAATCGGTTTTTGTGTGTAAAGATCTGGGTCGTTTTTTAAATATTTATCAGTCCAGCCAGTAACTTTATAAGTAATTTGTCCGCCCTGATTAGATGCCGACAAACTTGGCAAACCAAAACGTTCACACCCCTTGTCTGCGGCCGCGCAAGTTTTTTTGCCATCATTAATTAAATATTCAATACTGTCGGCCGGAACCGTATACTTATCATCATTAAAGCTCTGGGCAAAAGGATTTGAAGAATTATGGGTTTCGATCATGGCCTCGCAGCCGACTGATTTTTCCGAACACAAATAACTAAATGTTTTAAAATAATTATCGGCGTTCTCGGTATCTTTATAGGCCGCGCAACCGATCATAAACCCTGGCATATTTTGACCCTGTTCGTTTTTGTCGCAAACTTGCGGCGTAGTCCAAGAATCTTTTATCAAATAAAGACTGCTCTGCGCTTCTTTAAGTAAAATATTATCAATGACAAAACTGTAAGTAACGGGTGCCACATCAGATCTTAAGTTGGGTGTTGCCTGAATTGCTATTTCAATAGTTCCTGTTGGCAATGTAGAAATATAATAAGGGCTGAAGGTTATCAATCGCCAATCATTTACATCTCCCACATTTATCGGAGACGAAACCTGATTACCAGTAATGCCAAAAGAAATATCGCCGGTGATGCCCTTAACCCATAAAGACAATTGATATTCTTTGCCCACAGTAATCTCATTAGATACGTCTTTTGAAATAGTTGTTGCAACTTTATTCGAATTTATAACCTGCGCCGAATGACCGCCGGCATAAATAGAGTCTGTGCTGGAGCGAATAAGAGCGTTTTGCGGCGCCACCTTCCAATCGCCAACACCGCTTTCAAAATCTTCTAAGAAAATTTGCCGAATATTTTCCGCAGCGTTGCCCTTATATTCACGACAACCAACATTAACTCTATTGCAAGTCGTACCCTCGGAAGGAATGGCCATATAAGTACAAATGCCGTTGCTATAACTCATGCCAGGAATGGTCACTCCCGACTGCGTAGTGGTCTGACAAAATTCTTGCGTTACAGCTGTTGTTTTTCGGAGTGGATGGCAATCGTTGGAGCAAGAAATTGTATTTTCATAAAGTCGCAAATAACTGTTGCCACTATTATCAAAGAATTGTTTGCAGCGTGGATTAGAAAAAATATCATCTTCACTATTGCACTCACCCCATAATTTTAATGCATCAAAGTCTGATAAAAATTCATCCGGGCCTAAACCTGCTTCTCCTTGTTTAATAACACCTCTCTTCTGCAAATAATAACGCTTTAATTGATAACCACTGGTGTCAGATCCAACCCAAGTGTAAAAATATGAACAACCATCATCTGGCTTGCGACAGGGTCGAATTGAATTGTAATATTCCTTACCCTCGCCGCCCTGCGAAAACTGATCTAAATTGGTAAACTCTTCACAGCCTGTTTCATTGGCCACACAAGTTCGGGCAGTTGAAGGAATTAAATTAACCGCTAAGACGCCGCTTGAGAAGTTAGTCGCCGATTCCTTAAAAATTTGATAACCAGAACATTCTGCCGGACAACGATCAGCGTCACGAGCCACGGCTGGTAAAGACGGATCTCCATTAATCGGCCGATACATTTCACAGCCAGCTTCATTTTTTTTGCAAGCCAAAACATAATTTGAACAATTCAAATCGTCGTCAGAAGTATTAAGGGTGCCGTCGCTATAACGATTATAACACTTCATGAAGTCTGGCGCTTTTTTAAAATAACTTTGATTTACAGCGCCATAATCTTTATAAGAAGAAACGCTCGTGCCTGGTTCCAATTGAAGATCGTCAAAATAAACAAGGCCCTGAGCGCCAGTGTCGTTTGCAACCTCCCAGCTTAAATTATTAAAATTATAACCATCGCCAACGCGATAAACAAAAGGATAAATCAATCTTTGCCAACCAGAATTTCTAGGAATGATTTTATTATATAAACTCTTCCAACCGCTGTTAGTGCTAACAAAAAGATGAATGTTGTGCGATCGGTTAAGGTCTTTGTTGTTGACCCAAATCGAAATCAAATATGAATTATTGTCGACTAAAAAGCTTGCTAAGTTTGATCCGACCGCTAGTTTCACTCCGCCCCAATCGTCGCGAGCCGAATCAATACCGGCTACAATATTTCCGGTTCGAGCTAAACCACCATCGTTTATAAATTGACTATGTAAGGTGCCGCTATTTGTTTTAGCCATCCAGCCGTCAACGGTGGTGGCAGGAAAAGTTTGTGTGCTTGGATAAATTTCAAAGCTGCCATTAGCTAAAATATTTACACCCGAATTATTACTTAAACGAATAAACTGAGAACAACCTTCAGCCGTAGAGCTGCAGAGCGAAACCTTGTTATTAAAGAAAAGATGATTTGACGGATCGCTATCATCGGTCCACTGTGTACCGACTTTTCTCAAAGAAATTCCCGGCTCTTTACAAGCCCAAGTATTTTCACCGTTGGCCGCTAGGCCTTTAGTAAAACGATCGCAATACCATTTGCAACCAGCATTATTTTGATCGCAACCGCTAAAGTCTAAGGTATTATTTAAATAAGAAAATTGTTGGCCATCTCTAACGCGGGTATAAGTTTGGCAGGTGGCATTTTGGGATTCACAAATATCTCCACCCATCCGCCAAATGTTTTTTTCTTTTGTACAGTAAGCATAGGTATCACATTCTCCCCGATCGTTTTCGTGGATGCAATCTTGCATATCAATACAAATCTCTTGGCGCTGGTTACTGTTGGCCATTGGTATAGCTGAATAAGCAACTGTTTTACATTTCATTTCCGGAGCCTTAACGACCCAATTGGGATCAACTAGATGACAAAACGGCGAAGCAGTGCCGCCGTCACAATTTCCGCTATCATTAACCTTGTTAAATTCATTAACTATTCGCGACAGAGTTATTTTCGCGTCTTCTAATTCGCCTCGATTAATTTTCTGCGCGGCAATTTCTAAACCTACTGGCATGATTCTGTTGCGACGCATTTTTTTGATGTTATTCAAGCTATAGCGAGTTGCATAATCTCGATTCGTATCTTTAACGTTATATCCGCCAACTACCCAATCGCCATGCAAAAATCCCTGATCAATGGCATCCTTAATCGTCATTGATGCTTCGGCGGCGCGAACCAATCCGGAATCAATGGTGCAATTATTCGGCAAGGCATATTTACTATCTGTCGGACAAGCGCTTAACTCAGATAAAATATCTAATTTGTCTCCCCTTTTTAAAACAACGGTCGATAAATCTGAGAACATCGCCCTGGCTTCTTTCTGCCCTGGCGCAGAAAAACCACCGCCAGTCAAATTATTACTAAGATCTGGGTTAAGCTCTGGATTAAGACCGGTGCCGTAAATTACGTTCTTGATCATTTTATTGATCAAGGTGTTAGTAAAAACGCCAACCGCGTCAGCTAGCGCTACGCCAGTCACAGTTTTAATACTGGCCGTTCCTTCGACGACCGACTGGCGAGCAGTTTCACTGACCAAGGTTGATGGAGTTTTTGTTAAACCGGAGATAGCGCTAGTCACGTCGTTAATTCTTCCTTGAAGCAATTGCCAAAATTTAGAATTTTCTACTGCGGTAGTCTGTTTATCAAATAAACTACTGTTTAAACTCAAAGCGACTCCAACGGAACTGCCTTCCGGATTAAACATTTTGCTTAAATCCTCAAGACTGGCTGCAGCGGGAGGCTGAAAATCATCAGGATTAATCTCGTTCATCATCTGTTTTAAACTCATAGCCCAGTCAATGATTTTTTTTGCGTAATCATTAACTCTTTGGGTTCGGAGCGTACACTGTTCAAAATTATTAGAACAACCGCTCTGAGTGGTGTCACAAAAATAGGTTACGCAATTAACATCGCTGCAATAATTTTCTTTTTTATCATAGCCTAAACAAGTTACGGCATAATTGTGCCACCATTTTGCTCCCGTTGGCCCACTCTCATGTAAAATATCAGCGTCTAGCTTGGAACTAAGCCGCTCTATGGTCATTTTAATTATATCTGCGCCCGGGGTAACTTGGTTATTAACTTCTGCTTTAATAAACGCGCTGAATTCATCTTGAATGTCGATTAAATTGCCAATAACTCCTTTATAAGTAAAATTGCCTTTATTATCAACGGTGCCATAGAGTAATTTTTTTTGAGTGGGCGATAACTGACCATCGCCTAAAATTATAGTCCCTAAATCTGATTTATAACCGCCGACCGGGCCTTCGGTAAGATTAACATCAAAATCAATTAATTTTTGTTTTCCCATTTCTCTGGCTCGTTCGGCTATTTGTGACAAAGAACAGCGGGCTTCAGAATTCCAGGTCATTTTTTGATATTTTGGATCAAGAGAAACTAGCATTTGAAAACGAATGGTCGGGTCAATCGGGTCACACAAGCTCTGATTAAGGAAACCGCCCGACTTGGCCGTAGTATCGATGAAATCTCCTAATACGCTATCGCCAAGATCAAGCCAATACTTAGAGCTGCTTAAAAACATCGGCTTCTGCCCCGGAGTACCAGTAGCTAAGTACTCAGCGCTTTGTTGCGCCATCTGACCTAAAACTAAATTCAAAGAATTTCGATAAGCAACATAGCCGGCAGTTTTTAACGCTTCGCCGATTTTTTCTAAAATGTCTTTCACAAAATCATGCGGATTTGTCACCACCCATTGAGCCTTGGCAACTTGAGGATAAAACAAAACCGGAGTGAATATTGAACAAAATATGGTCAGTAAAACTGCTCCGGTAATTATTTTAAATTGAAAATTCTTTTTAAGTTGCATAATCTACTACGAATTTACAAATCTAGGACAAATATACAAATCAATTAATTTCTAATTACCAGCCTCTAATGATATTTCTATTTCTGCTCGCTTAGTGTTTGTAAAAAAATTATTTGAAGAGCTTGATCGTCGATTTTATTTAATTCATCGGCGTTCATGCCTCCGGAAATTAATAATTGCCTAATCTCCTGGGGAGTTAAAGCTTGTAAAGCGGTAATTTGGTCAGCAGATAAACTAGCGCCGGCCAATGAAGTCGTCGATTGTTGGGATTGATCTTGTTGATTTTGCTCGGCGGATTTTGGATTTATACCAGTTTCCGCCTTAGTCTCATTATAAAGCTGAATTAACGTTTTGTCATCCAGTTTATCCACAACGTCTTGGCTTAAACCCCCTTTATTTATTAGCAAATCTCGGATTTCTTGTGGTGACATGTCTGGCTGATTTAATTCTTGATTTTGTTGTAAATTTTGAAACGTTTGCTCTAGATTTGTCTTCGAACTTTGTTTGTTTAAAGGTGTTGATTGCGGATCTAAAGGATTACTTGTGGCCAAAATTTCATCAGCATCAAAATATCCGTCGCTATCAGAATCGGCTAAATAAGCCGAGGTTTTATAAACATATTGTTCTTGAAAATCGGTTAAACCGTCACTATCCGTGTCGGTAGTTTGCGCTTGAATCAATAAATTTTCAACGTCTACGCTCGCTTGTTTTGTCTTGTTTTTTTCAAATGGTCCTCTGATTAAGCTTTTAAATTCAAAATAACTGCCAACAATAAAAATTAGGGTCAAACCAATTAGACCGATTAATAAAAAATTTGTTTTAGCCGATTTTTTATTCATAAAAGCAATGAGAGCTTAAATAATTTTTCCCATTGTTCCAAAGATAATTCCTGAGCTCTAACCTTGGGATTAAATTTTAACTCTCGCCAGACACTTTCTCCGTCGGTGCGAGAAAAAATTTCTTGTTTTATTAAATTACTAATTAAATATTTTCTCGGCGAACAAAATCCCGCTCGTAATAAACTAAAAAATTTCTTTTTGTCAATTTGTCTATTCGTCCTAGACCCGTTCGTCCAGCAAACGGGACGGACCAGGGTATTTGATTCTTGATTTGTAGTAGTAATTTTAATAATAGCGCTGTCAATTTTTGGTTTGGGCCAAAAATTATTTTTTGAAACTATTTTTACTATTTTAGGCCGTCCATAGAATTGCACCATGAGCGATAATAAATTTTCTTTCGGCGGTAAGCTGATAATTCTTTGCGCCACTTCTTTCTGCAACATCAGAATTAATGATTTTGGTTTCCTGTCGCTATCTAAAAACTTTCTTAAGATTGCGCCGGTAATATTATACGGTAAGTTGGCAACTAATTTATAATTTTTTAATTTTAATTTTTCTAAATTAATTTTCAGCGCATCATCGCCGACTAATTCTATGTTTTTACTGTAAGTAAATTTTTGTCTTAAAATGGTCAGTAAATTTTTATCAATTTCTACGGCAACCACCCTTCCTGACCGTTCGGCTAATAGCTCCGTCAAATAACCCAAACCTGGGCCAATCTCTAAAACTGTATCATCTCTTTGAATATCAGCCGCTTCAATAATTTGCCTATAAATCAAAGGGTTTATTAAAAAATTCTGCCCTCTTTCCCGCCGCGGCTTTAAGCTATAGGCTGAACAATAATTTTTTGTATCCGATAATAATGACATCAAGTTATTGTTGAGCTAAATTAAATACTTTTTCGTTTTTATCCAAGAATTCCGGCTTTATCTTTTCGCTAATTGCTCGCCAAATCAATTCTTTTTTTATCGGTAAGGCATTCTCCTTAACTAAAAAGCCCAACATAAAAGTGTTAATCAATGATAAACTCAAATTATTTTCTTTTAAAATTTTATCGGCGGGAATTGAGTGCAACACACATGAAAATTTTTCTATTTCTTTTTTTATTTTTTCACTCTCACCGTTGTCTTTTGCGCAAGGATCGGGATTAAAATATTTATTATTAGTTAAAATTATCGTTTTATTTTTATTAGCATAATAACAGGCACGCAATGTTTCTAATAATTCTAAACCAATAATAATATCTGCGTCAGCCTGTCTTATTAGCGGTGAAATAATTTTTTTACCGAACCGCAAATGACATTCCAGTGATCCGCCGCGCTGAGCCAAACCATGTAGCTCAGCCTGCTTAACGTCATAATCGGCTAATTGAGCCGCATTGGCTAAAATCTCTGCCAATGTCAAAACACCCTGCCCGCCATAGCCAGAGATAATGACGTTAAAAAATTTCTTATCGTTAAGATTTTCCATTATTTAAATTGGGTTTAGCCCCCTCACCAAATATGATTCTAATTCATATTTTGTGTTTGGATAAATATTTTAGATAATCTAAAAATAAATCTTAAGGTTTTTTGATTTGGTGGTGGGGTGAATTTTACCGGGATAAATTTGTCCGCAAACCGCACAACCCCAACAAGTATTTTGATCAATATAATATTTACCACCTTCATTCCGACGAATGGCTGGACATTTAAAATTATTAAATTCTGAAAAGTCACTATCTCCGGTAATGTCGAATTTTGGAACATTGATATTTTTTTGCGTTAATCTTCTGACCGTTAATAATCGGCATTCACCCTTGGCGATAACCACGGAGACTCCTTTAGCCGCGTAAGCTTTTTTTATTTTTTCCAGCGACTCTTTAATATTAAAAGTATTGATGATTTCTAAATTATCAACTTCGCAAGCCTTAACTATTTCTTCTATTTTTAATGCCTTAGTCGATTCTCCTTGACCAGTTAAACCGACGCCCGGATTAGGCTGATGACCAGTCATGGCCGTGATTCTGTTGTCTAAAATCACCACCAAAACATCTGACTGGTTATAAACCATATTAATCAGGCTCGGAATGCCGGCGTGGAAAAAGGTGCTATCACCAATGAAAATAACGGGTTTTTGCCCAGTAGCCTTGGCCACACCATGGGAAATGCCCATGCCCGCGCCCATAGAAACAATATAATCGGCTAATTTAAATGGCGGCAAAGCGCCGATTAAATAACAACCGATATCGCCGCCAAAAACAGCCTGATCGCCAACAGCCTTTTTGATCATCCAAAAAGTTGAACGGTGCGGACAGCCGGCGCAAAGAATTGGCGGACGCGGCGCAATAGATAATTCAGCAAATTCTTTTTGTTGATTTAATAAATCTTGCGGCAATGGCAACTTTAAAATATTAGAAATGGCTTGTAAAACATATTCTGGTTTTAATTCGCCAACGCCAGGCAATAAATCTTTGCCATAAACTTTTTTAGTTAAGCCAAATTCTTGCAGCAAACGACGCGCCTCTCTTTCTAAAACCGGATTTAATTCTTCTACTATCAAAATTTCATTAACTTGGCCAAAAAATTCTTTATATTTATTTTTAAAAATCGGATAACTAAATCCGATTTTAAGTATCGGTAAGTCCAAATTTAAATTTTCTAAAATTTCCCTAACGTAACAATAAGAAACCCCTGAAGTAACAATTCCTAATTTTCTATCATGGCCGTTTTTAATAAAATTAAACTGATTATTTTTATTAAAATCATCTTGCAGCTTCCTGGTTTTAAGAAATAAATTTTTATGCCGCTCGAGCGTAACTGCCGTGCCTACGCTAAATTCTTTTTTTATATATTTGCCGATTTTGTTTTCTATGGAAATGGAATTGCATTTTACCAAACTTCGGGAATGACAAACTCTGGTAGTTAGCCTGATCAAAATTGGTATTTTATATTTTTGAGTAAATTCAAAAGCAAACTTGGTCATGTCCAGCGCTTCTTGACTATCAGCCGGTTCAAGAGTTGGTAAATGGCCTAATCGTGAAAACCAACGGCTGTCTTGTTCTGATTGAATTGAACTCCACGAACCCGGATCGTCAGAAATAACAACTACTAATGGACACTCTAAATAAATGAGCGGCAGTAAACTATCAAGAGCGACGTTAAGACCATAATGCTTCATCGAAACAATTGATTTTAAACCAGAAAAAGCTGCACCAGAGGCAGCTTCTAGGGCAATCTTTTCGTTAGTACTATATTCAAAATAAAAGTTCGATTCTTTTGATATTTTAGCGAAAATATCGCCAATTTCCGAGGCCGGCGTACCAGGATAAGTGGTCGCAAAATTAACGCCAGCTTCTAAGGCGCCTCTTACCACCGCTTCATTCCCGGACAAAAGAGCTTGTTTTATCTTTGAATTATTAATTTGCATAATTTAAAAAATGCCAAAGAAAAATTACTATTTCTAAAAATAAACATTAATTTAAAAATTTTTTACGAGGCGCTTGATGGTTCAACCGTGATTGCCTGAACCGGACAACTTTCGGCCGCTATTTGATTGCAGCCTAGATCATCTACTTCTTCTTGGAGCGCGTGGGAACGGCCGTTTTCTTTCAATTCAAAATTATCCGGACAAACGGCTACGCAACTCCCACAGCCAATACACTTACCCTCGTCCACTTTGACTATAAACTTTGGCATAAAAATGATTTAACCAATTAAAATAATTGCCAATTATTTTTGTAATCGATCGTCTCGCGATTCATCACTAAGATCTTTTTTAACTTCTTCGATGGTTTCTTTGGCCTTAGTTTCCATGGTCTCGGCAATTTCACCGGCCTTGCTTTTTAATTCTTCTCCCTTTACCTTAAGATCTTCTTTTAATTCTTTGCCTGATTTTTTCGCCAAGAAAAGTCCGGCAATAATTCCAGCTAAAGCGCCAAAAAATCCTGCTTTTATTGTTCTTTTGAAAGACATAAGATTAAAATTAAAAAATTAATTGTTAAATTAAACTATACATTTAACCTTCTCGCCGCCAAGCAAATGAAGATGAATATGCTGTATGATTTGTCCGCCGTCTTCGCCGCAATTGAAAATTAATTTATAACCGCTCTTAGCAATCCCCTTTTCTTCGGCCAAAACTTTGGCTCGCCAAATCATATTTCCAATAAGATTTATGTCTTCTTCTTTTAAAGTAGCAATACTGTCAATATGTTTTTTTGACACAATTAGAATGTGAATTGGAGCAGATGGATGCAAATCATTAAATGCCACCAACTGATCGTCGGCAAAAATAAAATCTTTTGGAATTTCTTTATTAATGATTTGGCAAAAAATACACATAAAAAATGATTTATATCACTTATATTATAAAGCAAATAAATAAAAATACAAGCATTTTGGGGATTATTTTACGACTTTGGCGCGATAGCCATCTTTAAATAAGCTCGTTAACTTTACCTCCACAAACTGATTGGTTAATTGAACTCGGCTGGGCACATAAACGCGCAGATAATTATCAGTAAAACCACTCCAATAACCATCCCTTTTAGCTTCAAATAAAACCCGCATCACTTTGCTAATGTACTTATTCTTAAATTTTTTAGAAATTAAGTCGCTTACCTCTTTCAATTCTTGGCTTCTGGCTGTTTTGATGGCATCTAAAACTTGATTTGTCATTTTAGCGGCCTTAGTACCCGGTCGGGGCGAATACTTGAAGACATGAACTTTCAATAATCCGGCCTTTTTAACAAAATTAACGGTTTTTAAAAAATCTTTTTTAGTTTCTCCGGGGAATCCGACTATTAAATCTGCCGTTAAAGATAGATTTTTTATTTTCTTTGCTTGTTTAATTAAATTTAGAATTTGACTAGCCTGATAAGGCCGACCCATAACTTTTAATATCTCATTGCTGCCTGACTGCATTGATAAATGTAAGTGCGGACAAATTCTAGAATTATTTTTCATTAAATTTATTAATCGTTGTTTTATCGCCGTTGGCCAAAGCGAAGAGATGCGAATACGATTAATTTTTGTTTCTGACAAGATTTTATTTAATAAATCAATTAAATTATTGTTTCTATCCTTGAATTTTTGCAAATCTGTACCAACTAAAACTATTTCCTGGCAGCCTTGCGTTTCCCGCTTTCTTATTTCATTGATAATTTCCGAAATTGAGCGGCTATAAATACGCCCGCGCAAATATGGCACAATGCAATAAGCGCAAAAATTATTACACCCATCTTGAATTTTTATAAAAGTTCTGGTCCGGCATAAACTTTTATACTTTTCGCCAGTAGTTAAATATTGTTTCGCTAGTTTATCAATAAAACTAGCCATTTTATCTCTGGATAAGACTCTAACAATTTTTGGAGGAAACAAAAAACAGCCAGTTAATATCAATTCTGCCCGGGGAAATTTTCTTTTTAATTGATTTACTTTTTGACGTAATTCTCGCTCTGCCTTAAGCGTCACCGAACAAGCGTTGACAATTATTAAATCAGGATTTTGTTGTTCGGTAACAACTTGTATCTTTTTTCCGGACAATTTATCTTGCCAAGAAAAACTTTCCGATTGATTCAATTTACAGCCAAAGGTTATAAAACATATTTTCATGTAATTTATTTTATAAAAATTTGGCTTATTGTCAATTAAAAAACGGGCCGAGCAGCCCGTTTTTATAATATTTTACTTTATTTATTTTACTTCTATGATTTTGTATTTTATTTTACCTTTTGGCGCAGTAATTTCTATTTCGTCACTAGTTTTTTTACCCATTAAGGCCTGGCCCAAAGGAGATTGAAAGGAAATCATTTTTTTATCCAGATCAACTCCCTCTGGGCTGACAATAGTAAAAACAACGATCCCGGAAGCCGATTTTAATTTAACCGTACTACCAACATCAATCTTACCGCCGCCTCGCCTTTCTTCAACGATTTCAGCCTCACTAATTATCTGTTGTAACTCATTGATCCTGTTGTCATTCTCCCATTGATTTTCGCGCGCCTCAAAATATTCGGCATTTTCGCTTAAATCTCCCTGGTCTTTGGCTGTACGCATCATTTCGGCAATTTCTTGCCTTGTTTTAGTTGTTCGCGTTTCTAGCTCTTTTTTTAGCTTTTCCAGCTCTTTTTTAGTAATATGAGTCATAAAATTTGTCCTAAAATAACAACAAAATCGGCCTTACACCGATTAATTAATTATATAGAAAAACCACCTTACGTCAAGAAAATTATCCACCACCTTTTATTTTATTTCTTGGAGTTTTTTTAGGCCCAGAGGCAATAAGGGCCACAGAATTTTAGCGATTTTCATTAAAAATTGGGCGGTAGTAGAAGAGCTGATCATGTTTGACAGTCCCCAAATCGGAAATTTGGACAAGAAAAATAAAATTATTCCTAAAATTAGCGCGCCTTCAAGCAGCCCAAAGATAGCCCCGGCTAAGCGATTGATAGTTTTTAAAAATGGAATAAAAGTTAACCAGTTGAAAACGCGATTCAAAAAATTAAATAATAAACTGACTAAGCGCCAGATAACAATAAATAAAACTATAAAACAAATAATACGCGACAGATTTAAATTGTTGCCAAATAAAAATAATAATTTATGAGCGACAAAATCATACCATCGGGTCGACAAAAACGAAGCGATAATCACGCCCAAAATCCCACCGATAACATGAATCAATCCCAGCCAAAATCCAAACCAAACAAACCCAAATAAAATTAGAAGGAGTACTAAGTCAAAAATCATCATAACAATAAATCAAAATTTATAAATCCCAGCCATAGGCTGGTCCGCCTCTGCCTGCCGATAGGCAGGTTTGGCGGAAAAAATCATCATAAATTAATTTTTAAGATGCTTTAATTTTTGCTCGCGCTATCGATAGTGCCGCCTTATCATCAATTACCTGACCTTCTCGATTAATATCTTTAATGGCCTCAATGGCGTTATTTAAACTATCCAAGTATCGCTTATTAAATTTATTCACTACTTGCATATAAATTGAAGCTAAGTTTAAATAAGTCGAGCCCTTGTCTGCTTCGGATAAGTCTTGGGATAAATAATCTTGTAATAAATTTTTTACCTCTTCCTGCTTGCCCTCGGCTAATAATTTTTCCAATTGTTCAACGTTTATATTGCTCATAAAATTTTATTAAGAGAAATGTTTTTTAATAATTATCGTCAATAAAATTCTTTTAGATTTCTCGACCTTATTGCCCTTTAATAAAGCCCTCAAAGCATCGCCCAGCATTTCTTTGGCCTGATCAGTATCTAGCGAACCAACCTTTGATCGATTAATTATTTTAAATAACGCTTTCTCTAATGATGTTGGCGTATTTAGCTTTACGGTTGCAATCACGGCTTTCTCTATCTCTCTTTTTACAGCATCTTCTATTTGTCGATTTAATCTGGTTTCGATATCATCTATATTAATCGGCTTCTCCCTGCTAATTGTCTCTTGGCGAACTATTTTTAAATCTTCTAATTCGCGTTCACTTTTTGCTATTTCTTCTCCTATTTTTCTTGGTAGCTCAGCTCTTGCGTCAATATCTTGGTTAATAATCTCAATTTCACCATTAAGAAGGTCGATTTGTCCGCTTTCTTCGCCGATGACCTTGTTTAATTGTTCTCTTTTTTCAAGAAGTTTTGTGTGCGCTTCGGTATTTTCCCGTTGCCCTACTAATACACTTTCTAAGTTTTGTTTGCTTCTTTCAATAACATTCCCAACATCGTTTTTCGTAAGAACGGCTCCGCCATGCAAAACTAACTCATCTTTATTAGCTCCCAAGCGAATATCGCGCAACAGAGAGTATTCCCCTGGTTCTTTGCTCAATCTTTCATATAAAGAAACAGCCTGCTCCGCATTGTTACTTTGGAATAATTCGAGAACCTCAATAAATTTTTTTAAATCAGTAGCATCGGCTATTAATTTATTTTCCTTCTGTATGCACACATTTTCCTGATCATCAATTTGTGAAAGTTCTTCCCTGTGAGTGGCCAAAGATGCTTCAAGCGATTTCTTATCATCTTCTTTCCTAGAGCGATCTTCTCTTTTCCCATCCAAATATCTCTGCCATGCTTCCAAAGATTCCCTGTTTAGGTCTATTTCATGTTGTTTGTCTCTTATCTGCCGCTCAATACCGAAAATGTTATCAATTTTAACCTGTTCCTGACCAAGCATTTGACTAACTAGAGTAAAACGCGCATCGGAAGAATCTCTAATTGTGCGGATTCTATCTAAAAATTTTTGTTGTTTTTCTAGTGCGGTAGTAGCGGTTGTTTCGTCGTCCGGCCTAATTTCTAATTCTGTGGCTACTCTTTGTCTGACCATCTCCACTATACCTTGGCCAATAGTAGGTACGTCTTCAATGATGGTTCTTTTAAAAGTCTCTAGGCCCGACGCAATGTCAGCCTTAGCAACCCGCAAAGCTTCGATGCTTCCGGCTGCATCTATTTTCTTTCTTAACTCATCTATAACGACCTGCCGCTTTGCTTTTTCTTTGGCCGAAGGAGCAAAAAACAAAAATCCTTTATCCAGGCCGGCTTCTTTCTTTTTTAATTTTTTCTCCATTTCAGCCTTTTGATCAACTATTTGATCGGCTCTTTCTTCACCACCTAATTGTCTTAAAGCTTGCTCTCCTCTGGTAATATCTGATTGCAAACGACAATATTCCGTATATTGTACAACAATTTGTTCGGCCCGTTCCAATCCTTCTGGCCCCTGACTAAGCAGTTCATCAAATGTTTTTTCTATAGAAGCAGCCACATCTCTGTCTCTTAAACTTAAACCTAAATCAGCGGAAACTTCTTTGCTTAACATAGAAGCAATTCCGCTAATTGTTTCTTTTTTTGATTTAAATAATTTATATCTGCGTTCAAGCCTTTCACTGTCGCCTTGCTCGATTAATTCTTCGCTGTCTTCGAATTTAGCTAAAAAATCCGCAAAGGCAGGCTCTCTGTCAATTGTGGCTTCGATATTAAATTGCGGTATTTCATTAGCCGATTCGGTTGCCTGATTTTCTTCCTCTGGTCGTTGTGTTTGTTCAGACATAAAATAATAATTTAGTTAATTATTTATGCTAACTAACCTTTTCTAAGCGCGGAAATAATGGTTTTATATTACCAACCCGATAAACTCTGACCTGCCCCCAATCTTTAACAGCTTCCAGGTCTTCTTGATTTTCAAATTTTAAATTAAGCGCCTCGGTTATTTTCTGGCTAATTTCAGGCATAAATGGTTTTACCAGCCAAGATAACTGTCTCAGTCCTTCTATTAGATTGTACATGGTTTTTTTGAATTTGTCAATATCGGTTTTGGCAAGTTCCCAGGGCTTTTGGCTTTCCACGTATTTATCGCAAAATGAAGCAAAATCATGAATCTGGTTAATGGCCGCTTCAAAGGCTAAATTATTCAAAGCCTCATCATATTTTTGCCAAACTTGCTCAATTTTTTCGGAAAATTGCTTATTTTCGGTAAATTGATATTGGCCTTGATATTTTTTTGTTAAAGTAATGACTCGCGAAACCAGATTACCCAAACCGCTCGATAAATTAGAATTATATTTATCGTAAAATTTTTCCATGGAAATGTCGCCATCGGCGCCAAAAGGAAATAAACTTAGTAATAAATATCTGGCCGCATCAAATCCGAAAGTTTTAGTCAATTGATAAGGATCGATGACGTTGCCCAAAGACTTACTCATCTTTTGACCGTTAATGGTAAAATATCCGTGGATGAATAATTTTTTGGGCAGAGCAATCTCAAGCGCCAAAAGCACAGCTGGCCAAATCACGGCATGAAATCTTAGAATATCTTTGCCCATCAATTGCACGTCTGGCGGCCAAAATCTGGATATTCTTTTAAAACTGCCATCCCATTTTAAACCGGTCAGATAATTAAGCAGCGCATCAACCCAAACATAAAGCACTTGGCTCTCGTCCCAGGGCAAGGTAATGCCCCAGTTCATTTTGGCTTTAGCGCGCGAAACAGCAAGGTCCTGTAATTTTTCACTTTTTAAAAATCCCATAACTTCATTTCGCCGTTCTTTCGGTTCAATAACCCATTCACCGCTATCGATTAATTTCAGTAGAGGTTCTTGAAAGGCTGATAATTTGAAAAAATAACAATCTTCAGAAAGTTGAATTGGTTCCTTAAGATGAAGCGGACATTTGCCGTCAACCAATTCTTTTTCGGTATAATATTGTTCGCAACCAACACAATAAAGTCCAGAATAAGCTCCTTTGATGATGAATCCTTTGTCATGGAGCGCTTGAACAATGCTGGCGACGACTTTTTCGTGATGCGGATCGGTGGTGCGAATAAAATTATCATGAGAAATTTGTAACTCATCCCATAATAATTGGTATTTGGCGGCGATTTGGTCACTAAACTCCTTGGGCGATTTTTTTTCTTTAGCCGCGGCTTCAGCAATTTTAGCTCCATGTTCGTCGGTACCAGTTAAAAAGAAAACCTCTTCGCCTTTTGAGCGGTGATAACGCGCCAAAACGTCGGCCGCTACGGTAGTATAAGCGCCGCCGATATGCGGATCAGCATTAGCGTAATAAATCGGAGTAGTAATGTAAAATTTTTTGTTCATGATTATTTACTAGATTGATGAAAACCATGGGCAAAATCGCCGAATTCAATGCCAAAAATATTTGCCCAGATATCAACATTTATATATTTATTATCATTAATTTTAACCACCGCATATTGATGCGGGACAATATACCAGGTCAGCGTCCATCTAAACCTAATGTCCTCTTTATTAAAAAATTTACTAGCAACAAGAATAACCTTAAGAAGACGGTTTGTTTGCGTGCAATAAATAAAACCATTTTTTCTCCACAACCCATCTATATTAGAATCAAATAACTCCCAAAGGCGTGTTATAAATTTTAAACGAGAACCATGATACTTATCTATTAAAATAGCATATACTCTCTTTAAATATTCTTCCTTATCATTTACTGATTCTAAGTTCTCTACGATTTTTTGTATCTCTAAAGGAAGATTCATCGGCATAGACAATGGTCTTAAATTAAAATTTATTTACCAATAACGACCACAAACTCTCCTCTTTTGTCGTCGTTTTTTATTTGTTCTAAAATTTCGCTCGGCGTGCCGCGATAAATAGTTTCGAATTTTTTAGTCAACTCTCGAGCTACAACCATATTCAATTTATCGTCCATTGTCATTAATTCATTTAAAAGTTTTTCAATCCGATGAGTTGATTCGTAAAAAACCACCGTTTCTTTGGCAACGCCAACCTCTTTAAGAAATTTTTGCCTCCCCTTTTTGTGTGGCGGAAAACCTAAAAACATAAATCGGTCAGTCGAGAATCCAGAGATAGACAAAGCGGCAATGGCCGCGCTCGGTCCGGGAATAGGAATAACGGTAATTGGTAATTTGTAATTGGTAATTAGTAATTGGATAAGTTGATTGCCCGGATCAGAAATGCCCGGCGTGCCGGCATCAGAAACCAGGGCTAAATTCTTGCCTTCTTTTAATAATTTTACAATATAATCTATTTTTGCCAATCGTGAATGCTGATGATATGAAATCAATGGTTTACTAATTTGATAATGAGCTAATAATTTTTGTGTCACTCTAGTGTCTTCGCATAAAATATAGTCAACTTCTTTAAAAACTTCTAAAGCGCGAAGAGTAATGTCTTTTAAATTTCCTATCGGCGTGGCAATAATGTATAGCATAATTATTTCTTTTGGAATAGATAAATCGGGTTATACTTGCCAAATGGATGTTCGCGGGAATATTGTTTATTTTTTATAATAAAATTTTTGGTGAACACTTTTTCTCCGGCTTTTTCTGTGGGACAGGCCCAGACAAAATCGCCACTGCCCAGTAGATAATCTAACATTTTTAAATGCTTAGAAATTTTCGCCTTAATTTTTAAACTAGAAGATTTTTTAGCGAAACGCCTTAATACACTCCTTAAATCATTAACCGAATGATTCCAGGTTTTTGGATTAGCCTGAGTATAAAATAATTCTGTAAAATAATCTTGATAATTTCGAAAAGACGGGTTGTTCTTAGATAAAAAACGTTGAATTACTTCATCGGCGGTCACTTTTTTGTCCCAAACAAAATAAGCTTTAGTTATAAAACATCCCTTTGAGGTCAACAAACTGCTAATTTTAGCTGAAAAAGTTGATTGTAATTTCTTTGATATATTGCAAATAACCCAGTCTCCTAAAACAATGGACCAGTAACCCTTTTCTAGCGGCGCTTGAAGCCAGTTTTGTCTTACCCATATTTCTTGATTTGCTAATTTTTTATATTTCATTAAATATGAAAGCCCGATCATCATCTCGAGCGATACGTCAACTACGGTTACTTCGGCTCCAAGTTTATGGGCCAAATCTCTTAATTGAGGAGTAGACCCTAAAATTAAAACGCGCTTATCTCGATGCTGTTTGAGGGCTTTTCGTAAAAACTTTTCAAAAATTTTTAATTCCTCGCCTTCTGGAACCCAGGGCGATTTATATTGACCCCAAACTTTAATCAGGGGCATAAAAGCGTTAATATTAAATTTCTTCATAATAAATCACTTTAAACCATTAAATTCATCAACAGCTGGCGCAATATTGACCTCGTTTTGTATTGGTTCCAACGTAGACACGATATTGATCGAGTTTAATCGCTCAAAGTCCGGCAATTCTTTTACGTCGGCCACACCTAAATGTTTCATAAAATCCAAACTTAAGCGATATAAAACTTTTCCCGCTTCTTTGTTTTCTTCTACCAATCCGCGAATCAATAAATTGCGTAAAATAATCGCACAATTCACGCCGCGAATTTGCTCTAGATCTTCGCGACTAATCGGCTGGCGGTAAGCGACAATCGATAAGGTCTCGATAGAAGCCGGCGTTAACTCGCCGCTCACCTCTTCGCCTAAAAATTTTTGTATCATTTCCGTGTGTTTGGGATTGGTAATCATCTGCACCTGATTGCCATTTTGGGCAATTTTAATTCCGCCGTCTTTTAAATTATATTCATCTATTAATTCTTTAATTGCCACTTCAACGTCACCAAGCTTTTGATCGACAATTTTGGCAATTTCTTTAAAAGATAACGGCCGCGTCGCAATGTAGAGTAAATTTTCGATAGCAGATTTGAGCATAATAATTTAATTATTTAAATTTAAATCGCAACGAGTAACGGTTATTTCTTCGAATAATCCTGGCTGATCGGCGTCCGCGTGGCGCTCTTTAATTAATTCTAAAATTGCCAAAAACGTGACCACTGCTTCGGCCCTATTCGAAAACAGCGAACCGACTTTTAATTCCGCTTGGCTGGATAATAATTTAATGATTTGACCGACTCTTTCTTTTAAAGAAATGACTTTACGCAAGGTTTTTTGCGCTAACTTAATTTGCGAAACTACGACTTGTAAAACATTTTCGCAATAATTTTTTAATGTCTCCGGCATAATTTTAGTTTTTAGCCTAAAGCTTTGCTGAACTAAGCCACTCGGGAATTTATCGCGATTAAAGGCGACATTTTTCTTATTTAATATTTTTTGAATTGTTTTAGAGGCTAAGAAATACTCGCGATAAATTTTTAACTGACTGACTAAATTATCCGGCTCTTCTTCCTTGTCCAATAGTCCCGGCATAAGCAAGTTAGACTTTAAAAAAAGCAACCGCGCCGACATCACTAAAAAATCAGCCAACTCTTCAGGTCTTATTTCTTCCAGCGTTTCCACGTATTTAACGAATTCATCAGTAATATTAACTAACGATAATTCAATAATGTCTAATTCGTTTTTCTCGATTAGTTGTAACAACAAATCTAACGGACCGGAAAATTTGTCTAAAGAAACTTGATAAGCCATAAACTAAGTTATCCACAGAAAAATTAATTGACTTTTAATATATATATATTATAATATCTTTATATCGAAAAAGGGCGTCGACCGTTAGGACGATGGCTCTTTTTCATTTTGACCAAAAGGTCTTTTTTTAACGTCTTTATCTACAAAAATATTAAACTGTTTATTTTTAAAACCACATACAAAATCTTTAATCCCTAAAATAGTTTTAAAATATTCAAGAAACTCTATTTTATTCTTATCGCCACTAACTAAATTCGACTTTAATTTTAAATCATAATTTATTGCACCAATCATTAAATCAACTAATTGTAGCATGTCGTTGGCTCTTGAATCAATCCTACACACTCCCGCCACAGACAAACATTGATGTTGTTCATTAATTTTCTTCTTTACATCAACCTCATATTTAATATTCGGAGGAGTAGTTACGTGATCAGCAATAACTATTAATATCTCGCTTGGAGCTAATGCTGCTTCAATTAACTTAATTGATATCTCTTCATACGCAATCCATGGGTTAGAATCAAATTCATGAAGAAAATAAACCCCTTTTTTATCTACCAGATAAGAATAAAACCAAATACTCTTCGTGTTTAAAAAACATTCTAGAGCTAATTTAGCAAAATTAATATTTTTACGAGACAACTTATTAAATTTCAATTCATCGTGGAAATTTTTTTCATTTCTTTTATAGGTAAGTAAACTATTCAAATAATATGGTTGGGAACATTTAATCAGACCGACACTGAAGAATGGCGCATTGGTATCATTAAGGCTCCCGCTCTCATCAAGAAAACAA
The DNA here is from genome assembly GCA_028715115.1 of Patescibacteria group bacterium. Lineage (NCBI taxonomy): Bacteria > Patescibacteria group bacterium. The sequence goes on along the minus strand of JAQUSN010000002.1, from coordinate 79,745 downwards.
AATTTTGTCCAAATATTTTTATAGTCACCTAGTTTAAGTTCTTTGTCGCTACGGCCAAAAAGTCTAAACATAAAAATATTGAATTAATTATTATTTATTTTTATGATTTTCTTTTCTTCGCTGCTTTCTTTCTTAAGACCACTTTTTTATTTTTCTTGGCCGGTTTTTTGGCGGCTGGCTTCTTCGCTTTTGGTTTACTGGGTTTGGGTAATTTTATTTTTGCCTTAACGCCAAAAGTGCCGACAATCGGCTTTTCTAATTTAACTAAGTCAGCGGGTTTAATTTTAATCGCGTCATTATAGCTACCACCGCCAACCACGATTTTTTTCATTTTTAATAATCCTTTTTCCAGGCAAAGTTGGCTGGTTTTATAAAATCCGGGGAAGGGCGTAATCGTGCCCATAGGAATCTTAAAAACCGTTTCCATTACTTTTTCGCGAGCAATTTCTATTTTTTTCGCATTTAATAATTTTTTCAATCCGCCAAAATCGAGCATCTGGGCGGCCGATAAAACGACGATAAAATAATTGTTATCACCTTTAACAATCAGGGTCTTAGCAACTTCTTTAAAATCAACACGTAAGGTACGCGCTAAATCAAAAGCCGTGAACACTGTTTTGTGCGTGACCGGTTCGAAATTAATTTTACTCTTTTGCAAATAAGTCAAAAGTGGTTTGGGAATAGCCATAATTTTATTTCTTATGTTAATTAAATTTTTATTCTAAAACAGCTTTAATGCGTCTTAAACCGGCGCCAGAAGATTCTTCTTTAATAATCTTAAAATGACCTAGTTCGCCAGTGCAACTGGCATGTGGTCCACCACAGATTTCCCGCGAAAATTCGGCGATGGTATAAGTTTTAACTTTATCGCCGTATTTATTTTCAAAAATTCCCATCATATTTTTCTTTCGCGCTTCTTCTAAGGACATTTCTTGGCAAACGACTGGAATATTTTCTTCTATTTTTTGATTAATGATTTCCTCGATTTTTTTAAGCTGTTCTTCGGTCATCTTTTCCGGATGCGAAAAATCAAATCTCAAGCGCTCGGCATTAATATTGCTACCACGTTGATAAACATGATCACCCAAAACTTGCCGCAAAGCAGCCAAAAGTAAGTGCGTGGCCGTATGATATCGCGCTGATTTCTCCCCGCCATCGGCTAAACCACCCTTAAACATTCCGGCCGAAGCGGTCCGAGAGAGTTCTTGATGTTGTTTAAACTCCTCATTAAATGCAATTCGAATATATTCTTCTATGTTCGAGCCCTCGTCAATAAGCCAATATTTTTCATTAGTAAATCTATCGCCAAGGGGCGTCCTTGGCCCCCATAGGTCAAGCTCTTCCACAGAAAGCTCTAAAGGAAAACCATAGCTTTGGTAGATAAAAAATAATTTTAGGCCTAACTCTTTAGCTATATTTATCTTCTCTTCTGAAGAGGAGTTATTTTTAAAATTATGACCAAGCCAATCCTTAATTTTTCTTATTTCTTGTATTCCTTTCTCCAGTGTTTTCCCAAATTTTTCTTCTTCTTTGACCAATTGATTAATAATTAAATCCTTGTTTTTTCTTAATTCCGGATAGATATCTTGATAAATTTTAATTACTTCTTCGGCGATTTTAAAGGTAAAGACAAAGTTCATGCCTAATTGACGGCCACATCTGATAGCCCGTCGAATCAATCGCCTAGCCACATATCCGCGGCCGAGATTTGATGGTTCAACGCTGTTTTTGTCTCCAATGATAAAAGTCGCAGCCTTGATATGATCGGCAATAATTCTAAACATTCTTTTGTTGTCTTCATATTTCTTCCCTGACAATTCTTCTATCTTTTTTATAATCGGCCAAAACAAATCTGTTTTATAATTATCATCTAAACCATTAATTACTGCGACGGTGCGTTCAAGACCCATGCCAGTATCAACATTTTTTTGCTTTAATGACTCATAAACGCCATCCATGTTTTTAAAATATTGCATGAATACATCATTCCAAATTTCCACCCAGCGCTTGTCCTTAGGATCAAATTCCGGCACCGGCGCTCCGCCGGTCCAATAAAACATTTCTGTGTCCGGTCCGCACGGCCCGGTTTGCCCGGCCGGCCCCCACCAATTATCTTTTTTGGGGAGCGGTTTAATTTTATTTTCAGAAATGCCCAGAGAAAGCCAAATTTTTTTAGTCTCTTCATCAAGCGGCGCATCTTTATCGCCGGCGAAAATAGTAATGCCTATTTTTTCTTTCTCAAGCCCTAGCCATTTCTTGCTGGTTAAAAATTCAAAACTCCATTTAATAGCATCGTCTTTCCAATAGCTTCCCAGAGACCAATTTCCTAACATTTCAAAAAACGTATGATGGGCTTCATCCCCCACTTCATCAATGTCATCGGTTCGAAGACAGATTTGAACATCGGCCAATTTATTTCCGGCCGGATGTTTTTCTCCTAATAAAAACGGAACTAGTGGATGCATGCCGGCCGTGGTAAATAAAACCGTCGGGTCATTTTCGGGAATTAAAGAAGCCGAAGGTATAATGGCATGGCCCTTTTCTTTGAAAAAATCCAAAAATTTTTGTCTAACTTGTTGACTGCCCATTGCGATTGCTAAAATTAGAAATGGCTTGGAGAATTTTGGCTAAAATTTGCGTCAAGGAATGACTGATCATAAAAATTCCAGCCGTAATCCAGACTAAATCCAGGGCTCGATTAACGACACTTAAGGCCAAGGCCGAGTCACTGGGCAAGCCGAAAATATTAAAGACCAACACGTGCGCGCCTTCATAAGAGCCGAGGTTTGCCGGAATCGGCATAAACATCGAGGTAGCAAGAAAAATTTTAATGATGAATATTTTACTCCAAGACAAGTCTATGCCCAAAAAATTAATTATCAACTTGGTTTGCCAAAGCCAAACCAAAAGAGTTAAAAACGAAAGAAAGGTAGTGAAAACAAATTTAGCGCGCGATTTTTTAAAGTAATCGTTAACCTGACCGCCCAAATAAATAAATCTTTCTCCTATGGTCGTTTGACCGGCATTTTTAGAACTATAACGAATCTTATTTAGTTTTAAAAAGTTAACCAAGAATATTAAAATTTTGTCCAAACCAACTAAAACAATAGCCAAATATAACCCAGAGAAAATTATTCCCGAAAAAATCAGCATCAAAATTCCCCAAATAAAACTTCTACTAATAGCCATGACTATCGCCCCAAAAAAAATAAAGAGGAAAGCGGCTACGAATTCGGAGATTCTATCCAAAAAAATAGAAGTCAAACTGGTGCTAACCGGAACGTTTTTGTCTTTATTCATCACGTAAGCTCTGATCCATTCACCGCCAAAATAAGCAATCGGCGTAAGATAACTAAAGGCAAATTCTCCAAGCCGCGCCTTAATCATCGTCAGCCAAGAGGTTTTTTTCTGATTCAGATCAATCAAAATCAATCCCCAACGGCAAATCGTTAAAGTCATCATGGCAATCGAAGTGCCTAAAACTAAAAATAATTGCCATAGATGCAATTTGTGTAACTGAGTAGAAATATCTACTAAACCTACTTTATGATAAATAACAATCAAGCCCACCAGGCCTATGGAAAAAGCGACAAAAATAATAAGGTACTTTTTTACCATAAAGATCTATATTTTTTATTATTACTCTTGTTTATTTTCTAATTGTACGGAGGTAGTTGATTGTACTAAAGATCCGGTTTGATTCTTTAGTTCACCAGTTGGTAGGTTATCTGGCTGTTTACCTGCTGCGACCTTGTCTTGATCTTCTTTTCTCATTTTTTTTAAACATTTGCGACAGAAAATCGGGCGAACACCGTCGGGAATAAAAGGAATTAAAACCGGATTGCCACAACCTTCGCACTTGGCTTCGAATTTGGCCTGATCGGTCGAGGGCGGTTCCATGCCGGTCCAACGAACGATTTTATCTTCGACCACCTTTTTGCTTTCGGCATATTTTTCTCGTGAAACCCGAATGATTTTATCATGATTATTCTCTGGCTTGCCTAAGGGCGGTAAGGTATTGGCTGAAAAAGGCTCTGAGGTAATGCCGCCAATCATCAGTTTAATATAAATCTCGAACTTATCTAAGTTGACCAAATCGGTTTCATCAAATTGAGGAGTAAACTCTTTGGCTAAAAATTCAGCATCTTCAGCGCCAACACGAAAACAAACCAACGTGCCCACATTACCAAAAACAGCCGAGCTCACCTTTTCGTCTAGCTGCTCAATATACTGATGGGCTAAAATTAGGTTTAAACGATATTTGCGCGCCTCGGATAAAATATTAGCGAATGATTCGGTAGCAAAATTTTGAAATTCATCTACGTAGAGATAAAAATCTTTTCTGTCCTTTTCGACAATATCGACCCGGCTCATGGCCGCCATTTGTAATTTTGTAATCATCATCGCGCCCATTAAAGACGATGCATCTTCACCGATTCTGCCCTTAGCTAAATTCATAATGAGAATTTTCTTTTTATCCATGATTTCGCGAATATCGATTTTTGATTTTACCTGGCCGACGATATTGCGAATCAAGTTCATGGATAAAAATTGCCCGACTTTATTTTGAATCGGCGCGATGGCTTCCGCCTGAAATCTGTCCGGATACTTAGAATATTCTTCTACCCAAAAAGATCTAACTATTGGATCGGTTAATCGGCCGACGACTTTTTTTCTAAATTCTTTGTCGATTAAAAGCCGCATAATGCCGAGCAAAGTACTGCCCGGATATTCTAAAAGCGCTAAGATGGCATTACGCAAAACATATTCTAAACGCGGGCCCCAAGAATCAGCCCAGATTTTTTTAAAAACGCCGATTAAACCAGAGGCAACGAAGTGTCGATGTGTCGAATCAACGCTCTCTAAAATATTAAAAGCAATCGGCCATTCAACGTCAGCCGGATTAAAATAAATAACATCGTTAATTCGCCAACTTGGAACAAAATCTAAAACCTTTTCAGCCAAATCACCATGCGGATCAACTATGGCCACGCCATGTCCCAGCTGAAGGTCTTGATAAATCGTATTTTCTAATAAAGTTGATTTACCAACTCCGGTTTTACCAACCAAATACATATGCGACCGGCGATCCGGCGTTTTAATACCAAAACGGCGGTGCATATTACGATAATTAGCCTCACCGAAAGAGATAACCTCGTTTTCGTGGTCTGGACATTCGTGGCTAGATTGTGGATTAGTCGACATATATTAATTTTAAAGTATTTTAAAGGATTTGGCAAGCGAAAAACTAAAGACCCAGTTTAACAAAATCGCCTATTTTCCAGCCATTTTTTTCAACGGTTCCGGCCCCAACCTCTAAAACATAGCCCGCTTTATCGCGAGGATGATATCGGGCCGGCTGACTATTTTGAGGTATTGGCGCATTTTGCCAAATATCAATAATTCGGCCATCGTTGATCCAAATAATATCAATCGAAAATTTCATATCTTTCATCCAAAAGTCATAAGTATCTACCTTGGGGAAAACAAATAACATTCCGGAGTTATCAGCCAACGACTGGCGACCGGATAAGCCCCTGATAATTTCGGAAGACGTGGTAACTGTTTCCGCTTTAATCACCTGCTGATTTATGGTAACCTTGGTAAATTGTTTATCAAAAAGGACGAAATTAAAAACAAACAATATTATCGCAGTGATTAGTAAGAAAATTATTAAATGCCATTTATTTTTCATAATTTTTCAACTTCAAGCGTCTCTCTTTTAAAATTATAACCAGAGCTAAAAGCGACATGAAAATAACAAAAAATACCAACACGAAAATTTTTCCTTTAGTTCTTAAAAACAAAGAGGCTAGACCAAAAATCAAAGAAATCAACCAAATGAAAATTACCGCACCGCGATGCGAGAAACCAAGATCAAGTAATCTAAAATGAAGATGCTTGCGGTCGCCTGAAAATGGCGATTTTTTTTCTTGGAAAACTCTGCGAGCGACTACCCATAACAGATCGAGAATTGGAACGCCCAAGACCAAAAAAGTAACAGCAATTTTTCCTCCTGAAATTACGGCCAGGGTTCCGAGAAGAAATCCGACCAATAGACTCCCTCCCTCGCCCAAAAATATTCTAGCTGGATAAAAATTAAAAAATAAAAATCCTAAACAAGCTCCGCTAAGCACTAGAGCCATTACGGCAATTTCTGGCTGATAGAAAATGGTTAGCATTGATAAACAAAAGATTACTGCCGAACCAATCAGACCCATACCGGCCGTTAAACCATCTAAACCGTCAAGCAGCTTTGTAGAATACATAACCAACATCAACCAAATAAAAGTAAAAATATCAGCCAGGGGCGTAAAATAAAATGGCACGCCATTAATTTTAAAAATTTCTATTTGCCAGTGATTTAAATACAGATAACCCTCACCAAACGGATTATTTAAATAATTAATACCTACGCCACCAATGATGACTATGAGTGTAGCCAAAATCGGCCAAACTATCTGCTTCCGCGGCTTAAAATGGTATTTATCATCCAGCCAACCGCCAATAACTATCAAACAACTGGCCAAAAAAATGGCGATCAATTGTTTTAGGGTAACTAAATGAATGTTAGCGGTAAGCGGCTGAAATAGAGCTATTTTTTTAACCGGCCAAGCAGAGCTAAAATAAACGGAGAACAAAACTAAGAAAAAGGTTAAAAAAACAGCCAAACCTCCCAAAAGAGGAGTAGCCTCTCGATGAATATGGCGGCTGTCAGCTTTGGGCCAATCAATAATCTTAAATTTAATTGCCAAAAGGCGAATCAACCAGGTAAAAATTATGCCGGTCAAAAAACTAACCAAAAAAATAACGAAATAATTTAACATAAATTAATTTTTGTTTCCCAGCCTATCTAAATAATCTTGTAAAATTATGGCCGCAGCTGCGTCGTGTCCGCTGCTATTCTCTTTTTTACCGCCTACCTGACCAGCCATTTTAGTGGTCATGGTTTCATTGAAAATATCAACGGGCAAGTTTAGATCGTTCCTTAGTTGTTCAATGAATTTGTTGGCCAATTTAGTTTGCTCTGTCGCCTGGCCAGACAAGCCAAGGGGTTGTCCGACCACAATTAATGATATTTTTTGTTCGGTGATTATATTTTTTATTTCCGCCAAAACATATTCATAATTTTTATTTAACAAAAATCCTCGCGGATGAGCAATCCTAATTTTTTCGTCCGCAATGGCTAATCCGATATATTTTGTACCGTGATCAATACTTAAAATCATTTTAAATTAACTTTTTCCAATTTAATTTTTTCTCCCAACCATCTTGCTGCTAAATTTTGCACGCGATTGGTTAGGTCGGAAACTAAAAATTGATGCTTACTTTTATGATTTAATTGTTGTTCTATCGCAGAATTATTTTTTAAAAATTCTTTTACCTGTAAAACAACTTCTAGAGCCGGATCAACCAATTTTACTTGTTTATTTAATTTGGCCTCAATCTCTTTGATTAAAAACGGATAATGCGTACAGGCCAAAATAAGAGTGTCGATTTGAGCCGCTTTTAATGGCGATAAATATTTTTTAATTATTCTTTTAGTTTCAGGTGTATCAAGCCAGCCTTCTTCTACTAGCGGCACCAGCAAGCTGGCGCTATTTTCGAAAACGCCGATTTTTTTGTGTGCTTTAGCCGCATATTGTTTAATTAAATGATCATAAATCTTCGAGTTAATCGTAGCGCGAGTACCCAAGATACCAATGCGATTATGACGAGTAATGGCAACTGCTTTTTGTGCGGCCGGACTAACCACTTCAAAAACCGGTACTGATAAATTATTTTTTAAATAATCGGTTGCTATAGCCGAGACAGTATTGCAGGCAATGACAATTATTTTTGCTCCGCGTTCAATTAATAATTTTGCGTCTTCAAGCGCGTATTGTTTTATAACCTCCTCCCCTCGGTTGCCGTACGGAGTTCTGGCCGTATCACCAAAATACAAAAGTCGATAAGATAAATTATCTTTATCAAACCAATCGAAAAATTTTTTAACCACGGTCAAACCGCCAATTCCAGAGTCAAAAATTCCAATCATACCAAATTTGTCAAAATTTACGAGTTATTTTGTAACGATGTAAATTTCGTTACAAATTTGAGTATCCCGTGAGCCGATAGCAGTCGGCTTTTACGGGATAACCAAAAATATTATTGCTTTTGAGCAATTAAAACTAAATTAAATCCCTTAATCCAATTTGTCTTTTTGCCCTTACAAACATAATAATGGTCAATTACCTGGAAACCGGCTGCTGAAACCAGGCGTTGTAATTCACCTTCGGTAAAGGCATGATAATATCGTTCAAAAATTTTAAATTTTAGTTTTTCTCCCTTGCTGACAATTGGCATTTTCCAAGGGACAACCACGTCGCCGCGGTCAAATTCTCTTTTATGAAAACCGAAAATAATTGACCAAATTTTATATTTCATTAATAATCTTGGTTGATAAAAATTCCAAACCGTTAAAAGTAGATATCCGCCCGGTTTAAGATAACTATAACAATCCTGTAAAAATTTTAAGCGTAATTTGTAAGAAGGAATATGATGTAGCACCGCCGTGGAAAAAATTTCGTTAAAATCCGATGGACGAAAGGGCAGATTAAGAGCGTCGGCTACGAAGAACTTTGGCTCTTTTAACATTTTAACCGGCTGATTTTTTTTAGCCAAAGATATCAATTCTTCTGAATTATCAACACCGACATATTCAACCGGTCGATTTTTAAAAAGTTCGGCCAATCGACCATTGCCGCAGCCTAAATCTAAAACCCTGTCGCCATTCTTAATATAAACTAATAAATCTTGAAATTCTTTCCAGAGAAAAGCTCGAGTATTAGAAAAGTCGCGGGCCAACGCATTATAGTTTTCTTTGGTCTCCTTAATAATTTGTTCAGCCTTGGCTTGTTTCATATTACATTATTATAGCGTAAGATTAAACAAAATCAAATAGTTATCTTCACTCCCACGCAAAAAATTTTGGTGTGGGGGTTGAAAAAATCGAAATTAACGCTATACTTTAAAAATGACCAAGAATAACCAACTTAATGATTTTGTCAGCGAGCTCGCTCAAAAAAATATTAAAAATAGCGAGCAATTTTTAAATTTAAAGAAAAAACTAATCAGCCAGACTAAAATTCAACCACCGAACAATACAACTATTTTAAGCATCTATCGTGAATTAAAAGAAAAAGAAAATTTATCGCCAAATTATTACTTTGAAAAAAAATTAAAAAAACGGCCGATCCGCTCGCTTTCCGGCGTAGCCGTTGTTTCCGTATTAACTTCACCCCGCCCGTTCGGGACGGAGCAATCCTTGTCCTGCCCGCATCATTGTTTATACTGCCCCACCGAGAAAGGAATCCCCAAAAGTTATTTATCTGGCGAACCCGCAGTAGAAAGGGCAAAAAAATTGTCTTTCGATCCTTTTTGGCAAGTTAAAAAAAGAATTGAAGTTTTGGCAAAAAACGGCCACCCGACCGATAAAATAGAATTAATCGTGATCGGCGGAACCTGGTCATATCTACCGACTAAATATCAAACTTGGTTTATTAAAAGATGCTTTGATGGAGCCAATCGAAAGGTTTCAAAAAATTTAAATCAAGCGCAAAAACTAAACGAAAAAGGAGAACATCGAATAATTGGCATTACCTTGGAAACACGGCCCGACTATATCAACGCCCAAGAAATAAAAAAAATGCGCGAGCTTGGCTGCACGCGCGTTGAATTGGGCGTACAAAACATCGACGATAAAATTCTAAAACAAAATCAACGCGGACATAGTATTAATGAAACTATTAAAGCCACTGAATTATTAAAAGATACTGGGTTTAAAGTCTGCTACCATATCATGCCTGGCATGTTCGGCGCTACTGTCAAGAAAGATTTGATTATGTTTAAAAAATTATTTTCTTTGCCAAACTTTCAACCTGATATGCTTAAAATCTATCCATGCGTAGTAACTAAAGGTTCTCCGCTTTATAAACTATGGCAAAATAAAAAATATCGGCCTTATCAAAATCAACAATTAATAAAACTATTAACACAAATAAAATCGACCATTCCGCCATATGTTAGAATAACTCGCATTATTCGCGACATCCCTTCTTCTAAAATTGAAAGCGGCAGCCGTATTTCTAATTTACGCGAAGTAATACAAAAAGAAATGAAAAAATCAGGACTATCTTGCCGTTGCCTTCGCTGCCGAGAAATAAAAGATATAAAATTTAAAATCGGCAACATTAAACTAAAAAAAATCACCTACTCGGCCAGCGGCGGCCAGGAAATATTCCTATCATTTGAAAATAAAAATAAATTGCTCGCCTTTTTGCGTCTAAGATTACCCCAGCGGTTTAGGTCACCGTTTTCCGCCTTAAACGGCGCAGCTCTTATTCGCGAGCTTCATACTTATGGCGAAATGGTGCCTATCGGCCAAAAGAAAAAAGTTGCTCAACACATCGGTTTAGGAAAAAAATTAATTCTGGAAGCGGAAAAATTAGCCAGGCAGGCCGGTTATAAAAAAATCGCTGTCATTTCCGGCGTGGGCGTGAGAAATTATTATCGCCGAATTGGCTATCAACTAAGACAAACATATCTTATTAAAAACGTCAAATAATCTTATTAGCAAAAAGACGTTTCGCTCGGGAACGTCTTTTTGATTTTAACTAATTTACGGTTGAGTTGATTATTGTGACGGCATAACAGGGCTGTCCCCTCCTGGCGTCTGAAATGTAGTTGGCCTAATTTGGACTGAAGCAGCGCTAACGCTACCATCGGAATTGGCCGTGCCATTGACCATAACATTTTGGCCAACGACTAAATCATTAATTGTACCGGCAACGAATTTGCCTATCTCTGTTTTATCAGAGTAAAAAATTATTTTAGATCCACCGTCGCGAAGTTTGATGGTGACGCTTTTATCATCTTTAGCAATTATTTGTCCGTTAATAAAAGCCGTTCCTGCCTGTCGACTGCCAGCACTAGGCCTTGCCCCGCCCATTTGTTGAAACCTTTGCATATTCGCCTGAGATATTGATCTGCTTTTGCTTTGCGCATATTTAGCGCCGCCCCAAAATGCGCTAAGCGCAATCGCCACGACAATTATAATGATTAAGGGTAAAAATTTTTTCATAAAATTATTTTATTAATTAAGATAATAACTTCTGATGGGGAGATTTTTTTGATAAAATTATTCATATCTTAAGGCTTCAATCGGATTTAATTTTGAGGCGCGGCGAGCCGGATAATAGCCAAAAATAATGCCAATTAAAGCCGAAACTCCGAAAGCCAATAAAATCGAAGTCAAAGAAACTTTTGTAGCAATATTAGCAAACTGGTAAACGCCCCAAGAGATAAGCCAGCCAAAAATAACGCCGACAATGCCACCGACAAAAGTTAGCATTATGGCTTCGGTTAAAAATTGCAAATTAATATCTCCGCCCTTTGCGCCAATCGCTTTACGAAGACCGATTTCGCGCGTCCGCTCAGTAACCGTAGTGAGCATCATATTCATAATACCAATACCACCAACTAAAAGCGAAATAGCCGCGACTGAACCTAATAAAATCGTAAAGGTGTTGGTTACCGATGAAGCAGCGGCAACAATATCAGATTGATTTAAAATACTGAAATCTGCTAAGGCTGAATCAGAAATATGATGACGTTCTAATAATAAAAAAGTAATATCTTCTTGAACTTGCGACATAACCGCTTGACTGGTCGCCTGAACACTAATTGTACTAACCCTTTGACTGCCGGCTAAAAATTGTTGCGCCGTAGTTAAAGGAATAAAGATCATGTCATCCTGGCTGCCAAAGCCAGTCCCACCCTTGCTTTTGGTAAGCCCAACGACCGTAAAATTTATATTTTTAATGCGAATTGTTTGGCCAATCGGACTTACGTCTGTACCGAAAAGGTCTTCGCTAACTGCCGACCCCAGAATCGCCACCCTACTTAAGTTGGCTACATTTTGATCCGTAATAAATACTCCATCAGCAATCTCTATATTCCTAACAGAAGAATAAAACGGAGTCACGCCGTCAATAGATGTGTTGGTGTTGGTCCCTTTGGCCGTAACTTGATAACGGCCTGATAAATCTGGAGCGACGCCAGAAATATTAAAAATATTTTGCGAAATAGCACTAGCATCTTCGAGCGTTAACGTCTGAGCCGAGCCGCGACCTTGGCTGACTTGATTACCAACTCCTCGTTGCATGCCAGGCGTAACTAAAATTAAATTCGATCCTAACGATTGAATGCTGGATTGAATAGAACCCTGCGCTCCCTGACCAATGGAAATCATGGCAATAACCGATCCAATGCCAATAACAATACCAAGAACAGTTAATCCTGACCGAGCCTTATTGGCCAACAGAGCCAAAAATGTTTCTTGGAATAAATCCGATATTCTCATAAATTATTAAAATTAATAATTCTCTTTTGAATATTTTTACTGTCTTCAACAATAGCGCCGTCGCGAATAGTAATAATGCGATCAGCATGTTCAGCTACATAACGCTCATGGGTAATTAGAATTATAGTTCGTTTTTGTTTATCGTTTAATTCTTGAAAGGTAGCTAAAACAATTTCGCCTGTCTTCGTATCAAGATTTCCGGTCGGTTCATCGGCTAAAATTAAAGAAGGGCTATTAACCAGCGCTCTGGCAATAGCCACTCGCTGCATCTGACCGCCGGAAAGCTGATTGGAAAGATGATAAAAGTGCGATTCATCTAATCCTGAGTTTTTCAGTGATTCTTTCGCGCGCTGGTCGCGTTCTTCTTTTGGAACTCCGGAATAAATTAACGGCAAAACTACGTTGCGAATAACCGTAGCGCGTGGCAATAAATTATATGACTGAAAAATAAAACCTATTTTTTGTTTTCTAATATCCGCTAATTCATCATCGGAAAGTTTAGAAACATCTTTGCCGTCTAAAAAATATTCACCGCTGGTGGGAGTGTCCAGCGCGCCTAAAATATGCATCAAAGTAGATTTGCCCGAGCCAGACGGACCCATAATAGCCACAAATTCCCCATCTTTAATAATAAAAGAAATGTCTTTTAGGGCGATAGTCTCGAAGGCCTCGCTTTTATATATTTTATTTATATTTTTACATTCTATCATAATTCAATTTTTTATGGCCGAAAAATCATACCACCGCCAGTGCCGCGATTAGCTCCGGTTGTTTGAAAAATATTTTGCGTTTTAGTAGAAGATGTTTTGGCGCCATTAGCGATCGTTTTAATGATAATTTGATCGCCTTCATTCAAACCACTGGTAATTTCCGTAAAACTATCATCGCTCAAGCCGGTAACAACTATTTGTCTTTTAGGTGTCTCACTTAAATTAATGCCGCCGGCGCTAGCTAGCTGAGTATCAGAAACTTTTTCCAACGGAATTTCAACATAACTAGTATCGCCTGATGATTTTATAGCCGAATTTGATACGACCAGAACATCCTGTCGTATATCGGTAATAATGGCTGCTGAAACGCTCATACCCGGTTTAACACGAGTATCTTCGGTATCAAAAGTAATTTTCACATTATAATTAACTACTCCCTGCGAAACAGTACCAATGGTGTCTATCTCCGCCACTTGGCCAGAGATATTTAACCCTTCAATCGCATCAAAAGTAAGTGTTGCCTTTTGGCCAATTTTTACTTTTGATACGTCAACTTCATTTAAAGGAATCTCGGCAATGCTTTGTTTGGAGATGATTATGGCTACGGTCGTACCACTAGAAACAGAATCTCCTTTTTTAACGTCTAATTCGGCGATTGTGCCGTCAATCGGAGCCCGAATTGAATAGTCGGTCAAAGTTTGTTTGGCATCAAGTAAAGCATTTTCTTTTTGTTTAATACTGAGTTGCTGTGATTGAATATCTAAAGGATCGGTTCCAGCCTGAAGTTTTGCTAATGAAGCGGTTCGTTCGGCAATGGTTGCATCAGCATTGGTAATGGCCTGCTTATCGTCCGTGATGGAAGTTTTAATCGAAAGCAAGCTTGAAAGACTACTATTAGTCTTACTGGTATAAGTATTTAAATTTGTTAGATGCGTATCAGCCATTGGACTAGGAATTATGCTATGTTCTGTTAGTTTATCTTTGTAAAATTGAATTAAATTATTGGTGCTTTTCACCGCTTCGGCCAAATCTTTTGTAGTGTTATAAGTTTCCGTGACTAAACTCTCAATCGCTTCAGTTGAAGAAAACCTGGTCGTGGACTTATAGTCGGTAAAATTTTGATCGTATTCTTTTTTAGCTTTTTGATACTTGTCTTCGGCGTCATTTCTGTATTGCGTAGCCGCGCTATCATACCTCAGGGCCCCATTAGCATAATAATCCAAATTCATTTGCGTTTGGCTAAGGGTATAACTGTGTAAAATATTATCTAGCCCGGTCATAATAGTAGGTAAATCCAAAAAAGCATTAGAGACTGTATTAAAACCGTCTTCATAGGTTTTAGCCAAATCATCTAGCGCATTTTGTTTGGATTGATTGGCTTGAACCAGAGCGTCTTGAGCCTGCAAAAGAGAAAGCGAATCTGGTGGCTGTTGTAATTTTTGTAAAGATAGCTTAGCTGAATCTAAATTAGTCTGCGCGTCTCTAACAGACTTTTGTGCATTCTTGGAATCAAGTTGAACCAACACTGTCCCGGACTTAACGCTTTGTCCCGCCTTAGTGCCAACATAAAGCGCATCTCCTGAGGCCTTTGATTTAATTTCAATTTGATCAGAGGCAGAAACCTGGCCACTGCCGGAAACAGAACTTATAACCGTTCCTTTCTCAACCGAAGCTAAAGCATAGGTAATTGAAACGCCGCTTCCCTTAAGAGCCTTGACTCCGAAATAACCGATTACAATTATTACAACAACACTAAAAATAGTAATCGCCTTATGCTTTGATAACCTTTTAATGATTTTTGCAGTCATAAAAATAATTTTTTAATTATCTTATAATTAAAGAATAAATGGCTTCTGGCTAGGCTAGCGAAATGACGGCGACAAAACCATTCTAATTAAACGCGCCTCTATCTGACCGATATTATTTGGAGCACCGATAACTACAATAAAATCATCTGGCCTTAAATCGTCGATCTCTATTCTGTCTCTTAAGCGGTTAATTATGGTATTGTTTTTTACTAAAACTATCTTTTCCATGTCGCCAGGCCCCCTGGTGATAATCATTGGGTTATCAATTTTTATTATTTGACCAAAGACTCCGTGAGCATCCATAAACTCCCGCCCATTAAAATCCCTAAGTAAAAATCCACCCTGGGGACCGGCAAAGTTTGTGTGGTAGTTATCTCCCCAACGATAAGAAAAATCTGCTTGTTTAAATCCCACCATCATGCCAATCTTGAAAATAAGCAAAAGCATAATCACTCCCACCACGCCAATGAAAATAATCTTAAATTGTTTAGATTGAAAAATTTTAACAAAATCTAATTTCATGTTTTATATTAATTGCTCGCTAAATTATGTTTAAAGGCAACTTTAGCATCTTGAACCACGAATTTAAGCGAAGAAAGAAAAACAAAAATAGTGGTCAAAAAAGCCAAAATACTTGCGACCGGCATAGATTCTAGAAGTGTTAAAACGAATTCGTGCCAATAAGTAAGAACGACCGATGAATCGGAGAAAAGCAAAGAAAAGAATTGAATAAATCCGGATTCAATTAACCCGCTTTGCATTATTTTAAAAACAGGAACAAGTGCTATTAACGAACTAATTAAACCAATAGAGAACAAAATAAACCTGCGCCTAGCTATGGCTATTTTTCTTTCGATCTCAATGCGGTTGATAATTTTAATAAAAAGATAGTCCGGCGGATTTGGCGGCAGTTGAGGCGCTAAATTGTCAATATGGCTTTCTTTCATAATATTGTTAATACGACAAAAGGGTGCCTCTTGGTGCACCCTTTAAAACTTATACGATCATTCGGTTGGTAGATTATTTTAATAGGATATTTTTTAAAGCAATAATAGCTCGGCGGTGATTACTTTTCACCGTATTAATAGATTGATTAAGTTGCTCGGCAATTTCCCGGAAATTTAATTGTTTGTGATAATAAAGAGAAAGGACGGTTTGGTATTTTTCGGAGAGTTTTTCCACAGCTAAAGAAATAATTTGGACTAAATTCTTTCTTTCGAAAATTTCGTGAGCCGTGGGGCCAAGGTCAGCTAAAGTATCAAAGATTAAATTGCTGCCGTCTTCATTCTCAAAGTTCGAAAAAGGCACCGCTTTTCTTTCACCTGTTGCCAGGCGGTATTTTCGGAAATGATCAATAGCTGCGTTTTTAGCAATGGCAAATAGCCAGGTTTTAAAATTTTTCTTTTGATCAAATTTTTTAATATTTCGCCACATCCGCAAAAAGACCTCCTGTGTTATGTCTTCTGTCTCTGAAGCGCTATTTGTATAACGATAGACAAAACCATAAATCTGTTTAAGGTATTTTTTAATCAAAATCTCTAGCGATTGTTCATCGCCATTAAGATATTGCCGCACTAAATTTATATCTTGGCCTATCATGCTAAATATAATATATAAAAATATTTAATTATGGCAACCCCCCCCCCGAAGTAGAAATTTGATACTGCTTGGGGTTCGAAAAATAAATAATAATTTAATATATCGATAACATTTTAGCTAGACGCTTGTCGTGGTCGCAAAACGCAGTTTTAAGAACCATTAAATTTTCACTGCGGGGCAAACATACAAACAAGGATCAGTCCAGGCGGATAAATCGGCCTTATTTTGAACATAGCCCAAAATATTAATGGCGGTTCCTCGGTGAATTCCTAAATGCAAATGTTTTCTTTCGCCGTCGGTTTCTGGACTATAAGCGGCACCCAAAACGCCGATTATATCGCCGCTTTTAATACTATTCCCGACCTTAGAGCTGATGCTCGCTAATTTTAAATGCCCATAAATTATTGTGAATGACTGGCCGTTTAAAGAACAAGATTCTACCGCCACACCACCATAACCACTAGCCGATTTTTTTAATTTTAAATCGCCAGAACAAATTGCTTTAACCGGCACGTCGATGTTGATTTCTTCGGGAAATATTTCAAAGTCAGCGCCAGTATGATAGCCAGCAAATCTTTCCGGCTGGACCGGTGAAGTTTGCGGAGTAATATAAATACCAAAGTTTTTCTTCGTAACCCGCTCACCTGCTCTATCAAGGGGCGGCTGAAAATTAGACATCGTTAGAATATGATTCGGCAAAGGCGCAGGATTAGAGGAATTGTTGATTATCGCCAGTGACTGATTTGTATTTGAAACCGGCTGGAGTTGTTTTGGCATTAAAAAATATCGTACTAAAAATAAAATTACTGCGGCAATGATAAATAAAATAATGATTAGTAATATTTTTTTCATAAAATATTTTTTAATCAACTTCTGCCCTTTTACTTAAAAAAACAATAAATAATATAAATTATAATCTTTTTAAGATTAAAGATATATTACTATAATTAATTTAGGCAAAATGCAGACTCCTTGTCCTTTTGTTTTGCATGTCCTTAGGTCTTAAGGATATATCAGCTTCTATCTGTGTTTTTTATTCTTTCTTGCTTCAAGCATTAATCGCTTGATCTCTAATCTCTTTTTGGTCTTGTGCGAGTGTGACTTTTTGTGCTTTCCGACTGCATTATCTCTTTTTGCTCTTTGTGCCATATAAATTTTATTACGATATTAATCTATAAATTATTATATACTAAAAAGAGTTCTATATCAAGACTCTTTTGATTGCCTCCAATGACTTTGTTTGGTACCCCTCCGAAGGAATCCCGCTTCGCTCTATTGAGCTTTGCAAGACAAGTCGAGAGCTGATGATTTTCAAATTAACTCGTAGTCCATATCCGCCAGTTGGCGGAGAAGGCCTATACCCCATGTCGGTCTGAGACGTATAACTATCAATCAGTATAAGGGTTCTTTGGGGATCGGTCAAGGACGAAAATGACCCCTCTCGGTCTGGTTATATAAATGAGACACGGTAAAAAAGTAGTGTCTCATTTTAAAAATTGAGAGGTAGATAAAATAAAGGGTTTCGGGCAAAATGAGACAAATGAGACACGATGTGTCCACTTTTTGGGGTACAGATCATATGTCTCATTTTATTATAAAAATGCACTCAATAATCTAAAAGCTATTCCGCCCAACAAAATAGCTAAAAATATTTTAAAGATGGTAATTCCCAAAGCTCTTTTCCAGCCAAATTCTCGTCGAAGAACAGCAATGGTGGCTACACAGGGAATATAAAACATGGTAATTAACGCCAAGGTAATCATTTGGACAGGACTCAAAGCTAGAGCAAAATTAGCGGTTCCTAATAGCGTAGCTAACATAACCAAAATTAATTCTTTTCTCAAAATGCCGAAAATCAATAAAATTCCAGTTAGAACTGGCAACCCGAGCCATTTTACAGTGACGGGGCTTAAAAAATTAGCAATCACCGCCAGCCAACCAACTAAATAAAGTCCTTTAATTATTATTCCGGAGATAATCACTAAAGGGCCGGCGATAAAAAGAAAATCTTTTAACCTGAACCAAGTTTGTAGAAATATTGTTCTAAAATGTAGTTTTCTATAGTCTGGCATTTCCATAATAAGCCCTGTCGGCTCGCCTGGTAAAATTTTGGAAGCCAATTTTCCTATAATAAAAATAATTAAAATATTAAATAAATATAAAGCAAGGGCCCATTTTATACCGACAAATTTTCCTACTAATCCTAAAATAACAACCGTGATGGCGCTACAAGGAATAAGGGTGGATAAAAATCCTGTCAAAAATCTTTCCCTTTTAGTCTCCATAATGCGGCAAGAAAGACAGGCCGGAACATTACAACCATAACCAAGAAGCAATGGGATACAGGCCTTACCATGTACGCCAAGTTTGTGCATTAAATTGTCCATTAAAAAAGCAATGCGGGCCAAATATCCGCAATCTTCTAAAAAATATAAAACAAAATAAAAGGGAATAATATAAGGAATAGCGATCATGATTAAACCCAAAACACTTTCAATTCCTGCCCAAATCAACGAAGCTAAAACTGAATTACCGAGAAAGTTTTCATACCATAGCTGAACGTTGGGAAATATCTTTATAAAATACGAGGAAAACCAGTCGCCAAATTTAAAAATGAATCCGAACATTAAAAATAAGACTAAAATTAAAACAGGATAACCCCAAATTTTATGGCTGGTTATCGAGTTTAATTTTTCAGTGAAGCTTGTTTTCGATAATTTGGTTATTCTTAGTACACTTTGAATTATGTCTGAAACCAAATGGCAACGCTCGCCGGCGACGACAATAGATGAGTCATGCCCATGAATTTTCTCAATATAAGAAATTAATTCTTTTGCCTTTTCTAATATGGCGGGGGCTTTATTTCTGACTAATTTTTCAACTTCTTTATCTTTTTCTAAAAGCTTTATGGCCAACCACCTTTTTGAATAGGAAAGTTCAAGATTGGACATCATGCTGATAAGTTTTTCAATCTGCTCTTCTACTTCTTTTCCGTATTTTAGATTGCTCTGATTTCCTACCCTTTTCGATTCTATTAAAGCAATACCTCTATCTAAAATTTTTGTTATCCCCTTACCATAAATGGCTGCAACCGGCACCACGGGAATTTTTAAGATTTCTTCTAATTTTTCAATATTAATATCTATTCTCTTTTTTTTAAACAAATTCACCATATTCAAGGCTAAAACGGTTGGTCGCTCTAATTCTAAAAGTTGCAAAGTAAAAATTAAGTTTCTCTCTAAGTTGGTACCGTCTACGACATTCACGACAAAATCTGATTTCTGAGAGGCAATGTATTCTCTTGAAACTAACTCTTCCATTGAATAAGTGGCGAGAGAATAAATTCCTGGCAAATCTAAAACATCAATAGTGTATCCTTTGTAACACAAAGTTCCTTCTGCTTTCTCTACTGTTTTCCCTGGCCAATTACCCAAATGCTGATGGAGACCGGTTAAGTAATTAAAAATCACGCTTTTCCCGGTATTAGCGTTTCCGGCCAAAACTATATTTAATTTTCCTTCTTTAGCCATGTTTCTCGGCTAAAATTTTAACTAAAATTTTAGAGGCTATCCCTCTGCCTAAAGCTAATTTTGAACCCAAAACCTCAATTTCTATTGGTCCCCAAAATGGGGCTTTTCCTAAAATTTTTATTTTAGTCCCGAAAACTAATCCTAAATCAGCCAATCTTTTAGTGACCATTTGTCCACCGACAACAGAAATAATTTCAACTTCTTGGTTTTCTTTTAAATCAATAAGAGTCAATTCTTCTTTCATATTGTTAATAATAACAAAAAATAATTATAATAACAAGAAAAAGATTAATTAAAATCTTTTTTATTTCTGTGATAAAGGTCAATTAAATTTACAAGAATACCTGGCTATAAATTTTTTCTAATTTTTATTGCCTTTCCCTCAATTAAAGCTTCAACAACTTTTTTGCGGGCTGATGTTAGTATTCGTTGAAGAGTGCTTTGAGAAACTTTCATTTTCTTGGCCGCTTCAATTTGTTCTAAATTTTTGTAATCGCAAAGTCGTAAAGTCTCCAGCTCGTCTACACCCAAATCTACTTCTTCTAATATTGAGAGAGGCACTGCCTGTGGTTTAAAATAAGTTACATTGGGGTCGAATAATACTCTTCTTGGTTTTAATGGTCTAACCATATTATTTTCTAATTAAATTAATTTTGCACTTCGGACATTCAAATGTCAAACAAGGAATGCCTCGTTCATGAAGAATTTTATAACCACATTTTGGACAAACACAATAACCACCGGGTCCACCTCCTTTTGCCTCTTTAATTTCTTTCCTAAATTTTCCTTTCCTTTGCCAACCGAAACTTTGACCAAAAGCCGGTTTATAAAATCCGGTCTCTACTTCATGACCTTTGATCTGAATGGCGACATAAGAAAGATTTTCAATTTCTTTTATTAACTCTTCTCTCAAATTGTCGGAGGTTCTTACCGCTTCTTCTACGCTCAAATTACTGGGTAATTTTATTTCCATATTAGCGGTAATGGCTGAACCCTTTTTTTGAGTTTTTAAGGATGAGATCTCAATATTCTGCGTCTTAATTATTGTTTTTATTTTTTCTTCTATCTTTTCGCCAGCTGAAACATCAAGCAAAGAATCAACCGCTTCTTTACCAATTGAAAATGATTCTTTAATAATATATAAACCGATTAATAGGGCCAAAGCTGAATCAACATAAACCCAGTATTTAGTCAAAAATAATCCTGCTAAAACGACTAGCGAAGCGTAAACATCTATTCGAGAATGAAATCCATCTGATAATAAAGCAACGGAATTTTCTTCTTTACCATAATGAATCTTCAATCTCGCCATTATCTCATTAATCACAGCTGAAATTAACATCGTACCTAATGCCAAGTATCCAATTGCAGCGGGAGAAGGGCTCTGAAGTTCGTGAATCGCCTCAAATATAATAAATAAACCGGTTCCGAACAGAACAATAGTTATTATTAATCCGGCCAAAACTTCAAATTTATAATGGCCATAAGGATGTTTTTGATCGATGGGCTTTTTGGCTATTTTAATGCCGACAAAACTTATCGCCGAGGTTAATACATCCATTCCCGAATGAAAACCTTCAGCAAAAATAGCGCCAGAACCAGTTATAAAGCCAACCGCTAATTTACTTCCGGCTAAAAACACGTTAGTTAGTATTGAAATTTTAGCTATTTTTTCTTTCATTTCGGTTATTATTTTTCATTATTAATTAGACCCAACCTTTGATCAAAGATATGACCATAGCCGTCGCAACTCCAAGCATCAGTATTCCAGCTATTAAATGCAACAATTTTATTTTTTTCTGCCTTATTGCTTCTAACTTGCTGGCAGTAGATAAACCTTTATAAATTATTAAGGAAAGTATTATTAATGGCGATACAAAAACCAAATTATAGATAAGTAAATAAAAAATTCCCGTACTCCTGGTAACTTCTTTTGCCAATAAGCCCAAGATAACTATATATGGTCCGCCCGTACAAGGTAATTCAAATAAAGATATGGCAAAACCAGCAATAAAAGCTCCAAAAGGAGTTGTCACGCTGTTTAATATTCTTTTTATAGTTGGCCTCCATCTCAGTGGAATCTCCATTAAAAACCCCTTTCCATACCAAAAATAATCTTTAATATTCAATAAGCCAACAATAAAAGCTAAAATTGTTACTACTATATAAAACTTGTGACTAAGTCCGCTAATCTGCAAGGCTGAAAATAAACCAAGACCTATTAAGAAATATGAAATATAGACCGATGCTGTAAAAGCTAAACCAAAATTTAAAGCCTTTTTCCTACTGCTTATAGACAAAACAGCGGTCATCAAAATTATTAAAACCGCAAAAGCACAAGGATTAATTGCGTCTACTGCCGCCGCAGAAACAACAATGGGAATTGTAAGTTTTTTTACAATTTCGTTTTTACCAAAATTGTCTGGGAATGATTTATTCACCATTAATTCAGGATCAATGCAATCGGCTTCCAAACATCTTTTTATTTCATTTTCTATCGAATCTCCTATTTCATTGCTAAATCCGATAATTACTTTATCATCAATAAATACTGTTGGCACCCCTTTTATGGGAGTATTAAAGGCCTGGGACATTTGTTCAAATAACTTTCTTCCCTCAGGATCCTGATAAACTTCGTGTTCATATATTTTCAACGACGAGTATTTGTTCCTCATGTTATCCAAGAATAATTTTAACTTACTGCAATGAGGACATCCCTGACCGTAAAACATATGTAAAGAAACATCATTTTGATTATTAAGATTATTTTGAGCATTAACTTTTATTGAAAAAATAATACAAAAAACGGTTAAAATAAAAATAATTATAAATTTTTTATAAATAGATTTTAAATTCATAATAATTTATTCTAATATCTTTTTAATAATTGCTTGAAATAACTTTTTATAAACTGGATTTATTTCAATTACTGGTTTCATTTTAACGGTTGACCTAACAAAATCTTTTCGGTAAGGAATTTTTCCTAGGATTAGAATTTTATTTATTCTGGCAAAGTTTTCTATCTCAGAATAAAAACTTTCTTCAAGATCAAATTTATTAATAACTATGCCGCGCTTTATCCCAAAGTGTTCAGCCAAATATAAAACCCTTTTCAAATCAAAAAGGGCTGACGGCGTCGGTTCTGTTACGCCGACAATATAGTCAGTGCCAACTAAAGAAGCAATTACAGGGCAACCAATTCCCGGCGAAGAATCAATAATCGTTATTTCAGCTTTTATTTTTTTATTAATTTTATCAGCATATTTTCTTACCTTAGCCACCACCTCACCGGAAGCCAATTCTCCCAATTTAAGCTCTCCAGAAACTAAATTAACATTATAATTTTTCCCAGTATAAATTTTCCCGATTTCTTTTTTAGTTTCCGTTATCGCGCCAGTTGGACAAGTAACAATACATGCCTTACATCCGATACAAACATCTTTAACAAAAGCGGGAAATTTTCCTTTAGTGAAAACAATGGCATTTTGTTTGCAAACGGAAGCGCATTTACCGCATTTTGTACACTTCTTAAAATTCCATTTAGGAATCGGTTGAAAAACTGTTATATATTTTTTTCTTTTTACGGAAAGTAGGAGATGATCATTTGGACATTCCGCATCAGCATCTACCAGCATTGTCTTGGTTCGTTTTGCAAATTCTACTGCTAATGAAGTCGCTACCATTGATTTTCCCACCCCACCTTTTCCACCAGTAATCGCAATTTTCATAAATTTACTATTTATATTATTTGCAGGTATCCCCTATACTTGCTTTTTTAATTATATTATTTTTCCACATTTCAAAAACATCTCTTACTGTTTCTGCTCGACAAACATATACATCTATACCTAATTCTTGACATAAATTTAAAGCCCTCGGTCCAAGATCCTTACAAAGTAAAATGTTCGCTCCGTGTTTTTTCATCAATTCCGGCGGCAGACCAACGCCGTCCATATGTTCGCTGGTATTGTCTATTATCTCAACAATCTCGCCTTCTTCATTAAGAAAGGTATAAGTCGGGCAACGACCAAAATGGTCGGCCACTTTATCGTCAAGCCCATTTCTCTTATTAGTCGGAATTACAATTTTCATTTTTAAATTTTCTTAAGTTTTCCATTTATGAAATCTTGTAAAATCTCTTTTACCGTTCCATTTCCGTAATAAACATCAATATTAAATTGCCTTAACACATCTAAGGCTCTCGGACCCACATTACCTGTGATTACGGTATCGATATTTTTTTCTGCCATTAATTGAGCAGCTGAAATACCAACACCACTCATTTGGTCTGTGTTTTTATTTTCTATTGCTTCGGTTTTTTCTATTTTCTGGCTTTCAATTTCAGCAATAATAAAATAAGGACATCTTCCAAAAATATCAGAAACACTACTGTCAATAGTTTCCCTTATCGAACTTACTGCTATTTTCATAAAGTTTTCTTGTTTAATTTTATTTTTGTCCTTTGAGTTCGGCCAATCTGGTTTTAATAGTCTTGAGTTCCTCTTCTAAAATAATAACTTCTTCTGAAAGAGTTTCTATTTCTTCTTTTTTAGTCTGAGTAGGAGTAGGATAATAACCCCAAAATCTCCTCCAACCAAAACCGCGGCTAAACCTTCCGCCTCTGCGCCAAGCCATTCCGGCGCCACAAGGACCCAAGCCCCAGCCAGTCCGAGGGCCATAACCAGCAGGACCACTACTATTAAATCTTGGCATAATTTTAAATGTTTATTTATTAATTAATAATTCGACCTTGATATTATGAATATATAACCAAAACTAATTTTTATCAATAGAAATTTGTGGATAACTTTATGAAGAATTAGTTATCTACAATAGGGCCTGGACTCCCTGACCAGGTGCGTCATCAATGTTCCATGGGATTAATCAATAACCTTAGACCTATGGAACAAACAACAACTTTAAGTAGACACCCGCAAGCAATCCAAACACCGGTTATCATCAAGTACTGCCTTTATGCTCGCAAGTCGACCGAGCAAGATGAAATGCAGGCACTTTCCATTGATAGCCAGATCAAGGAAATGTCAGAAATCGCTAAACGCGACAATCTCAACGTGATTGAGATCAAGAAGGAATCGCATTCATCAAAGGCAGTTGGCCAAAGACCTGTCTTCAATCAAATGATTGAGGAGATACGAAGTGGCAAATTTAATGCCATTCTAACCTGGGCGCCGGATCGCTTAAGTAGGAATGCCGGCGACCTAGGAACTTTGGTTGATTTGATGGATCAAGGAGTGTTGCTCGAAATTAAAACCTACAGCCAGAAATTTACCAACAACCCAAATGAAAAATTTCTATTAATGATTCTAGGTAGTCATGCCAAACTGGAGAACGATAATAAGTCGGTTAATGTAAAACGAGGGCTAAAAGCTAAATGCGAAATGGGCTGGCGACCAAACATGGCCCCGACTGGCTATCTAATGGAAAGCCATGTTGATAAAAAGGGTCAGTGCCGGCTAGACCCCAAAAGATCGGTAATTATCAAACAAATGTTTGAAAAAGTAGCTTATGAAAACTGGAGTGGCCGAAAAATTCATCGCTGGTTTCAGGAAATAGGGTTTAAGACTAAAAACAATAAACCCCTATCAATTGCCAATGTCTATGAGCTGCTAAGAAATACGTTCTACTACGGCGAATTCGAGTTTCCTGCCAAGAGTAGTCAATGGTATACCGGCAAACACACGCCGATTATTAACAAAGAGGTGTTTGGTAAAGTTCAAGAAGCCCTAGACCAACACTATATCCCCAAGACCGAGAGCAAAGAATTTGCCTTCACTAAACTGATTAAGTGCGGCTGTTGTGGCTCGGGCATTACGGCTGACGAGAAATTCAAGAAATTAAAAGATGGCGGAGTCAACCGCCATGTCTACTACCGCTGTACCAAGGCCAGAAATATTGATTGTAAGAACTCGGCTATTAATGAAGAAAACCTGATTAAAGAATTAATTGAAATGATTAATAAAGTTAATCTAGATGATCTGGGTATCAAGGCAAAAATTGAACACGAGATGACCAGATATAACAAATTCAGAATTGGGGTCTTAGGAGTAAGTAATAAAGTAAAATTGAATACTGATATTAATACCCGGAACTATGCCAAATACATCTTAAAAGAAGGAACGCTGATTGAAAAAAGAGAATTGCTGACTTGTCTGCAAAGCAAGTTAATACTTCTAGACAGAAAAATACATCTGGAGTAAAAAGGTAAAGATAAAATAGAAAAATCACGGATAAAATTCCGTGGTTTTTCTTTTAAGGTGATTAAGTCAAGGGCAATGTTTGGTCGATTTTTAGCCGACCCCTCACGGTCACTTGACTTAGCACTACTTGGTACCCCCTGAAGGAATCGAACCTTCATCAATAGCTTAAAAGGCTACTGCTCTACCACTGAGCTAAGGGGGCGTATTTTGGTTTTACTTAGAACCATCCTTCTTTGCGTGCATAAAGTTCGAAATTGCCATCCATTCTGCCTATAAGAACAAAGTTTCTTCCCAGGCGATCTTCGAAATCTATTTTATCTAAAGTACGATGAGCGGCTAAAAACATCGACCGCGCTTCATCAAAACTCAAAACATGAGCCAAATGTTCTATGCCCAACTTCGCCTCGTCATCATAATAAACCAAATAACCATGAATGTTTTCTTTATGATCAAGCATAAATGGGGATAAAATGTGTAAACGAGAGTTGTCTAAAACGTTCTAAAATTATAGAATAAAGAAATTAAATTGTAAAGGGTTTAATGGGGAAAATCTCACATGAAAAATAATCTAGAAAAACTTCCACCACAAAACATCGAAGCTGAAGAGGCGTTGCTTGGCTGTCTTCTAATAGACAAAGATGCGATTATTAAAATCGCTGATATTATCGGCCCAGATGATTTTTATAAAGACATTCATCGCATTATTTACGAAGCTATGCTCGAAGTTTTTGAGCATCGTGAACCAATTGATATTTTAAGTATCTCTAACCGTTTAGAGGAAAAGGGACAGCTGGACTTAATCGGCGGACGAAGCCATTTAGCCGATTTAGCTAATGGCGTACCCAGTGCTACTCATGTAGTTTCTTATGCCCAGATAATCCAACGCAAAGCAACTCTAAGGAATCTCATTAATGCCTCAACCGAAATAACCAAAATGGCTTATGACGAAGAAGAACAGGTTGATAAAATACTCGATCGTTCCGAGCAAAAACTTTTTGCCGTCTCCCAAAGATTTTTAAAACAAAATTTCACGCCCATCCAAGATGTACTTGGCGATGCCTTCACTCGTATCGAAGAAATTCATAAAAGCGGCGGTAAGTTGCGCGGTTTACCTTGCGGCTTCTCCGACCTCGATGCCGCTTTGGGCGGCTTACAAGCTTCTGATTTAATTATTTTAGCCGCTCGCCCATCGGTTGGTAAAAGCGCTTTAGCAATTGATATCGCCCGCCAAGTGGCGGTCTTGCATAAAATTCCGGTTGGCATATTTAGCCTGGAAATGTCTCGTGAACAAATCGTTGATCGTATGATCTGCTCTCAGGCCAATATTAACTTATGGAAAATGCGAACCGGCGCCTTATCAAAAAGCGACGAAGGCGCCTTTTCAAAAATCGGCGACTCAATTAATATTTTATCTGAAGCGCCGATTTTTATTGATGATTCACCGATGGCTAATATCATGGAAATCCGCACTAAAGCCCGAAGACTACAAGCTGAACATGGACTAGGACTTATTATTATCGACTACTTACAACTAATGGAAGGCGGCGAAGGGGCTGACAATCGCGTTCAAGAGGTTTCCGCTATTTCTCGCGCTTTAAAGGCCATTGCTCGAGAACTGCACATCCCGGTTATCGCTCTTTCTCAATTATCTCGCGCTACTGAAGCGCGTACACCGGCTATTCCTAAATTAGCAGACTTAAGAGAAAGTGGCAGTTTAGAACAAGATAGCGACGTGGTTTTGTTTATTTATCGCAAGGCCACTGACCGTGGCATTAAATTCTGCCCGCCTGAAGAGCGGGGTGTAGCCGAAATTCATGTTGCCAAACATCGCCATGGCCCAGCTGGCGTCATGGTTAAATTGTTCTTTGACGAGCACACGGCTAGCTTTAAGAATTTGCAGTTTGCTCCTTCAGAAGAATTTAGTTATGAATATAACGAAGAACAATCGGGCGAACAACCAGTAAGCCAAACCGAAGAACCATTTTAATGAATTTTCTATAAAAATTTTATCTGGTAAAATTTAATAATTTCAGTCATGTCGTATCCTAAAAATCTTCAAGATCTGATTAATGAGTTTGCCCAATTCCCGTCTATTGGGCCTAAAACCGCCGAACGGTTTATTTTTTATTTATTAAAAAAATCGCCAGCCCAACTGGAAAAACTCTCAACGAGCATTAAAGAATTAAAAAAAATATCGCTTTGCCCGCTTTGCAATAATTTCGCGGAAAAAAACATTTGCCCTCTTTGCGGCAACCAAAATCGCGATCACTCGATCATTTGCGTAGTCGCCGATCCGCAGGATTTAATGGCCTTGGAAAAAACTCAAGATTTTAAGGGCGTCTATCATATCTTGGGCGGTTTAATCAGTACTACACAAAATACCAGCCCGGAGAACCTGCGCGTCAACCAATTATTACAGCGCATCGCCAAATCGGCCGTTAAAGTCAAAGAAATAATTCTAGCCCTTAATCCTGATCTGGAAGGCGAAACCACTTCTCTTTACTTAATTAACTTGCTAAAACCATTAAAAATAAAAATCAGCCGTCTTGCTAGAGGTTTACCGATTGGCAGCGATTTGGAATACGCCGATGAAATAACTTTATCTAACGCTATAAAAAGGCGCGAGGTTATCGAATAAATTTAAATAAAAATAAAAAAATAGGCCTCTCGCCTATTCTTAATTTTAAAAATTTTTAAATCATTCTGTCCCGACCGACAATAATTTTTAAACATTTTGGCACAACCTCAACAATAACCGGTAATTTCAGAACTCTATCGCCATCAACCCTAACCATTACCTCTTTGTCGTTCGACGATGAAATTTTTATTTTTTTGGCAAAAAACAAGCTATCTTTTTCTTCTATTTTTTTAAAAAATAAAAACTTGGCTTTATCTGGTTGATCTAAAACAATTTCTAAAAACTTATCTCGAGCATTGCTGGCCAGTCTATCAATAACAATATCTGGCTCGCTAAGACGAAAGTTAACCCAACCTAAGTTGACTATTTTAACCGCTTTAATCCTTTGTGGCTTAATTTCGTACGAATCGTCGCACCAAATATTCACCTTAGAAGTATTAATGTCTATGGCATTAAAAAAATATTGACCATTGATTTTCCCTAGGTCAATCTGCTCTAAACGTCGACCGGAAATAATATCACAAGCAGCTTCGCTGACCGGAATATCTAAAATTTGCCCCAGTTTTGACTCGCCTACCGGGATAAAACCAAGAGACACATCGGTTCCAGCTAGGGCCGTTGCCGATTCAGCAAATAGTTTATCACCGCCAATCGCCACCACCGTATCAATTTCTGCCTTAAGATTATCCTTAATGACCTCACGAGCGTTTTTTAAAATAGTTAAACGAATTGTCCGACCATTAATTCCCAAGTCGGTCAGCCTGGTTTCAATGCGATCAATCAGCCGGCGATATTTCTGGTCAACTAAAAATGAGTCGTATAAATACAAATACATTTCCCTTTTAATTAAAAATTAAAAATGGGAACAAAGAGAAATAAATAATTATTTCCCTTCTTCAGTTGCCTTCTCGGGAACTTGTCGACCAATGGAACAGCGGCCGTTGAAAATAGCGCCAGCCTCGATTGATAAGATTTGGCATTCTAAATCACCTTTAATCTTGGCGGTCTTGGTAAGGCCAACCTGATTTTGAACCTTCACGTTACCTTTTATTTCTCCGGCTAAATTGGCGTTCTTTGCCGTCATGTCGCCATCTATAAAAGCGCCCTCTTCCAAAAATAAAGCGCTTTGCGTATCTAATGTTCCGGTGAGCCTACCCTTTAAAACTACATCGCCGATGGCGTCAAATTTACCTTCGACTTTTACCCCGGCACCAATAACGGTCTGGGTATCTGCTGAATTAAGCTTGCGATCTTTATCCATAGCTTTTGATAAAATTACGAGTTAAAATTAAAATTTATAGCATTATTATAGAAAATTAGAGCCCACTTGTCAAATCTTTGGAAGTGGACAAAAATTGACAAAATGCCAGTGGGTGCTATAATATTTTTAAACTAATTATTAAAAATTTAAAAGAAATTTTTATGAACGGAAACAATCAACCAGTACAAAAAAATAATCTTGATTACGTCCGCCGAGATTTAAGAAAATTAATTTTGGTGCTTTTGGCTATTGTTGTTTTTTTGATCGTCATTAAAATTGTTGACGATAAAACCGGATTTTTAATGAAGCTTGCGCAAATAATAGCTATTAAAAAATAAACGACGACCACTTTATCATCAGCAATCATTTACTAATATAGATTCATAATACAGCTTTAGGCGGAGCTTTCTAAAAACTCTGTTTTGTTTTTAAAAATTGCCATAGCCACCCAGAATAATTTAAACGAATTAGCCCTCATAGTTCAACGGATAGAACGAGAGACTCCTAAGCTCTAGATGGAGGTTCAATTCCTCCTGGGGGCATAGATACTATAAAAATAAATCCGTCCTACCGCGCCCGCCAAAGCTGCGGCTTGGCGCTGCGGGCGGGAGGATAAGGTCAAGATTCGAGGCTCCTCGTCAGGGCATGATAAAAAATTGAGGGGCCTATAGTACAGCGGTAGTACGCGGCATTCGCATTGCCGAGACGGCGGTTCGATTCCGCCTAGGTCCACCAAATTTAAAACCGAGCACTATGCTCGGTTTTAAATTAAAAAATCTTTTAAAATAATTTAACTAACCCTTTTTATTTCAGCTCCTAATTTTAGCAACCGTTCCTCTATTTTTTCATAACCGCGGTCAATTATTTCGGCCTGATTAATTGTGCTCTGACCGTTAGCTATTAAACTAGCGATAATTAAAGTGGCACCAGCACGCAAATCTAAAGTCTTAATGTCCTGTCCATAAAGCGGTGTCGGTCCGGTAATAATAACTCTGTGCGGGTCAGCAATAATAGCATTAGCGCCCATTTTTATCAACTCATTAACATAACCCATTCTACCTTCGAATAATGGATCTTGAATCAAGGTTGTCCCCTGGCCTTGGGTAGCTAAAACGCCAAATGGCGACTGTAGGTCTGTAGGGAACCCGGGATAAGGCAGGGCCTGTAATTTAAAAGCCTTTAAATCGTTCGCAGGAAAAACATTAAGATAGTCTGGTCCAACCTCAAAGCCAGCGCCGATTTGTTTTAACTTTAACAAAATAATTTCTAAATGTTCCGGGTTGATATTTTTTATCTTCATTTCTCCGCGCGTGGCCACAGCCATGGCGGCGAATGTTCCCGCTTCTATTTGATCGGGAATAATCGTATGCTCAGTGCCTTTCAATTCTTTAACGCCATCAATTACTAAAGTATGAGTACCGATACCGGAAATTTTTGCGCCCATTTTTTGTAAAAAATTACACAAATCCTGGACATGCGGTTCGGCCGCCGCTAATTTAATAATCGTGCGACCCTCGGCCAACGTGGCGGCCATTAACAGATTTTCTGTTGCCGTAACTGAAAATTCTGGTAGAATAATTACTGCGCCCTTAAGATGCTTAGCACTTAAACCATAAAAACGATCTTTTTTCGCGATTTGCGCCCCAAGGTGTTCTAAGGCATACAAGTGAGTATCAAGCGGCCGGTTACCAATAATACATCCGCCCGGCTCGGGCAATTCCACTTGACCAAATCGCGCCAACAGCGGCCCCATAAAAAGAACCGAAGAGCGAATATGGCGAACGGATTTTTCATCTAATTGTTGGGGGTTAATTTGCGAATTATCTATTTTAAAGGCATGTTCGCCAATAGCCTCTATTCGTGAACCTAGACTTTTTAAAATATCAATCACCACTCTCACGTCGGAGATGTTGGGAATATTTTTTAAGATACAAGTTTGTTTGGTTAAAAGCGTGGCGGCTAAAATCGGCGTTGCGGCATTTTTCATGCCCATCACCTCTATTTCACCCTTAAGATGTTGACCGCCATTAATAATAAATTGAGCCATATGAGTTTTCGTTACAGATTATTAATAATTATACCACTAGTTATAATTTTTGTCATCAGCGGACCAGCCCTGATTCTTTACGGCGAAGGCTATCGTTATGATTGGCAAAATAAACGCTTAAGTAAAACCGGTAATTTTTATGTCGACTCTACGCCTCGCGATGCTACGATTTTAATCAACGATCAATCTCCGGTTGAGCCCTGGTATCAAAAAATATTTATCCACAAGAAAATGCTTGGACTAGCAAAGGTCAGCGGCACTACACCGACAGCCGTCTCTAACCTTATTCCTAATAAGTATAACTTGGTTGTACAAAAAGATGGCTATCGTTTATGGCAAAAAAGTCTCGAGATTTTACCAGAACAAACGACTAATACCGGAAGAATATATTTGTTCTTGCAAGATATTTCTCCGGAATTAGTTTTAGCTGAAAAAATATCATATTTACTGCCAACCGATAATGGAAAACAGATTTTTTATTCTATATATGATGCCGGCGCCAAAATTTCTGAAATAAAAATCATCAGACCAGAACAGCCTAAGCCCGCGGCTGAATTAATTACAAAAATAAAAGGAAAGGTTTCGTCTCTAGAAAAAAATAACAATTATTTGGCGGTTAAATCTGATACCGGTCTTTATTTAATTAATCTTGATGACGCCACTAAAACTATTTTAATCAATAATTTAGTTTCATCGCCACAAAAGATATCGCTCTTTAATAATATTTTTTATGTTCAATCAAACAAAAAAATATACGCCCTTGATCCGAATACACAAAAAGTAAATTTATTTTTCGATTTGGCAAACATATCGCCCACTAGGTCGCAGCTTAAAGATTGGTTTATTGGTAAAGATGCGATATTTTTAATTAAAAAAATAGATGGTGACATTTATCTCGATAAAATAAATTTAGCAATTTCTGCCGAAAAATATACCAAACAATCAATTGTCTACAGCTTATCTCTGCCTAATTATTTATTTGCGATTAACCCCCAACAACTAAATGACGATTTGATGATTTTAACTGCTAATCAAGAATTTTTCATTATAGATCCATCGCAAAAAACAAATTATATTATTGCCAGGAATCCAGCAAAAAAAATTATTGTCCAGCCAGAAGCTAAAAATATTCTAGCTTATAATGATTTTGAAATTTCTCTTTACGCCATTAATAAAAAAAATGATCTGTGGCAAATAAAAAATGACTTAATTAATCGCAGTAGTAATCAAGTCAATCAAGTTCTTTGGCGAACTGGCAATAATTACATTCTGAACGCCGATAAAAACAACAATTTGATGGCTATAGAATTGGACGGCCGAGATTCTCGAAATATATACAACCTATTCCGTTTTGATAACCTACAAACCATCTGGAACAACGCTAATCCAAACTTGGTTTATGTTTTGGGAAAAATTGGCGAACAATCAGGAATTTGGCGATTAAAATTGCAATAATTTCAATGTCCTTAATTTTTGTTTTTACCGGCCAAAAAATTAGCAGCTCGCAATAATGAATCAAACGTTCCAGCATCTGACCAAAATCCTTTTACAATCTCATAAGTCAAAGAATTGTTTCTGATATAAAAATTATTAACGTCGGTTATCTCTAACTCTCCCCTTCCGGAGGGTTTTAATTTTTTAATTAAATCCCAAACTTGGCTGTCATACATGTATAAACCAGTAACCGCGTAATTTGATTTTGGATTTTTGGGTTTTTCTTCGATATCAGTAATCTTGTCGCCTTTTATATCAGCTACACCAAATCTTTCTGGGTCGCTTACTTCTTTTAAAAAAACCTTGCCACCCCTGACTTGATTTATAAATTTTTTAACATACGGCGCTATATCGTCTTCGAATATATTATCGCCCAAAATAACCACCACTCCGTCTCCCTTAGCAAAATTTTCAGCTAGGCCTAAGGCTTCGGCAATCCCGCCAGCGCCCTCTTGATATGCATAACGGATTTCTTTTAAACCAAACTCCTTACCGTTTTCTAAAAGCTTTAAAAAATCGCCGGGATTATTACCACCCGTGACAATCATTACTTCTTTAATGCCGGCCTTGGTCAAGGTTTCAAGCGGATGATAGATCATCGGTTTATCATAAACCGGCAAACAATGTTTATTGGTAATTCGGGTACATGGCAACATCCTGGTGCCATTGCCTCCGGCCAAAATAATTCCCTTCATAAGATAGTATTTTTAATTTTTAAATAGTCTTTTAGGGCTTCCTCCCATTTTCTTAATTTGAAGCATTTGGTGTTGAGTAAAATCGAATATTTTGGTCGCTTGGCTGGGCGCGGATATTCTTTACTTGAGCAAGGAATGATCTTTGTTTTTTCTTCGGCGATTTGGACTATTTTTTTGGCAAAATCGCACCAGCTGGCAAATCCATCATTGATTAAATGATAAATACCGAAAGGGTGTTTTTCTATGATTAACCTCTCGACTGCCTTTGCTAAGTCTAAACTATAAGTCGGGCAGCCAAATTGATCATTAACCACCTTAATTTCGTCTTTTTCTTTAGCTAACCTTAAAATAGTATCAACAAAATTTTTATGCTGATGAGAATGACTAAACGGACCGAAGAGCCAAGCACTTCTAACTAAATAATATTTTAATCCTTTGTTGGCCCATTTTTTAATGGCAACTTCTCCAAGCAATTTGGAACGGCCATAAGCATTAACCGGCTGATGATCAAAATATTTTTCTAAATAACCGGTTTTTTGCCGCCCAGAAAATACGTAATCGGTACTAAAATGAACTAAAATGATATTAAGCTTGGAACATATTTCGGCAAGATAATCAACAGCAATACCATTAATTAATTTTGCCATGTTTAACTCTTTTTCGGCGCAATCAACGTCAGTATAGCCAGCGGCATTCAAGACTAAGTCTGGTTTTAAGCGGCTTATTTCTTCGAATATTTTATTCCGCTGGATCAAATTAATATTTTCAATATCGTAGCCAATCGGCCGATAATTTTTAAACACGGCCATTAGGTCGTGACCTAAAAGCCCCTTGGCTCCAAGGATTAAAATTTTCATAAATTAACGATTTTTTGTCTGCCAATTAAAATTAATTTGTGGATCATCAAAAGATATTCTTTCTTCGTCCGGCTGCTGAGGATTATATACTTCGCTGGTATGATAAAATAAGCAAGCCGGTTTATTGCCCAAAACTCGGTAACCATGCGCCACTCCTGGCGGAATAATTAATAGGGCTAAATTTTTCTCGCCCAAGTAAAAAACATCTATTTGCCCTTTAGTCGAAGAATCTTGACGTAAATCATATAAAACAACCTGGGCTAAGCCTCCCGCTACAAACCAGTAGTCCCGTTGTTTTTTGTGCCAATGAAAAGCCTTGATAACTCCGGGCAAAGTTTCCGTATAAGTAGTCTGCTTGATCTGGTTGGGGCTAATCTCTGAATCTTTAAAAACTTCACACAAAAAACCCCGATCATCGAAATTGGCGTTAATTTTTTTTAATTGAACTCCTTGAATCATATAAATTACTTAAAACTCCAAAATTTATTAAATATAAATCTTAAAATCCAGACGATAGCGGCCGCGATAGCCTTTCCTAAAAGATCGAAAAAATGGAATTGTTTAATTGAAAAAACAAAAATCCACTGATAAACGACTATGCCTAAAATAACTACTACCCAAAATTTTATATATTGCGCAAGTAGATTCGGTTGATTGCTATGAAAGGTCCACTTCTTATTCCAAACGAAATTAACAGTCGAAGCCAAGGAAATCGCCAAAAAATTAGCCCAACCTGCACGTTGAGCCCAAAAGGGAGAAAGTCTGGTTAAAATTATATAGACTAAAAAGTCTATAATCGCGCAAACTCCGCCAGCGATAGAAAATTTAATAAACTGCTTTGTCCATGGATATTTTTCGAACCAAAAATTATTCCTTACCCTGCTAACCGCCGAGTTGTATAAATTTTTAAACATCATTTTCCTTTAATGGTCGCCAAAAATATGCCGCCCAAAAACTTTTTGTCATAAGCAAAAAATCCGCCTTGACTGACGCCTAAATAATCAAATAATCTTACGTGTGGCTGAGATCCCTTGCCTACGCCAGTGATTATTTCTGAAACATTGTCCTCGTTTAAATCATTAACCGCCAAAGTTACGCCGTAAAAATTGTTCGCGTCATAAGCTAAAAACTGAGTTTGTAAAAAACCGAAGTAATCAAAAACCCTAATATAAGGACTGGCCTTGGAGGCAATGCTCGTGACTATTTCCGCTCGACCATCACCATTAACATCTCCCACGGCCACATTAACTCCACCGGTAAACTTTTGCAAAAAGGCATACCACTGGACTTTAAGTTGTCCGGTGGGGCTAAAAATTTTTATTTGCGGCGAACCGCCGGAACCCAAGGCGGTAACGATTTCGCTTTCTCCATCACCATCGACATCGCCGCAGCCAACCCTTACTTCTCCTCGGAAAATCCTGGGGCTATAAGCTAAAAATTTTAATTGTAATCGGCCCTGACCATTGAAGATATAAATATACGGATCGGCACGACCGTTCGGACTAGCGATTATTTCAAAAAGCTGATCGCCATCTAAATCACAACTTGCCAAATTTAATCCTTTATTATAATTTTTAATCGCCAAAAAACTGCCCTTTATGTTACCGTTAATGTCGAATATTTTTACTTGGGCCGAACCCAAAGTGGCAGGCACAGTTATAATTTCTTCTTGATTATCGCCATCAACGTCACCAGTAGCTATCTTCACGCCACCGCGAAATTTGGAATCATAAGCCATAAATCCGCTAACAGGCAAGCCATTGGATTTCATAACGCGAACATGGGGCCCGCCACCCGGGCCAGCGGCTGTCACAATATATCTAGTTTGCGGCGCTTCGGCTAATTGCGAATACTCGTAATCAACGGCGCGGTAAAGATTTAATCGTCCGCGACCCAAGCCGTTTCCATAATCGGGATTAATATAAGAAATATCATCTGCTTGCGTTAAAATAATATCCCTGACTTGCTGATTGGTTAACAAGGGATTAAGTGATTTAATTAAAGCCGCCGCACCAGAAACCAGCGGAGTGGCCACTGAAGTCCCAGACCAATAACCACCAAAACGATCTTTATAATCTGGCAAATTAGGATTATAAGCCAAAGTACTAAAAATTCTACTGCCCGGCGCCATGATGTCAACGCAATTCGAACCATAATTGGAAAAACTAGCCTTACGATCAAACTGATCAGTAGCTCCCACGCCGATAATGTAATTATCTGTATCGTTGGCGTCTAAACAAACCGGATATGAGGGAACATTGTTTAGATTTTCAGTTTGGCCCGTTGCTTCGTTTCCAGCGGCCGCGACAATAAACACCCCCTCTCTCCAGGCTTGTTTAAGTGCCTGAGCTAAAAAATCACTTGGGCTCGTCCCGACAAAACTTAGATTAATTATCTTAGCTCCACTATTCTTAGCATAATTAACCGCGGCAATAACCGCATCAATAGAGCCAACTCCTTGACCGTTTAAAACTCTTAAAGGCATAATTTTAGATTTCCAGGTTATACCGGCAACTCCTTGCCCGTTATCACCCATAGCCGCCGCAGTTCCGGCCACAATAGTTCCATGATTAATCGCACCAGCGGTAAAAATGTCTTCAAACTTAGGTCGCGGATCGGAGGTGTTTTTTACGAAATCCCAGCCATAATAATCATCCACGTAACCATTTTTATCATCATCAATCCCGTTACCGGGTATTTCTTTTTTATTAACCCAAATATTATCTTTTAAGTCAGGGTTATCAATATCTACTCCTGTATCTAAAACGGCAATAGTCACATCTTCAAATCCACCGCGAACAATATCCCAAGCTTGCGGCGCTTGAATTTTGTTTAAATACCACTCTTCGGAAAAATAGGTATCACTGGGAATATAAGCCGAAATAAAATAATAATTTAATTCAACTGCTTCAACATCGGACATTTGGGCAACTGATTTTTGCTGCGCCAAAATATCAACAGCGCCGGAATAATGAACTTTATAAATAGTATCTTGTTTCTTTAATTTAATTAGTAATTCGTCAGGGGCATAATTTAGAGACGGGGCCTGGGCTTTTAAATTAAAATTGGAAAAATTAAAACTAGCCGCGATTATACTAAGGCCAAAAACAATGAATTTTATTTTTGATAATTTATTTTTCATTATTTTAAATATACTTTTTTATTTTGATTGTGCTCTTCCAGTGTTTTACTAAAAATAGTTTTACCATTATCCGCTGCCAAAAAAAACCAATAATCATTGGATAGTGGATAAACAGCCGCTTTAATTGAAGACAGGCCTGGATTGTCGATCGGCCCGGGCGGCAAACCCCGATTTAAATAAGTATTATAGGGAGACTTGGTTTGCGTATCGGCAATGGATAATCTTTTTTTGGTTTCGCCTAAAACATAATTAACGCTAGCGCAAGATTGCAGGGCTATTTTGTTTTCTAACCGGCGCCAGAAAACGTCGGCGATTAACCTTCTTTCTACGTCATCCGATGCTTCTTTCTCAACCAAACTGGCCATGGTGATTGTCTGAAATAACGTACGATGGTTTTTATTAATCGCGGTAATTATGTCGGGAGTAATTTTTTGATCAAAATTAGCCAACATTTTATCAATTATATCGTCGGCTGTTGTCTCTTTATAAAAACGATAAGTGTCGGGAAATAAGAATCCTTCTAAATTAATTGATTTCGGAACGTCATCTAACCAAGAATACCTGGTTCTAAATTTATCCTGATCGTTAGCCAAAGCTGCCAGGAAGTCTTTCTGAGAAACTAAGTTTAGTTTTTCTAAATAAGCGGCAATTTCTTTATTGCTCCATCCTTCAATAATTGTAGCACTCACTTCGTCTGGTCCCTGTCTGGCCGTTAGGGTTTTAATTACCTTGATTACGTCCATATCCGGACTTAAATAATATTTTCCTGGCCAGAAAGAATTTTTAGCATTCATTAAAAACACGAGCGTTTTAAATAAGGTATCATTTTTTATCAAACCAGCATTTTTTAATTGCGCAGCGATTTCTTTTACGCCCTGTCCATTTTCTAAAACAAAAGCTTGCGGCTCCAGGTTTTTTGCTTTGGGCGCCATGGCCTGCCAATTAAAATATAAAAAAACAGCTAAAACAGCAAAAATAAGATAACCAATAATTATAGCCTTAACGGGCATATCTTAAAATTCAAATTATCTGAAATTATTAAATCTTAGCCTTAAAGGTCTGTCTTTGTCGAAATTCCTCTTTCTTGCCTTTGTTCCATTGTTGAACAGGCCTTAAATAGCCAACCACGCGAGAATAAACTTCACAACGCGTGCGGGATAAATTTTCGGTTGATTTTTCGGATTTATTCATATTTGTTAAATAAATATTAATTATTAATTAGCCCTTTACTTTTTATAGCCAATTTCTTCGTCACAAATCGGACAAAATTCATGCTCACCGCTTAAATAACCGTGCTTAGGACAAATACTAAAGGTGGGGGTAAAGGTAATATAAGGTAGTTTAAAATTTTCGAAAATTCTCTTAACCAATTTTTTACAAGTTTTTCCGTCCGGCAATCGTTCTCCTAACCAGATATGGAAGACAGTTCCACCCGTATATTTTGTTTGCAAATCATCTTGTAGTTTCAGTGAAGTAAAAATATCATTGCTGAAATTAACCGGCAATTGAGTTGAGTTGGTATAATAAGGAACTTTCTCGCCCGAAGTAATAATATCCGGATAGGCTAATTTATCTTTTTCAGCCAAACGATACGAAGTGCTTTCTGCCGGCGTGCTTTCCAGATTATAGATATTGCTGGTTTCTTCTTGATACTGAAGTAATTTATCTCTCATGAAATCCATCACTTTAATGGCAAACGCCTTGCCTTCTTTGGTGGTGATATCTTTTTTGATTTTAACAAAATTTAGCAAGGCCTCATTCATCCCAACAATACCAATGGTAGCAAAATGATTAGCCCAATAACTACCGCGGACCTTTTTAATGCTGGATAAATAAAACTTTGAATAAGGATATAAACCTTTTTCTATTAAATCTTCCAATCCTTTTCTTTTTATTTCCAAACTTTCTTTAGCTAAATCCATTAAATGACTTAAACGAGCAAAAAATTCTTTTTCATTTTTAGATAAATACCCGATACGCGGCAAATTTAATGTTACCACCCCCATGCTGCCGGTTAAAGGATTGGCGCCGAATAAACCACCGCCTCTTTTATATAACTCTCGCTTATCAAGTCTTAATCGGCAACACATACTACGCACATCTTCTGGCTTCATATCTGACTGAATAAAGTTGCTGAAATAATTAATGCCATATTTGGCTGTCGCCTCCCACATCGTATCGAGCGCCGGATCTTCCCAATTAAAGTCCTTACCAATACTAATGGTCGGGATGGGAAAAGTAAAAACCCTTTTCTTGGCATCCCCTTCGGTCATACATTCAAAAAGCGCCTTATTTAACATATTCATTTCTTCCTGAAATTCACCATAGGTCTCTTTCTGTGGTTTTCCGCCAATAATTACTGGCGTATTAGCCAGATTTGATGGCGATTTAATGTCTAAACTGATATTAGTAAACGGAGTCTGAAAACCTACTCGAGTCGGCACTGAACAATTAAACAGAAACTCTTGCACGGCCTGTTTAATACCCTTATAATCCAAATTATCAAAACGAATGAACGGCGCGAGTAAAGTATCAAATGAAGAAACAGCTTGCGCACCAGCTGATTCTCCTTGTAGTGTATAAAATAAATTTACTAAATGTCCTAAGGCTGTTCTTAAATGTTTAGCCGGCTTAGTTTCAATTTTGCCGACAACTCCGCCAAAACCACGAACCAAAAAATCATATAAATCCCAACCCATACAATACGGTCCGAGACAATCCAGGTTGTGGATGTGAAAATCGCCACCCTTAGCCGCTTCGCGAATTTCTTTTGGATAAAATTTATTCAACCAATATTGTTTGATGACCGAAGTCGTTACATAATGATTTAGTCCCTGTAGCGAATAAGCCATGTTGGCATTTTCGTGAACCTCCCAATCTAATTCTTCTAAATATTGATCGACTGAAGAGACGGTCTCTTGCGTGGCTAGATTGCTTTCGCGAATTTTTCTGCGCTGTTCACGATAGAGAATATAAGCGCGAGCTATTTCGACTAAATCAGATAAGATTAAAACTTCTTCGACAATATCTTGGATGTCTTCGACGCTGGGGATGGTCTTCTTAAAGCGCCTATTTAGAATTTCTACCACTTGTTTAGATAATTTTTTTGATAATTTTCCGTCTTCGCCCTCGACAGCGGTCACGGCACGATAAATTGCATTGGTAATTTTACTTTGATCGAAAGCAACGAGTTGTCCGTCTCTTTTTTTAATGTTGGCGATTTTGGTTTTGGCTGTTTTGGGCATAAGAATTTCTTTAGGGCCGATTAATTCTAAAAAATCAATCAGCGTTAATTAATTATAATAAATGGATTTTTAGTTTAGAACTATTTTTCAATTCTGGCAAGTCCTAAATAAAGGACATGTGGATTGTTCGGGTCAACCAGAAGTACGGTCGGAGTCCTTTTGCTGGGTAAGGGCTTGGTTTGCCACTTTGCTCCTCCGTCTGAAGAC
This sequence comes from Patescibacteria group bacterium, assembly GCA_028715115.1. Lineage (NCBI taxonomy): Bacteria > Patescibacteria group bacterium. The sequence continues at coordinate 37,891 of JAQUSN010000002.1, read as the reverse complement.
CGATATAGGGTGTTGTTAGTGGTATAATAGATTTCATTGGGGTTCTTGGGGTTGAAACCAAAGGCCGAAATAGTGGCCTTGCCCGGTTGAGACAATAATTTATAATCGGTCCAGCTCTGGCCGCCATCATTTGAGCGCAAAAGACCATAAGTACTTGAAATAACCAATGAATCCGGCCTAGTCGCGTCCGCAACCATTAAACTAACGTCTCGACCGCCTCTAAAACTCTTAAGATTTTGGTCTAGATTTTGCCAGCTATTTCCGGCATCGGTCGATCGCCATAAGCCACCGCCATTTGTGTTCACATAAATAACCCCTGTACTATTGGGGCTAAACATAATCTGGGCAATTTTGTTTTTAAAGTCATAAAAGGTTGACCAATTGTTACCTCCATCGCTACTTTTAATGATTCGGCCATCAGAAAGGCCAGCTAAAACTTTATTTACATCACCGCCATCAACCGCCAAGGCCATTACCTGAATATTCGGCAATGCTTCTAAATAAACGTTTTGCCAAGAACGGCAAGAACAGTCACTTTTATATATCTTATTGCCAATAGCCAAATAAACTGTTTCGCCAGTTTGTAGGTTAAAAGCAATACTATTTATAATTCCCTTTGGGACTTTGGTTAGCTCCTGCCAAGATTCAGCCGCATCAAGAGTTGTAAATAATCTACCGTCGCTAGATACGGCATAAAGCAAATTGGCATCTGATGGATCAAAAACTAATTTAGCCACATTGATGGTGGCAATGCTCTTGGGCTGACCCACACTTAGAACTGCGACCTTCTGTTCCCATCTGGTGCCGTTGTCAAAAGATTTATAAACACCGCCATCATTAGAAACAACTTGCACCTTACTACAACCAGCTCCCATTAAAAGCAAAGACGAAATTAATCCGAGAAAAATAATTTTGTTTTTCATAGAGTTTATAAATTAATAAAAAAATTCTCCAAAGCTAGTTTCTTATTTATATTGAATCTAAATAATTTTTCTGTTCGCTCAAGAGATTTAATTGCGGCGTAAATTTTTTCTTCCGACCACTTCCCTATCAGTCGTTCAATAGAAATTTTTATCTCTGAATTAATGATGGGTAAATTATTTTTAAACAAAAGCATGTCTCTTAAAATAATTTGCCAGGCAAAAAACGGAACATCTTCTATTTGCGACACAAAATTTATTTTTTCGTGCAATGTTCCATTAATAATTTTTATAAAAAATTTTATTTGTTGCTGATATTCTTTTGATTTTTCTTTTTGCTCCAACCAATCAACGATTAATCCTGGACGACCGAAGGACAATTGACTCAGTATCTCCGCTTCCCCGGCCTTAACTTTTAGTTTATTGACCAAAAATTTTTTAATTTCTTCCAGTGGAACCGGATTAAATTTTATCAATTGACAGCGCGAAGTAATGGTCGGCAAAATTCTTTTTAGATTATTTACTAATAAAATGATTATCGTTTTGCTCGGCGTCTCTTCCAGGATTTTTAAAAAAGAGTTGGCAGCCGCCTCACTCAACTCCTCGGCATTATTGATTATAACAATTTTATGGCCATTTGAAAAGGGGCTTAAATTTAGGTTTATCCTCAGATCCCTGACTTGATCAATGCTGATATTCCTTTTATTTTCAAGCTTTTCTATCCAAAAAACGTCTGGATGTGATTTTTGCCTAATTTGTTCTTGAATTAAATTTTTATCACGACCGATTGAATTTTTAGTTAAAATTTCCGAAATAAAATTTAAGGCCACCAGACCTTTTCCGACATTTTGTGAGCCATAAAACAAATAAGCATGAGCCAATCGATTATTGGCAATGCTTTTTTGTAAAAATTCTACAATTTTTTTATGACCGGCAATCGGCCAATTAACCTGGACCATAAATTACAAATTTTTTAAAACGCTAAGGGTTTCTTGGGCACATTTAGCCCAAGAAAAATTATTAACCCGCGCTAGCCCCCTGGCAATCATTTGTTCTCGAATCTCTGAATTATAAACTATCTTCCTAATCGTCCCTACCATATCGTCGATTTCTTGCGGATTAAAATATTCTAATGCTTCGCCGCCAACTTCGTGAATGGAGGCGACCTTAGAAGCAACTACCGGACAACCACAGGCCATGGCTTCTAAAATCGGCAAACCAAATCCTTCATAAAAACTTGGAAACACAAAACAAACAGCTCCAGAATATAAATAAGGCGTTTCGTCTTGACCAATATATGGCAAATAAATAATTTTATTTTTCAATTTATTTAACAACTCCCTTACTTCTTCAAAGCCATAACCTTCGGGCCCGACTAAAACCAAATTTAAATTATTGTCAGCTCGGGAAATCTCTTGCCAGGCTTTTAATAGGCCAAGTGTATTTTTCTTTTTTTCTAAGCGGCCGATGTATAAAAGATATGGTTTTTTAATCTTATATTTTATCAATACGGATTCTGCTTTTTCTTGGTCGCTTATTAATCGAAAGGTCTCGGGCTGATAGGCCAAATAAATTTTTTCTATTTTATTTTCTTCTGCTTTATAAAGATTAATCAGCTCTTGGCGGGTAAATTCTGAAGGCACGATTATTTTATTGGCTCGCTTAACAGCCCACTTATAAACAAATTTTAGATAATTTTTCTGGCAAAAACTATAAGCCTTAGGAAATCTTTCAAATCCCAAATCATGCAAGGTGATAACGGTCTTAGCTCGGCAAAAAATAGGCAAAGCATGTGAAGGCACAAATAGCACGTCTGGCGGATTAAACATCATTTCCCACGACAATCTGATTTGCGTCCAAAAATATTTTAAGGGCCATTTTAATATTTTAGCATACCAGTGTCCCGGTAAATTACTTAACTCTCCTTTTAGTTCGCCTGACCCATATAAGACAAAAGTATCCCCTGCTTTAACGGGGATTTTCTTTAGTTCCTGAATCAGGTAAAAAGAATACCATTCTACTCCAGTTTTGTGGGCGCGATTAGCCCTTGAAGCATCAATGCCGATGAGCATGCCAAAATTATTATAATATTAAATGCTAGAGCCCTTTTCTATCCTAATTTGATTGCCCTTATCTAAAACTACCACATCTCGCCTACCAATCTTACCGCTTAATAGAAAATCTGCTAAGGCGTTATTAACGTTCTCTTGAATCACACGACGTAAGGGCCTGGCGCCGAAAATAGGATCAAATCCTTTTTGTGATAACTCTTGAATTGCAGCATCAGTGGCCCTAAGAATAATTCCCTTGGCTAACATTTGTTTAACTAATTTATTAATCATTAACTGGGCGATTTTGGTTATTTCCGCCATTGTCAACGGCTTAAAGACAATAACCCCATCAAAACGATTAATAAATTCTGGCTTAAAGTATGTTTTAAGCTTTTCTCGCACTAAAACATCCTGAATTGTTGCCACGGCCACGTTATTTTTTATCTGCTCTTGTATAAAATCAGTGCCGGCATTAGAGGTGGCAATTAAAATTACATTGGTAAAGTCCACGGTCCGGCCCATGGCATCAGTTAAACGCCCATCGTCCATTAATTGCAAGAAAAGATTTAAAATATCCGGATGAGCTTTTTCGATTTCATCTAATAATAATAAGGTGAAAGGATTTTGCCTAACTTGCTCGGTTAATTGTCCGCCCTCTTCGCCGCCTGTCGCGCCAATTAAACGATTGATGCTTTCGGCGGTCTGATATTCGCTCATATCTAAACGAACCATTTTATTCTCATCGCCGAAATAAACTTCAGCTACGGTTTTAGCTAATTCGGTTTTACCAACGCCGGTTGGGCCCAAAAAGAGCAAATTAACAATTGGTCGCTTATTGTCGCGCAACTCCGCGCGAGCTCGACGCAAGGCCGAAGCCACCATTTCGACTGCTTCATCCTGACCGATAATTCTTTTGTGAATTTCATCCTCAAGGTTTAATAACTTTTGACTTTCTTGTTCGGTGATTTTAGTCACCGGAATGTTGGTTTTTTCCGCCACGATCGCAGCCACGTCTTCAGTTTGCACCACAGTTTGCCGACCGCGTTTGTTGCGAACAAAAATAGCCACTTCTTTCATCAAATTAATTGCCTTGTCCGGCAAAAATCTTTCCGAAATATAACGAACCGATAATTCTATGGCCTTGGTGAGTGATCCGTAAGAAAAGTAAACCTGTTCCTTTCCTTCAATTGACGCCGCATTGGCCTCCAAAATTTGGATGGTTTCATTTTTGCCCGGCTCTTCAACTTCTATTTTTTGCAAGGCCTCGCCCAAGCTCTTATTTTCGATGTATTTACGATAATCGGCCGTGGTTGTCGTGGCTATAGCTGTAAAAAGTTTTTTCTTTAAAGCATCAGCTAAAATTTCAGAAATGTCCAATTCGCCTTCCGTGGTTTTAACGCCGATCATATTATGAATATTGGGAATGAATAAAATAATATTGCCAGAACGAACTATCTCGCTCATTAAAAGCTGTAATCTCTGTTCAATTTCTCCGGGTCGTGAAGCACCGGCCACTAAGCTCGCCAACGACAAACTAACTAGTCTTTTATCGCGCAAAACCGAAGGCACATCTTCAGTGGTCATTCGTCTGGCAATACCATTAATGATGGTCGTTTTACCAACGCCAGGTTGGCCGACTAAAACCGCGCTGCCGTGTCCGCCTTCAATGGCTCGCAGAATTTCCGCATATTCTTTTTCTCGATCTAAACAATAACCCAAATAACCATAACGAGCCACCTGAGTTAAATCCTGACTAAAAGAATCCAAATTGGGCGTAGCAATGGCAGTCATGGCCCGATTCATAGCGCCCTTGGGTTTAAAACGCGCAGCGCCACGAAAGCGATGGTATTCTTTTTGTAAAGCTTCGTAAACCTTCACCCAAACCGAAACGTTTTTTATTTCATCTAAACCAATTTCTAAGTCATAAAAAATTTCTTTAATCACTCCTTCTGGCGCAGCTAAGGCTTCGAGAATTTTAAGGCAATCAACGTTAATCATTTTGTCTTGGCAAGCAAGTTCATAGGCCGTTAAAATTACTGCCTTACTGTCTTTGGAAATTTTGGGGTCTATCAGCCCAGAAACTTTTGGAGTAACGGCTAAAGCTCGAGCAACTTTTTCATTTAACTTGGGCCAGTTTAAGCCTAAACGATTAATTACCAAACTAATTTGCGAACTAGTCAACCCAGCAGCCAATAAATGAATCGGCAAAATTTCTGCGCTGCTCATTTTTTCGGCCAATTGCCAAGCGTTTAAAATTAATTTTTTGGCTTCGTCGGATAAAGAATCGGCAACGTTTATTTTAAATTTGGAGCTCAAATGATTAATTGTCATCCAGTCACTGGTCGGCGGTAATAAATTTTGCGTAGTTTTCGGCCAAATTTTGCGGCGCCTTTCCGTTAACTTTTCAAATCGATAAAATAAATAAGCGTCTGTGATAACAGAAATCCAAAAAATAAGTTGTAAAAAATTTTTGCTTTGAGTAAAAAAATTCCAGACTTTATCAAAATAATATAAATGAAAAATGCTTTGCGCCAACGCTAAAATACCCAAAAGGCCAAAGGCAAAAAGAGCCAAATTAATTAAAAACATGACGGCTATTTTTAATTTTAACCAAGCTAATTCAGTTTTGCTGAATCTTTTATACCAATACAACAAATAACCGCCGACCCAGGCGTACAGTCCTCGGCCACGGCAGGTTGGGCAAACCCGCTTTTCTAACCGACCAAATCCCCGACATGTCGGACAATATATGTATTCCATAAAATTAAAATAAGCTGGCTAAACGAATAATCTGAATAACTGCTATCGGAATTGTTACAATCCAGAGAATTAAAATTGCCAAGAAAAATATCGTACCTAAAACAAAAACAACCAACGAAAAGGCTAGTTGTAAAATTCTCATAAAAAAGCTGATGATTCTCCCTTGCCAGCTATATTGGCCAAACATCGGCTTAAACAAATTGGCTAAAAGTATTTTAATCGCCAAGTAACGGCTTAAATAATTCAAGTTGTCAATAAAGCCCTTGAGCCTTTTTATAAGCCCAATCGTATACCACCAAATCGGAAAATACAAAATATCTATCATAGAATCGCTTTAATATGCTTTAACCGTTAATAATTTCACCGGACCGGCAATAGAAAACGGACTATTGTCGGCATATTTACCGGTGGCTGTTAATTTTATTTCCACCAAAGAATTGTTGCTAATAAAAACATCTGTTGATTTAATGTTTAATTCGATCGTGCCTGAATCGGCCGATGATAGATTCTCAAGCGCGCCAATTTGCGCCTTACCCCAAACAATCGATCGAGCGTCGGCTGATGATTCGATCAGCCATGACTGTGAGTTTAAATTGCTTCCGCCGCTTTGCCATTGCCAAGACTTAGTGGTTAAATCTGACCAATTAAACAAGCTGGAATCAGAGAAAGACAATCTTAGTGTTAAGTCTTTTATATCTGCGGGTATATTATTATATGTTATATAAACGGGTATTTCCTGACTCGGAGCAAGCGCGCCTTCGCTAGCATCTATTAACAACGATAAGCCGACGTTTTCATTTCTAACGCTAACCTCCTGGCTACTTTCGGCCTGCAGAAATAATTTATTTTCATTGTCCGGCAAATCGGCTTTAACAATTAGCTGGGCCGTGGTTATATTAGAATCGCTAAAATAACCCCTAAACTTAATAATGCGCTCAGCGCGTGGGCCTAAATTTTTAACCGCCCAAACCAAGCGAGATTGGTTAAAAAATAAGTCTGAATCTGTTTGATTAAACTCTACGTTAAAACCGCTCGGCGCAATAAGTGATGCACTAACTTGATTAATGGTTTTATCAGAAGTATTAGACAAGTTGATCTGCCATTCGCTTTTTTGGCCAACCACGGCGTCATTCAGACCTATCAAACCTATGGTTAAAACTGGTCGGACAAAAATATTTTTAGCAAACTGCTTTTGGAAGTTGGAACTAAAGTCTTCTAACTGAAAATTTATTGTACCTTTAATCGTCTTGAAATCCTGTTCTGTTTTACTGGCTCCCAAAAAATAACCTTCAATGGAAATATTTTTACTTTCGCCTCTTTTAACTTTCCCTAACAGCCAGGTACATCCTGAAGTTAATTTCTCTTCGCAAGGCTGATCGGTATTGGTTAGAATAAAACCATCTGGAAAAACAACGTTCATTTCAGCAGACCTAAGATCTGATATTTCTCTGTTGGTTAATGAAAAACTATATCTATTAGTAGCTAAACTATCAACCATATTTTCTCCTTGTACGTCTAATTCTACCAACCTATCTCCCGCGCTGCCAGTCGAACGCCCGAAAATCAAAACGCTCGTTAAAATTGCTCCAGATATTAATAAAATTAATATCACAATAACGATAATCAGTTTATGCAAAAGGGATGATCTTGTGCCCGAGCTGTTAAGAGCGGCCTTTCGAGCCATATGCAATATTTAAAAAAATAAATTTTTTACCAAGCGAGCGAGCGCTGGCAATAAGGGCGACGGTCCTTTACTTACCGCCTTGAATTTTCTTCGCCACCTCAGAAGTTGAGCTTAGGGTTTCAATAAAAGCCACCTGATCTTTATTTATTCTCACTTCATTGGTTGGCCCATAAATTTCCGATCCTACGGCCATTAAATTATATCCCTCATTCTCATTAGCGGCCTGTAGATAATGTGCTTCGCGTAAAACAATGGTCTTTTTGGTTTCACTCACCACCTTGCCAAAATAGGCCTGGCCACTAGTTAAAAATACTGCCTTGTAAGATCTGGTATTGCCAACCAAAGAAGAAGCTTGACTGGTTAAGTAAATGGAAATACCGATTAAAATTACAATAATAATGACCAGCAAAAAGATGAAACACGGCCAAAATCGCTTTCGGCAACAAGAAGCGGTCTTCCCGGTTTCTGGATTTAACATTGGATTTGTATTTTCCATAAATTTTAAATTAAAAAATTAATAAATTAAACTGCTTGTTGATAGGCATCTAATGTTTCTCTGGCCGTAGCCTCCCAATCAAATTGCGCAACCCATTTTATGCCTTCGCGCCGCAACTCTTGAGTCAACCCTGGTTTAGTCAAAATTTCTAAAATTGCCCGATAAATTTCCGAAACATTGTATGGATCAACTAATAGCGCATTGCCACCACTGGTCTCTGGTAAAGAAGAAATATTACTAGTGATAACGGGTACGCGATCAGCCATGGCCTCGATAACTGGCAAACCAAAGCCCTCATAAAGAGTTGGAAAAATAAAAATTTTGGCTCCTTCAAATAAAGGATCGACGTCATCTGGCATAATGTAACCCGTGACAATAATGTCGTTTTTATATTTTGATTGACTTGTCTTTTTCTTAATCTCTTTGAATCCGAAGCCCGGCGAACCGGCTAAAACTAATTTATAACCATTATTAATTTTTTCTCTTAATCTTTCATAGGCTTCGATAATGCGAATAATATTTTTCCTTTTTTCTAAAGTGCCCAAAAATAATAAATATTCTCCTTTTATATTTAATTTATTTTTTACCCGATCAATGTCTTGACGTGAAGTATTTCTTAAAAATCTTTTATCAAGGCCGTGATAAATGACTTTTATCTTGTCTTTGTCTACCTGTAAAAGATCTATTAAATCTTTTTTGGTGGTTTGAGAAACAGCAATAATTTTTTTTGCTTTTTGAACAATTTGCGGAATAACATTCTTAAGGGAACTTGCTTGACGATTGGTATAAAGCTCGGGGAATTTATAAATCGCTAAATCATGAGCAGTCACTATGGTGTTGCCGGGATAAGCTAGGGGCAAATTTAACGCAGGAGAATGAAAAACATCTAGCTTAAATTTCATCAAATTTGCGCTGGTTAAAAAATTACTATAACTGCTCGGTAAAAATCTTTTATACTGACTGAATGGGAAAAATTTTATGAAAACGTTTTCTTTTTTAAATTTATCCAACCGACGCTTCTCAATACTACGATCAAAAAACAAAAAATAGTCATTTTTTTTATCAATCATTAATAAATGCCGCACTAACTGATAAGTATAATGACCAATACCCGCGCCCTCGCCGTGATCAGGATTTAAAATTGTCCGACAATCTATACCAATACGCATAAATGAGTAATGTTTTAATAATATTATAAGGCCAAGTAATATTATAATAAAATCGGCGAAACAAGTAAAGCCAAAAATGCCCTATACTATAATTATAGTAATTGTCTTGATAAAATCTGTCAAATGCGCTAAAATCATCATATGAATCCAGTTTATAATAAAAAAGCTAATTTTGATTACGAAATTCTAGAGGCTTATGAAGCCGGTCTTTTGCTTACCGGCCCAGAGGTTAAATCTGCCAAACGTGGCTCTCTCGACTTGGGCGGCAGCTATATTGCCATTGATAAAACCTTAACCCCCTGGCTGATTAACGCTAATATTTCTGCTTATGCGCCGGCCAAACAAGTCCAACAAAATTATGATCCGACTAGGTCTCGTAAATTATTGCTTAAAAAACATGAATTAATTAAATTAAGCACTAAGGCTAAAACCCAGGGCTTGACAATCATCCCTATTAAGGTGTATACTAAAGGTGGCCTGGTAAAGATAGAAATCGGTCTAGCCAAGGGCAAGAAAAAACATGATAAACGCGAAGACCTTAAAAAAAGAGATACTGACCGCAAAATCCAGCAAGCCTTAAAAAATTATTAAATCAGCTCAAAAGTTCTTTAAATAGTCAAGCAAACGAAGAAAAGAAAAATATTTTTTCTTTTCTGATCCGCCATTCACTAACCAGCGAAGGCAAGGGCGAATAGCGGAGCTGACAACACAGGGCTTAATGCCCTCTTTATATATGGGGATGTTTAAAAATTGACGAGGCTCACAAGAAATAAAAACGGCTTTCCGTTTGAGAGTTACCGTTATTCTCTCGCAATTACAAATGCCAATAACTTTGCATTTGCCACTGCCTAATTTTTGTTAGGTAGTGAGTCGAGAGCGTGACTCCTGCTAGTACTCTCGGCTTTATTCAGCAGGATCGACTATTTGATTGCGCCCTCGGTCAGGTAGTTTAGAAAATCTGGGCTCTGGTTGGAGCGTTTTTGTCTGGTTCTTACGCTCTGATCGAGAAACAAACCAGAATATGAAAGTAAGTGTTTTTATTTCTTAACCTACGGACGCGGGTGCAATACCCGCCATCTCCACCAGTTTTCCAAAAATTTTCATAAAATTTTTAGGAAAACTGAGTGCCCGGATTCGCCGATAGGCGAAGAAGGGCAGCATTAATGCTTTTAATATGTCTAAACCCTGGTTTATATATATTGTTCGTTGCCGCGACAATTCTCTATATACCGGGATAACAATAGATATTGATAAAAGGATTAAAGATCATAACCAAGGACTTGGCGCTCATTACACTAAAACCAGAGGGCCGGTTAAATTGGTTTATAACGAAAAACACCCGAATCGATCGTCTGCCTTGAAAAAAGAAATTCTTATCAAATCATGGCGACGCAAAAGAAAAGAGGCATTTATCGCGTCTTAACTATTGACTAAAATTTAACTGTCTATTAAAATAGAATCTCCTACTAAGTTGTAATCTATTAATTTTGAAGTATTATCGCATCAACAATCGAATCAGGGCTCCACAAGTCCGACTTATTGACGAAGAGGGCAATTTTTTGAACGTGGTCAGCATCGAAGAAGCGCTAGAAAAAGCCAAAGAAAAAGGATTAGACCTAGTGGAAATCAACCCCACACAAAATCCACCTATTGCTAAAATTATGGACTTCGGACAATTCCGTTACGAAGAAACCAAAAAAGATAAAGTCAAAAAAACCAAAAAAGCTGAGATAAAGTGTATTCGCCTTTCGCCGCGCACCGGCAAGCATGATCTTGAAGTTAAGGCCAAACAAGCAAAAAAATTCTTCGAAGAAGGAGATAAAATCCGCATTGAAATGTTCTTGCGAGGTCGGGAAAGAATGCATCAAAATATAGGAGAAAAAAATATTAACGAATTAATTGCCTTATTGGGTGAAGATATTATAATAGAGCAACCCATTGCTCGTCTGGGCAACAAATTAAATATTATCATTGCCCGTAAGTAATCTAAAAATATTATGGCCATGAAAACAAAAAACATTATCAGTAAAAGAGTAAAACTGACAAAAAAGTCTAAAATTTTTCACAAAGCTTGCGGACAAAATCATTTTAACGCCAAAGAATCTTCAAGAGTTACTAAAAACAAACGCCGTAATCTGGAAATGTCAAAATCTTTCAAAAAAACTATTCTTCGTTCTGTTTAATTAATTTAAAAATTTCAGAATATTTTATGTCTAGAATTAAAAGAGGAAAGCTACACTTAAAACGTCGAAAAAACCTACTTAAAAAAACTAAGGGCTATAGGTGGGGCAGAAAAAGCAAAATTAAATTGGCCAAAGTCGCCGTTTATAAAGCCGGCAGCTATGCCTATCGCGATCGCCGTAACAAAAAAAGAGCGGCTCGCGCTCTTTGGCAAATTAAAATAAACGCCGCTTGCCGAGAAAATGGCACTAAATATTCTAGCCTTATTAACGCTTTAAAGAAAAATAATATTGAACTTGACCGCAAGGTTTTGGCCGAACTAGCAATGAACTGCCCTGCTGTTTTCCAAAAACTAGTTGAATCAGTAAAATAACTACTACGAATTACGAATTGATTACGATGGTCCGTTGGTGTAGCCCGGTTTAACACGTCGCCCTGTCACGGCGAAGATCACGGGTTCAAATCCCGTACGGACCGCCAGATAAAAATAAAATTAAAATACAAAAAGAGCCAAAAGGCTCTTTTTGATTATATGCTCCCAAGAGGAATCGAACCTCTATCACAGGTTCCGCAAACCTGTACTCTATCCGTTGAGCTATGGGAGCCTAATCTTTAAATTTTCAGCCAGCGATTAATTCTGTCAGTAATATTTTCATACGGGCGATCTAATTCTTCGGTTAAATATTGTTTTAAGGCATCGCGAAGTTCAAGGGGATTTTGATCATTAAGTGGAATAGAAAAATCCGACAACATAAAGTTTTTTAAATCAATATATAATAATTTTGCCTGCGGCGGGCGATAAACAATGCGAAAACTTCTGATATTGTCCCATTCATAAAATTTCCCGCCGACCTGAATTCCATCTTCGAATATTGCGCAACTTAAATCCATAGGCTGGCGGCGCGAATGTAAAACCAAAATAATAATAACTAAAACCGTGATTAAGGCAAACAAGAAATTATTACTTAAAACCGAATAAATGATTAAAGCCAAGCCGATTAAACTAATTAAGACATACCAAGCTCTAGTGCGCTGATAATGAACATATTCGGTAAAGTTCCATTCCACTAATTTTTCACCGCGATCGACCATCTCAGCATCGTTTTGTGTTTGTTTTTCTTCGGCCATAAAATTAAAAATTTAATGGTTATTTATAAATAGGGTTGATAAACTTTTTTAGCTAAATAGTTTTTAATAATCGCCATGCTGGGCGGAAAAATCGGCGAAGGCAATTTATCCAGCTCAAACCAACGCCACTCTGTGATTTCGTCGGGCTCCATAATTTTAGGCTCACCGGTAAAATCATCACACAAAAAGCCCATAGTCACAAAATGCGCATCAGGTCGAACGTCGTTGGTGACACTGATTAAATTAAAAGAGTTTATTTTAACTCCAATTTCTTCTTTTACCTCGCGCCGGCAACCATCTTCAAAGCTCTCACCGAAATCTAGTTTTCCACCAGGCATAGTCCAGGTGCCTTCACCATGTAAAGCGCTTGAAGCTTTTTCCGCGTCTTCGTGGCGATGACCAAGTAAAACTTTGCCATCTTTTAAAATCATAATACCGATCCCAGCGCCAATTTTTCTATTTTCGGTCATAAAATTATTTTACACTATTTATAATTTTAACCAAGATGTTTAAATCTAGGAACTTTCTGACCATTAACCTCAACCTCTTCGCAAAACATTTTCGCTGGCCTGACCCACAAAGCATTATGGCCAAATTCCGGAGAATCGAAAAGCGCCCGATAAACAACTAATTCTTTAAATGTTTCGCTGTGGCAAGCTAAGCCAATAACTTCGTAACACTTACCTTTATAATGTTGATATTTGCCTATTTTAATTTCGTTCATAAATTGTTATTTTGCATAACCATTATAAACTATTCTTGCTTCTTTGTCTAGATTAATCGATTACCTCGCAACAGACCCGCCTAACGGCAAGTAGGCCGAAGGATATTGAGGCTAGAATAAAAGACGCTCTTTTGGGCGTCATCTTATTTTTATAGATAAAATACTTAAAAAATCGGATTGCCGTCTGGATAATAATTTAACTCTGCCGGGTTTACCTGGATAATGTCGTTAAAATTAAAATTATTATTAACCATGGCTTCGGGTGTGGTTATCCACCTTTTAATTCCCTGATCAAACAAATAAACCTTATCATCGCCAACTGCTCTAATTAACGTATCATCAGGCAACGCATTAATTAGGTCGTCGCTAATCGTAACTATTTCATTTGTCTTACCATAAAAACCAAGCATTTGTAAATTCAGCATCGGTCGCTTAAAGCCAGAATTGATCAAATAAACCATCGGCGAACTTTGACTTTTAACAAATTTTAAAAGTTTCCTTGAATTTAGATTTTTAATCGGCAAAATATCGTTCCAATCACCGCCCAATCGTTGAAAAACCTGCGGCGTTCTTAACCAAACAACTCTGTCGTTAATAAATAACCAAACTCTTGAGTCGCCCACTTGTCTGAGAAAAATGTTTTGATTATTCTCTGATTCTGATGGCATATTAGTTGTGTTTTGGTTTTGATTATTTTCTTCTGGAAGCGGAACTATTGGAACATAAGGCGAAGGAAAAGAATTATTACTGCTATTACCACCCTCGGATATTGAAGTAACCTTCGTTGAGGATAAACAAAAGATTGGCGGCGAACAAACCACATCAAAAGCGGTTCCCAGCCAAGCATTTTTTGAATTGGCGCTGTCTTCTAATTGTGTCCAGAAAAGATAATTATATCCCCCACTATCTGTTAAATAGCCATATTGATATTCGGAATCAACGCCTTGTGGTTCGGCGATAAAACCTGAATTATATTTCTTATAGCCATTACTGGTAGCCGAATCCAAAATGCTTCTTAAACTAGCCCATTGAACGGTTTTTTCGTCCTTGTCCACGTTAACTATCGGATAGACTTGAAAGTCTTTATGATAACGTTCAACTATGTTAACCATTGATTTTAAATTTGAAATTCTCTTACTGTCCCTTGAAGCCGCGCCGCTTGGCGAACGATCTTGCATTTCGACCTGCAAATAAATGGTATATAATTTTGGCGTAACCAAAACGTCGTTAGTGGCAAAATATAAAGTTAAATGCAGCTTTCGAGTCCTATTTGTCGGCGCAAAGGCTTGGCCCCAACTTAATGTATGCTGAACTACATTTTGGTCAAAACTAACGTATGGTATAATAGATGTTCCGGCCGGTAAGCTAGAAATATTAGAAATGGTTAGACGAAGAATGTCCTGATTAAAAGAAATGTCATTTGTCTGTAAAATAGCCGAATTAATATATTGCCCATTTGAAGTCGGTAAAGAATAAAAACCAGATTGCCAATAAGTGGTGGTTTTGCTGGTATTAACGTAATTTTTTGAAGTAAAATTGGCCGTCCAAATAGTTTGGGTAATCGGCGTAGCTACTGCAAAAACATCCCTCGCGCTCGAGAGAGATAAAATTAATAAAGCAATAATCACTACTAATTTCTTCATATATATCATTAAAGCAAAAAAATATTCTTTTGTCAATCCCCGATTAATTTGCCAGAAAACATCAGAAGTCGACTCACAATGAGCCGACTTCTAATAAATCTAAATACCGAAAAATATCTTGGCGGTGGGGGCGACCTGCCTACCGGCAGGCAGGGATTTCCGCCAGTAAGCGGATGGTTTTCAAGACCCCGCATCAGAGCGGAAGGGGCGAGATTCGAACTCGCGGTACCTTGCGGTACTCCGGTTTTCAAGACCGGTGCAATAGTCCACTCTGCCACCCTTCCGCTCTATTGCGGGACAAGCCAGTGTAATAGTCCCTGCCTACCGCCTACCTGACGGCAGTCAGGACAGGCAGGCACTCTGCCACCCCACCACACTGAAAACCGAGATATCTAGAGCAAAAATAAACGAAAAGTCCAGATCTATCGTTTAAGCGCTTCGGGCAAATATAACAGGAAAATGCCAACCACGACCAGACTAAGTGGCAATAATTTATGTCTAAAAGATTTATCGCGCGTCATTTTACCAAATTTTCTCTCCATTGCACTTTCAAATAACAAAACTGCTAATGGCTGAATTGAAGCCATTGAAGAAACGATTGTCGCTGAAAGGCCGGACATGGCTAAATAAGTAGTTAAAATTCCCAAAAAAGTGAAGGTCTCTATTAAATATGCCCATTTTATATTTTTTAATTCTGACCAAAACCAACGACGATTTTCATTTTTGAATAAAATAGTTAAAGCAGTTAGCCCGGCAAAAATGCCGGTAATAGATACGCCATTTAATTCGGGTAATTTTTCCGTAGATACTTTTATATTGAATTCATAAAGTGACACAACTACAATCATCGAAATAAGCATCCAGATGCCGGTTTGCCATTTAAGTTGGCTAACACGAACTGACAAAATAACGATGCCGCTCAAAGTAATAATCATGCCTAAATAGCTAAAAAGCGACAATCGCTCATGCAATAACAAAAAAGACAAAATCGCAATAATAATCGGATAAATGTATAACAAGCCAACAAAATGCGAAACGTCTTCTTTTTGTAAAATCAAATAATAAAAAAAGAATTGCGCGCCAAACAAAATTCCAGAAATAACGGAAAAAACAGTATCTTTTAGTTGAATATCAGACCAGTTCAAAAAAATCGCCAAGACTACGCCAATGGTTAAATTGGCAAGTCCGGCTACGGCAGCAAAGCTTAAGGGCTTCTGTACTTTGTGGACAATCACGTATTTATCTAAAACATTCATGAACGCCCAAATGCAAGGAGCCAAGATGGCAAACACCAGTGCCATGACCATAGAAAATCTTTTGTTTATTGTCTTAACATTTCTTTTATAACTACCGCTTGATTATGTTTCTCGTCTTTAGCTCCGTAAAGCAGGGTTAATTTCTTTCGTTTTTTTGATAGGTTCGCTAATTGAATTAGTAAATCTTGTTTCCCCCTGAGTTCTTGCTTGTAGTTTTTCTTAAACCCCATCCACCTGTCTTCACGATGAGAAAACCATTTTCTTAACTCATTACTTGGTCCGATATCTTTCAACCACAAATTAATTTTAGCCCTACTTTTACTAATACCTCTCGGCCAAAGCCGATCGACAAGGACGCGGAAACCGTCATCCTTTTTATATGGTTCATAAATTCTTTTTAATGCGATCATAATAATTACTTTATTATAAACAAAATATATGCCATTAATTATTATGCAAAAACTAATTAAAAAAATAATTAATAAACATTTTAACTTAAAAGAATTTTAACGGCCGAAGCAACGACAACAATAGAAAAAACAGCCTTAACCCATTTATTGCCCTTTTTAATAGCCGTATGGGCGCCTATATATCCGCCGATAAGCATGCCCAAAAAAAGCACAACGCCAACTCGATAATCAATAATCTTATTAAAAATAAAAATAATTACTGCCGACAAAGAAAAGGCCGAATAAGAAAAAAGCTCAGTAGCATTGGCTTTAATTATCGAAAGACCGAAAAACAAAATAACAATACTCATGCTTATGCCGCCTAAGCCGCCCAAAAAACTTGCTATTATCGCGACAATAAAATACAAAAAGCATCCTAAAATTTTTCTTGCGCTAGAAACTTCTTTTTCTACAATACCAAAATCTTTTTTAAGAAATATAGTCGGAACCAAAACAATCAAAGAAGCGCCAATTAATTTCTGAAGGAAGACGATATTTGAAGAAAGTAATATTTTCGACCCAATAATGCTGCCCAAAATACCGGCGATAGACAAAAAAATGGCGTACTTCCACACGATTTGCTTTTCTTTAATAAATTTGTATAAACCGCCAAGACTAAGACCAAGACCGCCAAATTTATTAGTGGCTAAAGTTATTTGTGGAGGAACGCCAAGAAAAATTAAAAAAGGTATTGAAATCAACCCACCACCGCCAGCAACGGCGCCAAGAAATCCGGCGACAATACCAATAAAAATAGTAGCGACTAATTTTATCTCGACCATTTATATTATAATCTATGCTGCTAAAAAAATTTTTATCTTCTTTATTAACCCCCTATAATCAACCTTGGTAAAATCGGTTGTATCTACTTTTATGGTTTTGCCCTTCAATTTAGGCGGAATAGAAAAACCTTTTATAATCTTAGCCCTTAATTCTCTTTGCCTTAAATGATCTAAATATCCCTTATGCCGATGGCCAGACGCTACCCTCTCTTGATATCTATCCCAAAGAACAATGCCAGATGACTTAAGATTGATTTGTAAAGATTTAAACTTATATTGTTTCTGTAATTTTTTTAATTCTTTCCTAACCTCTCTTCTCCAAAAAGTCGAATCAATTATTAAATTCTGGTTGCAAGTAAAAAGTAATTTCAAAATATTAAACATGATGGCAAAGCCGGCTTCTCGATCTTTTCTAAACATCACTAAATTAGAACAATTAAATATATCAAACAGTATTTCCCTTATCGAGTCACAACTAACTATAGGCAAACCAAAAACGCTTGCTACTTTTTTCGCTAAAGTAGTTTTCCCCGTACATGGGGGTCCGGATATTATGATCACCTTCGATACAGACATAAACCCATTAAAAAATAATGTTATATCTGACGAAAAGACCTCCAATATCCAACTATTTAAATAATATAATATGCTGGGGCGTACGTCAAGGACATGTTGAACTAACCAAAAAGCCCCACTTGCGGAGCTTTTTGATTATGTAATAAATATTTTTGCTGGCGGGACACTCTGGTTAAGTACCCCGTATATATAGAAATTATAAAGCTTATTTGGCGACTTGTCTAGTGCTAATTTTGAAGCACGTGGGTTGCTAGGCCGACCTTATGCAGCCCAAAATGCGACAAATGAGACACTATAAAAAGGAGTGCTTTGTGTCTCTTTTTGCTAAGATACCCTTCTTCTCTATCCAGAAGAACATTAACTACCTTAATCTACTGTGCCAAGTTTGGCCCGTTAAATAGAATGAAAGTTTATATATGAAAAAACAGATTAAATCAAAGAAGGGATTAAAAAATATTTTAAATCCCCCACCAATTATAAATAGGACCATTAAAAAGGTGCCGGCAATTATATGATAAATTAAACTGCCAATTCTCCATTGGCAAATTTTGACCAATGCAGCGAAAAACAAAAAAGCTAAAATATATGGCCAATATAATTTTAAAATCATTTTGACCACTTCGTTCATCCATAAAGCCGCCATATCATAACCCTGATCAACAATGCTCTGAAATAATTTTGGTGTAATAAATTGAATCATGATTGTTGTCTCTCAATGATTGACTTAGCCTGTATAATAACCCTTTTTACGTCATCTTTAGTTTTAAATCTTAAATGGAAATCAGTAATTTTAATTGTTTCAATTGCTATACGATTTAAACACATTAATGATCTAATATACTCTGCCCTATCATCAAGTTCTCTAATCAGTCTAGCCATAAATTTTCCATGAGCAGACTCTGACAAGCTCCGATATATAAAATACCATTCATTCCCATCTAGAAGATTTGAACGCTTCATCATTTCTTTCATTGACGGAAACGCATCAAGACTACTTAAATTTATACTATCAATATCTTGGTAGGTACCATCGCTTACTTTCTGATAGTGATTATTAAAAGATTTCATCCCCTCTGTATGATTGTTTGTTTTTTCTTGATCATACATTATCTTACAAACTTTAAGAGCCTCCATCATGGCAATATTTTTTTGTTCTTGCGGATTTTGCTGGGTAAAATAATCTAATCTAAAAAAATTTTCTAAAACACTTCTAGCGGGATAAAAGGCAAACTTTCTGTTTTTCCCCTTTCCCAATGAAATAGCAAATTTTATGTTTTCCCATATATCATCTAATGTTTTCTCAAAATAGAGAAACCTTTCTGCGTCTGGATTACCAAATTTTTTAATATTTTTTAGTGATTGTTTTTGAATCTGCGCAACATTAATAATAATTTTTAGCGCGAACTCTATTCGAGTCTTCTTTTGAACAGCACTTAATTTATTCCATAAATCTAAATTTATTCCATCATTATCCATAAAATATTTTTATTTTAATAACTTATCTAAATTAACTTCTTCATACTCTACGTGGAACGACCCATCTTTATTTTGCACCATATGACTCTTTGGCTTGGATGGTAAAACTTCTGAATTTTCTTTAATCATTAAAACCTCGCAATGTGTATGCCCGTTTTCATCTGTTATAATTCTTGCTTTAAGTTTACCATTGCGAATGAACTTACGAACGGTAGCTGCTTTCATCTTAAAATAATGATCAAATTCCCAAACAGCATACCAACTATCACGATCCTTACAAACTTCTACTGGAATGATATTATTCTCAACAGCTTTCTGGCATAGAGGGCATTTAATACCATTTTGATCATACCAACAAACTGTACCATCAACATGATTTTTGCACACACAACAAGTATATTCCCCAGCATCTATGTGAACCCCCTTGGGGCTGTCTTTTAATTTCTCTTTCCATCGAAATTCCTTCAGTTCGCACTCATAAAGAATCTTATAAAAATTAAGCAGATTGGTCCCCTGTTCGAGAGCTTCTTGGTCTGATATTTCTTGACCATAATGTTCTTTGTATATCCTTTTATATTCCTCGATAGATTTCTTAGACAGCATAAAATTATAACATCGTATAGTTCTCTAAAAGCTGACGAGGCTTAAAGCAAGATTAGTACCTAATCATATGTTTGGTTTTATCAACCAAAACAAATGTCCAGGCTCTGCCTTGATAAGGCGGGACGCGATCGCCCTTAGAAAGGGTGATCTCAAAAGTAGTGCCGACCGGCCTATATTGACCAGAGATTGGCGCTATCTGTCCTGTCTTAACCGAAATTCGTTCATTCATAAAACAGTACGTCAATTATTGTTAATTAAACTCGGACTGTTCAACCTTTAAACCAGCCCTCCAAGAATCATCGTAAAATAACTCTTGGAGGGGGTAAAGGTGATTAGTCTGAGATAAAAGAAACATAAATCGGGCGCCGTTTTTCCTCGCCAGCTTTTAAAGAACTATAAATACTATTAATCTATTTTAGGTTTCTTAATTACTTGGATTACCTTACCGTTAATCATATAATTATCATCACGGTGTATATAGATGGGTGGAATATTTTCTGTTGATTCAGATAATAAAGTTATTTTATTTTTCTCTCTGATAAACTTCTTAATATTGGCAACATCATCAATAACAGATAAAACATAATCTTTGTTTTGTGGGTTTCGATAACTACTATCGATCAAAACATAATCGCCATCATCAATATGCATTCCTTTGTGATCAACATCGGCCCTATTCAAAGATGAACCAACGGCTCTAATGGCAAAGATATTTTTTGTAACTCGAGGCAAAAATCTTTTTGATATCCTAAGATATCCTTGAATATTTTGTTCAGCCAAAAGAGTGGCCGGGCCACAATTAGCCGCGCCAAGAATGGGAATGGGAACTAAACCGCTATCGCTCTCTATTCCCTTTGATATTTTTCTAATCTCTTTTTTTGATTGATCCCAATAGATGAGTCCTCGTTTCTTCAATTGTAAAAGATGATGCCTAATTATATGGGGTTTATCCTTTATCCCAATTAACTCACCAATATCACGCAAAGACAGGCCATTCAGATTGTGTGTTTTCATTAATTCTAATAATTTAAGTTGTGTTTTATGAATAGTCATATGCAATTATCATAACATCATTTTAAAAACTGTCAAGTGTATACTATGTTCACAGGGTTCACGATATGTGGATAACTTTTCTTGCCAAAATATATTCTTGTTTTATACTATAAATAACAATTTAATACAGACCGCGTAATTCCGCCGATAGGCTACGATAACATTAGCCATCGAATCAAGATAATCACCAACCTAGGTTGATCTCCAACATGTACAACGCGGCCCAAAAAAGGGTTACATCAATTTTTGATGAATTCTTTTTTGGGTCGCTTTTGTTTATTTAATTTATTAATCATTAATTTAATACCTATGGAAACTTCTGTCGCGAAGTCAATTCTAAAGGTCGAGTACGTTTCAATTGATCAACTAAAACCGTGTGAATATAATCCACGAGTCTGGTCAGATGAAACAAGCAAAAATCTAAAAGAATCAATTGCTAAATTCGGACTAATTGATCCTTTAATTGTTAATTCAGCGTTAAACCGCAAAGGGGTGGTGTTAGGCGGGAATTTTCGGTTAAAGATTGTCAAAGAATTGGGCTTTACCACCGTGCCCATTGTTTGGGTTGATATCCCAGGCCTAGAGCTTGAGAAAGAAATCAATCTTCGCCTCAATAAAAACACCGGTGAGTTTGATTGGAACATTTTGGCTGATTTTGGCGAAAAGATGCTGGGCGACGTTGGATTCTCTTCGGAAGAGATGGATAACATCTTTGGCATTGACGAAAGCCCAGAAATATTTGATCTAAAGAAAGAATTGGATAAATTAAACATTTCTCAAATTGAGATTCAAAGGGGCGACGTTTGGCAATTAGGTAATCACCGCTTAATGTGCGGCGATTCAACTATTGAAAATGACGTCTTGAGGCTAATGGGCAATGAAAGTGCAGATATGTGTTTCACTGACCCACCTTACCTCTTAGATTATTTAAAAGGCAAAAAGAAGCACGGCGAAGCAATCGAGGGATTTGGTTTAAAGCGAGATCGCAAATATCTGGAAACAGATGAATTGCCGCCGGACTTTACCGAAAAATGGATGGCTAATGTTGCCAAGATTCAAAAGTCCGACTTTTCAATTATTGTCTTTGAAAATCCCAAGAATCTTAAAACTATTTGGTTGGAATTAGAGAAACACTGGAAATACAGAAATACGATTACTTGGCATGTGCCAAACAGATGCCAGGGCTTTGCAGCTAAATATAAATTCTTCAATAAGACAGATATTGCCGCCGTGGGAACCCAGGGGAAAGTTGATTTGAATTTGGGGCCCGAAGAAGGATTACTGCAAGAGGAATATGAAAACGCTCTTTACGCCACTTCCGGCAAACCGCATTGGGAAAGCTACGAAGCCGGCAAGAAATATTGCCCCACCGATTATATCGAATATACGGCCGCCGACGAGAAAAGCTCAGGCCAAGGGATTATCTTCGGAACCAAACCGCTTGAAGTTCTTATCCCCTATCTCAAGGTTTTAACCAAGAGAAATGACTTAATTATTGAGCCGTTTGGCGGCAGCGGATCAACACTGATCGCTGCCGAGAAGATGAAACGTCGCTGCTATCTAATGGAGAAGTCGCCCGTCTATGCAGAGGTTATTCGGAACCGATGGGAAAAGCTAACCGGAGTTAAAGCGCACAAGGTTTTATGAAGACCAAAGAAATAAAAAGAAATCTGCTTGAGCAACTAAAGAGGGTCCCCATAGTTCAGTTTGCCTGTGAAAAGGTCGGGCTCAACAGAAGCAGCTATTATCGTTGGCGCAAGGAAGATAAAGCCTTTGCCCGATTAGCCGATGATGCCATTTCTGATGGATCGTCACTAATCAACGATATGGCTGAAAGTCAGTTGCTCAGCTTGATAAAAAAAGGAAATATCACGGCCATTATTTATTGGCTTAAGAATCACCATTCGCAATATGCCGAGAAACTGCACACAGTAAAAGAAGCGTATTATGAAGAATTAAAGCCGGAGCAAATTAAATTGTTAAAAATAGCCACGGAAGTGGCAAAAGAGGAATATGACAAATCAGGAATCCCGCCAAAAACAGACGGAGCTGGTGCCAAGAAGGAACGAGACCCAGCCGATTGGGACCATTTTTGAACAGATAAAAACAAGCCGCCGATTCCGACAAGAACTTGCCAAGCAAAGTCACTATTGGTTTTCAAAAATTTACTTGGCTGATCATTTAAGCTATCCTTTGGCTATTTTCCACAAACAGATGCTGACTATCACAGAAGATCCCTCATATCGATTGGTTAACATAATCGCTTTTCGCGGTTCAGGCAAAAGCACCATCATGAATCTTTCGAACATTATTTGGTCAATCATCGGCAAACCGCAAAAAAAGTTTGTGCTGATTCTAAGTCAGCACAAAAAACAAGCCAAGCTTCATCTGGAAAATATAAAATACGAACTGGAAAGCAATGAACTATTAAATAATGACTTCGGCGGCTTCCGTCAAGATCATGAAGATTGGGGGCCAAACCATATTTTGCTAAAAAAATACGGAGCCATGATTATGGCTGCCGGATTACGGCAAAATATCAGGGGAATAAAATTCGGACAGCATCGACCCGACCTGATTATTTGTGACGATTTGGAAGACAGGCAATCCGCGAAAAATTACAAAGAAGGCAAAAGGATGTGCGAATGGTTTAAAAATGAGATTATGCCGGCCGGCGATAAATCAACCAACATTGTCGTATTGGGCAATCTATTAGACAATTCATCATTGATTATGAAGCTTTATAGGGAAATTGTTCAGAATCGGATTGCCAATGCTGCCTGCTGCATTTATCCCCTCTTGGATGATAATGATCGAAACCTTTGGCCGGAGAAATTCAAACCCGAAGATATTGAAAGAATAAAAAGCAGTTGCTCGGATGAATTAATTTGGCTACAGGAATATTTACTAGTAACCGGCCCTCGAACTCGCGAATTTTATCCACCAGCGCTTTATGAAAAATATTTCGGTCAATATTTAAGTCCTGAAGAGAGAGAAAAGAGAAATATTCATCCTGATTTTTGCATCAGTGCTCCCTATAGCTCAAAAAGCGTCGGTCCAAATGGAGAGGTGGTAACGGTAGAAGACTGGAACCATTTCCTTGAGCTCATGGAGAGCAAGGAGAAAACACGAGAATATCTTATAGATTATAATAAGGAGGGAGGCATGATTAGTAAGCCATGGCCACCACCTAAAAATAATAGCTCAACAAACGGATAACTATTTGCATGGTTCGTGAAGAGTCTTGGTAGGATAAACCTTTGATAGCTCTACTTCGCTTGAAAACTGTTTCAGGTATTTTGGGCTAAGATTTTTCCATGCCAAATCTGTATCACAATAATAGGTTTTAGAGGTGTAGTAAGATGAGGTGTAAAAAACATGCCCCGTAGCTGCTGGTGTGGCCGGAACTGGGGATTGTGTATTGGCTTGACTATCACAGGCGCCGTCGGCCCATAAGCCCAATTTATTGGTTTGGGCTGATCTCTCGGCCTCTTTAAACTCTGTTTGGTATTTATACGGCAAATTGTACGTATATTCATGACCATAACCGTTAGCGATCATCCACTTGTTAAAGAAGGTACCGTCTTCCAAAAAAGCATAACGAAGCAAGCGGCCATATTTATCAAGATCGCCTTGAGATGAATCGGCTTCGAGTTTTACTTTTTTGCTAGACAATAACTCTTTGGCCTTATTTGATGCCGCAACTCCAAAACATTGAACTGGCTTTCTTGGGTCAACAGTTTCTGGCGTATCAAGGCCGATCAAACGAATGCTTTTTTCTGAGCCATTGATTGAGACCTTAAAAGTATCGCCGTCAACCACCTTAGTGACAGAATAATAGTCGGGGATTTGATTATTATCCACCACACTATTATCTTTATTGTTAATGACAACATTGTTTTGAAGGTTTTGCACCACCTCGTTTGCTGCTTCTGTCGGACTATTAGTTTGATTAACAACATTGTTTGTTGGCTGGTTTATTAAATTAGTGGTCTGGCTTGAACAGCCAGTCAAAGATAAAGAAACTAGAAAAAGACAGAGAATAAATAGCCAATTAATAACCTTGTTTTTCATAAAATAAAATTACTATTTGGCGGAAAACACAAAGCTCGCCGCCAGCGATAGCTTGCGCTACCCATACCCCCTTTCGAGGATATGACCGGTAAAGGAGCTCTGACGACGAGCTTAATATCCTTTACCGGTTTTTATTGCCATGCCCACAGAAATCCATGGGTTTAGGCAAATTAATTGTGCTTATATCTTAACATAACAAAGTAAAAAGTGAAGCTTAGTTACCGACAGGTTGTCTACTCCTCTGCTCTGGACTCTTTGAGCAGTTTTGTCATTCCTTTCCATAGTAACCAATAAGACAAAAACCTATGGAACAAACAAAAACCTTAGCAAAAAATCAAGGACTTAATCAAGTAATTAAGGCTAAATATTGCCTTTATGCTAGAAAAAGCACTGAAAGTGAAGAAAGACAGGTACTGTCGATTGATAGCCAGATTAAAGAAATGTTTCAATTGGCCGAAAAGGAAAACTTGGAGGTCACGGCCGTGAAGCGTGAGTCGCATTCAGCCAAAGAAGCAGGACAGAGGCCGATCTTCAATGAGATTATCGAAGAAATCAAACAGGGAAAATATAACGCTATTTTGACTTGGGCGCCAGATAGAATTTCAAGAAATGCCGGCGATCTGGGTAAAATAGTTGATTTAATGGATGCCAAGCTTTTAATAGAGATTCGTACGTTTGGCCAAAAATTTACCAATAACCCTAACGAGAAATTTCTGTTAATGATATTGGGTTCGCAAGCTAAACTGGAAAATGATAATCGCAGTATTAACGTTAAACGAGGATTGCGCACTAGGGTAGAAATGGGCTTATGGCCCGGACTAGCTCCCCTTGGATATCTAAACCAAAAATTGATGGATAAAAAATGCCAGATCGTCGTTGATCCGGCTAGGGCTCCAATAATTAAAAAAATGTTCGAAAAGGTTGCTTACGAATATTGTTCCGGCATTAAGCTGTACAACTGGCTAAGATTCGAGCTGAACTTCTATACTCGAGGCAATAAGCCGCTAACCCTAAGCGGGATTTATCGCATTCTAGACAATTCGTTCTATTATGGAGCTTTTGAACATCCCCGAGGCAGCGGCAACTGGTATACCGGCAAACATCAGCCAATTATCACTCAGGAATTATTTGAAAAGGCCAAAGCACAATTAAAAAGAGATCAGATCGTCCGAGAAAACAAGGAGTTCGCCTTCACTAAACTATTCACTTGCGGCTATTGCGGGTCAGGAATATCGGCTGAAGAAAAATGGAAAACCCTCAAAGATGGCAGCTCGGCTCATTATATTTATTACGGCTGCTCAAGGGCCAAAGATAGAAACTGTAAAAATAAATATATTAGGGAAGAGGAATTAATTGACGAATTGTTTAAGATTATAGATATTGTAAGTATCAATGAACTGGGGATAAGAGTTAAGCTCCAAGATGAAATTAAAAGATTTAATAAATTAAGAAAAATCGTTGACAGCAATACCAAAACCGCGCCAACCTTGGTTGAAGAAAGTGAAGTTAATATCCGCGAATATGCTAAGTATCTCTTAAAAGAAGGCGGTATCTCAGACAAACGGGAGCTACTGGCTAATCTAAAAAGCAAATTAAAATACAAAGATAAAAAGATTACCGTAATGGAAGAGAATAAATAACCGTAAAATCATCAAACCCTACTTATTTTAAGCCAAAAATTTGCTCTTGACTTTTTCCTATTTTGTGCTATAATATATGCATAAGAATCAAAGGAGGTTCTTTACAACTCAAAATATATTAGGAATTCAAGAGAAAAAATGAGACAAGTTATCTGGAAATCATTAAACAATGGTCTTTAGATAACTTGCCTCATTCCCGAGACAGGTCGTAAACAGGGATCGTAAGCCCAAAATCCTCATCTAGTCGCCCAGCAATAATCTCAAAGGGTCAACAGAGAAAGGAGTCTGCCATGAAATGGACACAAGTCCCCGCCGGCGATCTCAATGCCGCGGAACAGCGTCTCCGGGTTGCTTTCGGAGACAACGCCGATCAGATCGTCAATCGAATCAACGCCGACCCCGCCTTCGTCGATCGCCTGGCCACATTCGCAACCGCCGGCGGCTTTACGCCGACGACATCGCAGGAACGTGCCCGTGCCATCATGGGCACGAACATGCTCGGCATCGAAGAGGCGGCCAAGCATCTCGGACTCACTCCGAGCCCCGAAATCATCAAGGCCCTGGCCGAAGTGCCGTTCACCGAGGGTGAACTCGAAGCCTGCAAGAACACCCACCTGCTGGTAGCCAACCTCGGCACCTCGATCATCGAGATCCGTCGCCTGGTTGCCGGCAAGGGCAAAGTCTTCTATGGTCAGGACTGGTACAACAACCAGAAGTTCGCTTCGCAACCCGGCAAAGTCGGCTGGGAACTGATTCGGAAGACACCGGTGGACAACTCCATCGGCAAGACCTACTCCGAGCAGCAGGCGCTGCTGGCCGAGAACGAATACACACCCACCGCTCAGACGGTGATCTACACCATGGTGCTGTACTTCCTGGCCACCGGCAAGCGCTTGTTCGAAAGCGTCTACGTTCGTTGCAGTGATCTCGCTTCGGACGGTAACCGCGTCTACGTCGGCTACTTCGGTGCGGATGGTCTCCTCGTCAGCGACGACTGGGATGACTACCGCGACGACGGCATCGGTCTGTCCGCGGCCCAGAAGTTCGAAGCTTAAAACCTCGAACACTCGAGCCTTTTGATTCCTTGAGCCTTCGCTACATCCGCCAAACTTGGCGGGTCATGTGGTGAGGGCTCTTTTCTTTTAATCTTAAAGATCAAGCTAGAACTTGACTTTTTTGGAAAAATGTGATAAAATATAATCAGAATAAGTAAGGGGATGACAATAAGACGAGCGTTTTGGGCATCAAGATAATTGATTTTTAAAACGCTCGTCTTATTCCAAGATGAGACCGCGACCTACGGCCTAGGTCAAATTCTCTAAAGTCTCTAAAGGACAAAGAGAATACAAACACAACAGGAGGTAAGTACCATGGGTACAAACCAAAATGGTCTCTGGACTCTGGAGTTCGGAGAAATCGGATCGACCCTCAAGGCACTCCAAGATCGAGGAGTGACGAAGGTCCACTGGGATCGTGTGCGAACCGACCCTGACTATGCCCGCAAGGTGGCGGAAGCTTTCCTGAGCGGCGAAGTCGAGAGTCCGATCTCGCTGGAACTCGTCCGTGAGCTGATGGGTAACGAACGCTTCTTCGGTCCTGACGATTGGGCCGCGCTTTACGGAGCACGCTTCACCAAGAAGCAGCTCCGAGAGATTGCCCGATTCCCCTGGAACGAGACAGTGCTCAACAGCCCGTGCCCCTTCGTGCCCGGCAAGACGATTCGCGAAACGCACATCGCCTTCCTCGAGCTCGATCGGATCAACGGCACTCCGCTGACCATCATGAAGTGGCAGCAGTTGCAGCCGGCCCCGGGCCAACCCAGGTTCTACAAGTACAGTTCCGAGGCCTGGTACAGCAACCAGCGTTTCGCCGTCAGAACGACCGGCAAGTTGCGTTGGCGGCTGATGCCCCTCGAGATCGTACCGAATTCCGAAGACAAGACCTTCGCTGACCAACAGAGTATGCTGCCGACCAACTATGAGGTACCGCCGGCTGTGACCGAAGTTACCAAGGCCATGCTGTACTTCAAGAAGAGCGGTCAGTACGTCAATCCGACCAGATATGGCCGCTGCTCCGATCTCACTTCGGGCGGTTACCGCGTCTACGTCGGCTACTTCGATGCGAATGGTCTCGTCGTCGACGACTGGGATGGCTACCGCTACGACCACATCGGTCTGTCCGCGGCCCGGAAGTTCTGAGTCTTGAGTCATCGAGACCTAGACACTTCTTGAATCCTTGAGCCTCCGTTACATCTACCACAACCGGTAGCTCTGTGTGGAGGCTCTTTCTTTTTTGTTAAAATTGATATATTATAATAATGTTCGGCTAATGAAGGCTAGATCAAGGTTTAACCTCGCCGAACGTCTCTTCTTTTGCCTACCTGTCGAAGCTTCGGCGGAAGCGGGAGACTTCACCAGAGTATCGCCTTTCTACGGATTGCGATAGCGCGTGAAAAAAGATGGAGGCAGAACTTCTTGTCTGTTTTTAGTGGAGATCTCTGATTTAATCGGAGTACTCTCGAATAAACTACCCTTCCCACGACTCAGGGTAAACAAGAAGAAGAGGATATAGATTCTTAACGGAACGGCAAACCTCAACTTCTGAAGATTTGGATGAAAACAGACAGTTTTCTCACTTCGGACGGTAACCGCGTCAACGTCGGCAACTTCGATGCGAATGGTCTCAACGTCAACAACAACTGGGATGACAACCGCAACGACAACATCGGTCTGTCCGCGGCCCGGAAGTCATTTCTCTGTCTAAGCCAAAGGGCCCCCATAAGGGGCCCTTTGATTGAAGTCTTAAAAATCTTTACTAGATTTTAACCAACCACCAAGCATCCGGCCAATTTCATCAACAGCTTCTTGCAAGGTTAGATACTTTTTCTGGTCAATGATTTTGACTTCTTTCATCAAGCGTATAAAAACTCGCAAGAAGTTAAGTTTAGCGCTAGCTCGCTCAAGGGTTGGCACTTTATTAATCTTGCTCTGCTGGCTAGCCAAAAGAATGGCTTCAATAATCTCTAAAATCAGGTTCTCTGATTTTTGCCAAATAGTGTAGCGATCCTGTTTGGAAACACCGTGGCGAAAACCATAGAATATTTTGTAGAGATCATAGATGTTTTTTAAGATGGGAACGTCGAATTCGTTGGGCATAGTTTTATTTATTAAAAATTAAAATGAAGATCTATAGCCATCTGTTTGAAAAGATCATCTCTTTGGAAAATCTGTTTTCAGCTTGGGACGAATTTCGCCAAGATAAAAAGAAAAAATCAGATATCCTGAAGTTTGAATTTAATTTAGAGCCCAATATTTTCCAATTGTACCGGGACTTACAAAACCATGCTTACAAGCATGGCCCATACACATCTTTCTTTATTACCGATCCCAAACAACGGCACATTCACAAAGCCTTGGTTCGTGACCGCGTACTGCATCATGCGGTTTTTACTGTTTTGAATCCAATTTTTGAACCAACCTTTATCGGCCATTCTTTCTCTTGTCGAATTAACAAAGGAGCACACAAGGCCGTGAATTGTCTAACCAAAATTCTACGAGCTACTAGTGCTAATCACACCAAACCTTGTTTTATCCTCAAATGCGATATCAGTAAATTCTTTGCCAGCGTGGATCATGATACTCTATTAGAAATTGTCAGCAGAAAGATAAAAGACGACAAGGCAATGTGGTTAATTAAGGAAATTATTGAAAGTTTTTGCTCTAATCAATCCGATCTATTTAAAAAGAGAGGCCTCCCGATTGGTAATTTGACCTCTCAATTATTTGCGAATATCTATCTTAACGAGTTTGACCAATTTGTAAAGCATGAATTACAAATTAAAAAATATTTGCGCTATACAGATGATTTTATTGTCGTGGCTAATGATAAAAAATATCTAAGAAAAATATTAAAAGCGATGAAAAAACTTTTAGAGCAAAAATTATTCTTAAAAATTCATCCGAAGAAAATTATCATTCGTAAATTTGATCAGGGCATTGATTTTCTAGGCCACCTACTCCTACCCTATTACCGCCTAATCAAAACTAAAACGAAACAAAGAATAATGCGAAAGTTAAGGGGCCGAATTAAAGAATATAAAAATGGTATAATTAGCGAGAAGACGCTCGAACAATCGCTCCAATCATATCTCGGTGTATTGTCACATGCTAATACTTACAAATTAGGCCAATATCTCAAAAATCAATTTTGGTGGTGGTTGAAAGATTAAAAAGGTCGGAGACTAAAAACAACAAGACAACACAAATAGTCCTGTTATTTTTAGCCAAAGCCCATTGGCCTTAAGGAAAGATTTCGAAAAAAACTACTTTGATTCCTCAAGGGTACGAGCTTTTTGGTTTCCCTGTTCGGTCAAACCTCTAGCTGCCACTGCTTTGACCTACTAAGGAGAGGAACAAAATCCGTAGTCTTCTGACGCTGGCTCATGTCCATAGACATTTTGCTCTGGCCAGAAAAAAGAGTACCGGGCGCAGCGAAAACCAACATTGTTGTTCGAATTCGACGTGTTCCAATTCAAGTTCAAGTTGAAGACTCCGGCATTGGACGTATTGTTCCAGTTGCCGCCACGAATGAACACGTGAGCGCTTTGACTTTGCCCCTTTGATTAACAACTGCTCTTCAGCCAACCGCCGAGCATTTTGCCGACTTCATTAATTTTCTCCGCGGCCAAGCTATATTGTTTGAGACTGATAAATTTCAAGTCCTTACTTAAACGAATTAAAATTCTTAATTTATCTAAATCAATACTGGCTTGTTTAAGATAGGCCGTCTTGTTTCTTTCGGCGTTGGCGGCAATGACGTTTTTGATAATTTCCAAGGCTGTATTTTCCGTCTGCTGGCCCAAGATAAAGCGCTGCGACTTGGGAAATTTATTAATTACCGGATGCAGCCAAAGGATTAAATCGTAAATTTTTTGAAAAATCGGTAGATTTTGAAGCATTTTGAATAATTTTAAAGGTTATCCACAGATTTTAATTTGACTTTAATCTCTAATCTATTGTACTAGCATTATCACCACGAAGAAGACCCTTATGGAGCTCGTCTCCATCGGGGGCTTTTTCATTTTAGTTCTAAAATTGATTTTTGATCGTTAAGATAAGCGATGCGCGCATTTGTCCTTTTTAATAAAATCGAACATTTATTTTCTAAATTTGGCGAAAGAACTATCGCCAATTTATTTTTATCTTGAAGAAATTTTACTAACCCAGCGTAATCGCCGTCGCTGGAAACAATAGCAGCTTTATCAAATAAATTTTCATAAGCTTCTTGGGTTGTCTTTAAGACCAAATCGGCATCGCAATTGCCCTTTGCCGTCACCATCATAAACAACTTCCTTAAAAATTAGAGTGAAGCCGGCTTCTTGCAGATTAGTATAAAGATCTTTGTTCTTCGGAATCAAGCCGATAAAAATATATGCTTTGCTGACAGAGTACTTCTCGGTTAACCAGATTCTAAATCTTCTATGGTCTAATTTCCAACCTAAACTTTTTACACCCATGTGTAAATTGGCTCCATCAATAAAAGCGTAATTATTTTCTAAAATTTTCTAAAAATTATACAAATGAAGCGGAACAGACAAGATTAAGTCGGAAAGCCAAATTTCCAACCCGCCTGCTGGCGGGCCAAATACCAAATATCTACGGGGACTACCGGGCGCAGCGAAAACCAACATCGTAGCTCGAACCCGACGCGGTCCAATGCAAGTCCAAGCCGAAGACTCCGGCACGGGACGTATTGTGCCAGTTGCCGCCACGAACGAACACGCGAGCGGTGACAGCGGCTGAGTTTGAGTTGGCATAAATCTTGCCCACACCATAATTTGAATTCCAAGTATCGTCAGAGGGACGAAAAACCGCCTTGCCGTCAGTGTAGCCGGTAGTAAAAGTATTGGCCCCGTTATTATTCAAAGCGGTAAATTCATAGTAATTCCAACCTGAAACATCGTCATCGTCTGGTTGGTCCAATTCTTGGTGGGTAGCGTCAGCGCCAGACGGCGTAAAAGACACGTGTTCGTAGACATTGCCAGAAATATCCCAAATAGTTGAACCGTTACTTAAGGTCAACATAGCTTTGGAATTTCTGCCTAGGCCCTTTTCCGGATCAGCGCCATTGTAGCTGGCTGAATCGGTAATGCCGACATTGCCTCGTTTTAAGCCGCCGCCAGAAGCCACGGTCGAGCCGATTTGATTGTTAGCCCAGTTTGCTTGGACTTGTTCCGCGTCTCGAGCAATGGCCATCCATTCGTCGTTGGTAATCAAATGATAGCCGGTCGGACAGGCTGATATGGCTTGAGTATGGGTAATGCCGGCGATGGGCGATCCTTCCGGAGAAGAAACCACTTGGCTGGCATTCCAGGAAGACGGACAAGGAGAAGAGGTGTTGGCCCAATCCCAAGTGTCGTAAGAAGCACTGACTCGACATCCAGTTGGCGGCACATCGGTACCGGCATCATTGCCCTTGCCATCTGCGTCAGTGTCATATTTAGCTTCGTATTGCATAACGTAAAAACCAGTCTTACCATTGAGAACTGAGCCGGTGCGGTCAAAATAATAGGAGTTGTTGCCGGTTTTGGTCACGAGAACATCACCTCGAGCTAATTGCTGGGCATTATTGCCGCCATAAACTTCGTAAGAGGTGGTTTCCTGTCCGCCGTCTTGCTGAGCCGGATCGTAATTAGATGATTCGACATAAACCGAGATGTGGTATTGAGAGCCGTTACCAGCGGTACGATACCAATAGCAATGATCGGGGTAGGCCGTATCTTGGAAAAGGGGGTCTTTGGGAATTTGGGTCATATATGAACTCATTAAAGTGGCAAAGTTCGTTGATTGTTCCAAACAAAAACCATAATTAGAGTCGCTATCTGAAGGCCCAATATCGCCGCTAGGATAGGAATTGTTGTTAGCATAGTAAAGCTCCAGGGCCATAGACAGGGCTTTAAGATTCTGGGCTCTAACCGCGTCTCTGGCTTTGACCCGAGCCGAATTAAAGCTGGCCACAGCTATAGCCGACAAAATGCCAATAATGCCGATCACGACCATAAGTTCGACCAGTGTAAGAGCTCGTCGCTGAGATAATTTTTGGAAACAAAAAAACTTCATGAAATGATTCATAGCTTATGACAACTCGCTTGAGCGTAATTTTGCAGCATCTTAAGTATTTTTTTCCTTAGTTGCCATGATCTGGCGAACTTGGCATAACCGGCCCAAGAAACCCAGGATTTTTGGAAGTCCTGACCGGCCAAAAAAGATGGGCCAAATTTTTTAACTCCCTTTTTAAATCTCTTGAGGCATCTTTTGACTGTTGATTTTCTTAGCAATCGATAATTGGGGAAAACTACGTAGCCGAGAAAATCAATGCCTCTGATAGCCGGCGCGATCACCAGTCTTTTAGGATTAAGCCGTAATTTCAGCCGTTCTCGCAGGAAGTTTTCAATCTGATTTTTCAACTGCCAAGCTTCTTGTTTACTATATACCAAAATTAAAAAGTCGTCCATATAACGAAGGTAATATCTTAAGCCCAAGGTGTGTTTGACAAACTTATCCAACTCATTGAGGTAAATATTGGCAAATAGTTGACTGGTTAAATTGCCAATAGGAAGACCGGGGGCGTGGCTGTCAATGATGATTTTAATCAGGCGAAGGACGAACTTATCCCTGATTTTCTTTTGGATTAAATTAAAAAGAATATCGTGATCGATATTCTGAAAATAGCGGCTGATATCACCCTGCAAAACATAAATTTGGCCGGCAGTTTTATCCTCTCTCTCTCTCTCTCTCTAAACTCGCTGCGCTCGGTCGGCTACCGGTCATAAAGGCGCTTTTTAAAAAACTCTGTAGTCTTTTGATAGCTCGATGCGTGCCTTTACCTTTGCGACAAGCATAGGAGTCGAAGATAAAGGAAGGGTCAAAGATGGGCTCAATAATACGATGCAAAGCGCTATGAACCACGCGGTCGGGAAAAGTCGGAGCTAAAATCTCTCGCTTTTTGGAATCATAGACCATAAAAGGACGATATGGGCCGGGGCGATAAGTTTGGCCCGACAATCTTTGTTGAAGAGTAGAAATATTGGTTTCAAGATCCCAGTTGAATTTGAGGGTTGAAGGACAAAAACGTTTACCTCGGCTGGTTTCGTATGAGGCTAAATACAGATTCGGCCAAGCGACGACTTGAGGAAAGATGTGAGAGTGGGTTTTCATATCCAAATAAAACGAAATTACTATTGCTTCAATCTATTTGCGGTCATAAAATTCTTAAGCCACCCGGCGTCAAGAGCCGCAAGATATAAAACACCATCTGGAGAATCCTTGTGAATTTGCCCTGGTGAAGCCGTCCAAATACGAAGCACGAAAATTCCGAATATTCTGGCCAATAATCCGCTGATGATCGTTACATTCTGAATTGAATCGAACACTATTGTTTTTGATTTTTTTGAGATAATTCCCCAGTTTAACGTTATCTTGTTTTCTTCAACTGAAAATGAAGTATTGTTGTAATCTAGAGCAAAATAAAGAGCGAATGGGAGGCCGAGAAAAATAAACAAGCAGATTACTATGACAAACCAACCATTAAGACCGAGAAAAAGGAATGGGGTAGAAATCAATAATAAAAGTAGAGTTAATTTTGCATACAAGAATGATATAAATATTGGGGGGAATTTATATGTTTTATTTAGCTCCATAATGATTTTGCTTACTGATTATATAATATTAATATAACATAAACGGTCAGGATGAGAAGTGAATAGTATGCCCTGAAGCAAAAGGGGCGGAATAAAATCCCGCCCCTTTTGACCCGAGCTGATTATGGTTGGAAGAATGTCGGCCCTTTTAGTTCGGAACCCCATCTACATATCTAGGTGGGAATTTCCCGCATACTTTAAAACACAGTAAAGATGGGGGCTCTCGGGTTGCACGATAACAGCTTGTGCTGGCGGTGGCGATTTCCGGAACTTTGAACCAGTTTACACCACCAGAAGCTGGTCAATGAGTCGTATTGATAAAATTATACGCCAATTACGCCGAATTTACAAGGATAATCCTAGCTATTTTGATGTTCCGGCTTTTGCTCAAAAAGTCTATTAATCTGAATTGCTTAATTTAGCTAAAATTCATCGCCTCTCGTTAGGGCTTCCTCGATCAGTTTCCTTTCTTTCAGGTATCTGGTTACGGCATACCACGCTGAGTTTATAAGCGGTATTAATAATGCCCAACGAGGGTCATTCTGTACATAAGCCAACAAGATCGGCAGAATGGACGAGACTCCGGAATATAGGAAAACTATCGCAAGGTGCTTTAAGGCTTCTTTATGTGCTTGTGTCATAGTATTTGTTTTAATTTATCGATTGCTTGTTCTAAATGGTTCATGACCTGTTCGGCAATCACAGATCGGTCAGTTTCGCTCTTTTGCCCTCTAAAATTAGATACCCATTTTTGGAGATTATCTCCCGGGCAAGCTGTCGAAGCTCCGCTGACCTCACGATGGCCGAGAACATTCTCTTTCGGAATGCTGTACTTCGACATCAGCTTTTTGAGTAAATCCAACAAAGAGGATAATTGTTCAACGGTCGGTACTTCAGTCATGAAGTTTCCGGGCAGACAAATTCCAAGCGATTTGAAATTCATGCTGTCGGCTACACAATGTGCCCCAATCGTATTTTCAGATCGTCCAGCCATCACTTTACCGCTGGCTGTTATAAAAAAGTGGTATCCGATGTCACCCCAACCTTTTGAGATGTGATATCTTTTTACCGCATCGAATGTCGTGGTATCTCTGGCGGTCGCAGAATGATGGATAACCAAATATTTGATTTTGTCAGGTTTAAGTTCCATAGTGTTTTGCTAATGAGATTAATAAATTGATTAATGCGGTTATAAGTCCGCCGACTGATGCAGTGGCGATAAGCCAGAAAAACTTCTTGATCCAAGCCATGTCATTTTTAACCGACCCCATTTCCTCGTTAATAATGACAATATGCTTTTCGATGCTATCAAGCCGTTTGTCCTGCATGTTGTTTTGATAAGATTCGTCATTCATATTTTTATTTTGGTACATATGCTCTTTCAAATTGTCTGATCAGACCTCTGCTTTCCAACGCCTGTTCAAGCCGGTCTTGCAGTTCCTGATCTCGCCAATACTTTTCTTTTTCTATATCCACTGATTTTGCTTTTGAGCCGAGTAATCCATAAAGAAACTTAACCGCACCCGATGTTTTATCGTCAGTTAGTTTTCCGGCCGTGGTATAGAACCTCCCCAATGCAGTGTTTAAAAAGTGAAGCTTGTAAGCATTGGCGGTGTAACTTACCGAACCATTCTTATTTTCCTTTTCTCTAACTTCCAGCCATTCTCTCAGCCCCGGTACTTTGTTTATAAACGGATACACCCGGTTTGATTCGGCTATTGGCTCCCCAGTGAACAGATTTTGTCCAGTACCCACTTCAATCGGGTATTTCAAAAGCGGAGATAATTCGCCAACCATGCTGGCCACAGTTCTTTTTGCACTTCCTTTATAAAGTCGGTTTATATCCTCAACGGGCAAACCGAAGCCGTAGATGTATTGCGAAAAGCCGTCTTTTTCGCCAAGTCGGACCGGCAACCCCTCTCGCATATAAGGAGGCAATGAGGCGAATTCCTCTTGAGCTTTCTCTTTGTCTGATTGTAGGTTCTGCAATCCTTTTCCGATGGCTGAATATTTGCCTGGCTGTTTGACCATTTGTTCAAGTTGCAGAGGAATATTTCCACGAGTCCATCTGTAAAACGGCAATAACCGCTTCATGATGTTTTGCTCAAATGGTGCTAGGGCTTCCGGTGCATAGTCGAAGTGAAATTGGAAGACTGTTTTGGCGGCCTGTTCGGGTGCATCGCCTTTAATTAATCGATCAACAAACAGTGGCAGTCGCAGTCTGTTTTCCACGACTTCCATTGCTTTTGCAGGTGTTCCCATAAGCTTGGCCACCGGCCCTTTAGTGACATCTTTTTCCACTTCTTTCATGACATCCAAATATCCCGGCTGACCGACGACTCCTAATTTACTTGCCAGTTCTTTTATTTGCTCGTATCCGTATTTAGTCCCGAGCTTGGTGGTAATTGTTCCTTTTGATCCTCTGGCTATCTGATCAGCTTGCAAATATCTGGCAGGATTGGTCACGCCGGCAATCCAGTTGTTGAAAGTTCCTCCCATGAAGTTTCTTGTGTGGAAAGCAGGAAACC